>DUOV01000066.1 GCA_012838615.1 Clostridia bacterium | reverse complement strand
TTACTTGTCTCACTTTCTATGTAAAAATCAAAACGTGAATTATTATAGATTGCTTCCTTTTTAAGAGAAAAAATATTGTCTAAGTCAGGTAAGACTAGCTTCTTGTTGCTCAGAGCTTCAAACACAACCTTATTAGGTGCGGTACTGTCAATGTTGATCAACATATCACCTTTCTCAGCTCCTACTAATGAATAAGGGGTTTTACGCTCTATTTTATGTGAAGGTTCCAGATATACTTTAGTACCGGGGATTAGTATTTCCCTGCATCTTCCTGTATTCCTAACGTGAGCTGTAACCTGCTTTCCATCTAATAAGCAATAGGCAATAAAACGATTAGGACGGGATTCAAATATTGCTCTTTTTATATTTTGATATTTCATGCTTGAGTTAACACCTCAAAACTTTTAAAATAATTGTTATAATAAATTTATATCTACAATTAAGCTTTTTAAGTAAAAAAGTTTTTAAAAAAAAGGTTTTTTTTTGTCAGTATGTCGAATAATATGTAAAAATAACCAATAATTAACATAAGGAGACTTGCTTGTGGAACTATCATGGATTTACTACTTTTTCGTAGCAATACCAGAAGCTACTGCGTACACTTTTTTAGCATTCGCCTTGCTAAATATACCTTTAGGTTGGAAAAACATTACTAAAATAGGAATACTTTATGGTACATCTGCCTATTTGATAAGACACTTTCCGATTTCTTTTGGTGTGCATACAGTAATCCTAATTACCATATTTGCTATATTACTATCCTATTTTACAAACTGCAAACCAACTTCCGCTTTTCTCGTTAGTCTAGTAGTTGTGGTTCTACTTGGTTTTGCCGAAATCATAAGTGGCCCCATATTAATGAGACTACTTAATGTAACATATGATGACGTGCAATCTAGCGACTGGTTACTTGTTATATTCATTTTGCCGCAAGTAATTCTATTCATTACACTAGCTTTCTTTATAAGAAGATACCACTTCATGAGGGGAAAAATCAATGAAACTAATCAATAACTGGTGCAGCAAGTTAGCAGTTTCCCTTAACCTGACAGAGGAACAACGAGATGTTATTATTTTTGGTGCTGAGTCAGCTATATCAGTCCTATATAGTTTTCTTCTAACCCTTCTTGTAAGTTGGGTATTTGGAGTTGCTGACATAATGCTGATGGTCTATGCCTCTTTTGCTATCATGAAATCATTTGCAGGAGGAGCCCATTGTAAGACAATGACTAATTGTGCTATATTTAGTGCCATTTCTTTTACTGGTAGTGCCAAGCTAGTAGAACTTTTTCCAGACTTTTTTACTTTCTATGGAAAACTTATTCTCTTATTCACCTTTGTTCTATCCCTGGTACTATACATCTTATGGGCACCAGGACAAGTTCCGGAAAAGCCTATCTCCAAGGAGTATGGAAAAATATTAAGGAAAAGGACTTTTATAAGCTTAGTTTTCTTAACCTTAATTCTAGGATTGATTCATTTATTACACCCACCCTTTGCTTATCCCCTAGTCGGCGCAAGCTGTATAGGGATTGTGATGCAAAGCCTAGCTATCACTCCATTAGGTTATAAACTAATGGATAATATAGATTTTATCCTGACCAGGATTTTGCAAAGGAGGTGAAAATTGTGAGAAAGGTAAAAATAGCTTTACTTACCAGCTTAGTAGCCATCTTGACTTTCTTTGCATCAATTAGTGCTGCATCAGCATGTATTTTTGGTTGGTATCAGCCGAAGACACC
>DUOV01000007.1 GCA_012838615.1 Clostridia bacterium | reverse complement strand
CTTAAATATAAAGGGAAAAGCCTTCGCAGCATTTCCTCGGAAACAGGTCACCACTTCAATACCGTTAATCAACCGGAGGGACGGTTCTTGTGGTTGTTCCCGATTTCACAAGCCTCTGCTGTTTTTCTTATTCATCGCGGTTATATGAATCAGCCAAGGGGACGGTTCCTGCGGTTGAAAAGAAAGGATAAAAATGGTAGATTTAAAAAGGGTGTTAGAAAATGCCAAGGGTAGCGAGAGAAAAGAGTAAAACGGGAATATATCATATTATCTTAAGAGCAGTAAATAGGCAGATGATCTTTGAAGAAGATGAAGATGCTATAAAATTCCTGGAAACTTTGGAGCGCTATAAAGAAACCAGTGGTTATGAGATTTATGCCTATTGTCTTATGGGAAACCATGTTCATATATTGCTAAAAGAGGGAAAAGAGGACTTAGGGGTTACCATGAGGAGAATAGGAGCGAGTTATGTCTATTGGTATAACTGGAAATATGAAAGAGTTGGACATTTGTTTCAAGATAGATATAAAAGCGAAGTAGTAGAAACCGAAAAATATCTCTTGGCAGTGTTAAGATACATTCATCAGAACCCTCTAAAGGCAGGCTTAGTAAAAGATTTAAAGCTATATAAATGGAGCAGTTACAATGAATACATAAATGGTGGAACAATTACGGACATTGATTTTGTACTTGATTTATTTGATGTAGACAGAAACAGAGCTAAGTTGATGTTTAAAAAATTTCATGAGAAAAAAAGCAGCATTAATTGTTTAGATATAGAAGAAAAAAGGCAAATCAAGGACGGGGAAGCAGCTAAAATGATTAAACAGATTTGCCAAGTATCGCACTGCAGTGACATCCAAAGAATGAATATTCTAGAGAGGGATAACTGTTTAAGAAAGTTAAAGGAAGAGGGGCTATCTGCCAGACAAATTGCCAGACTTACAGGCTTAAGCCGTTACATAATAACAAAGACTTAGGCGAGAGGAATACAGAATTTATTTTCCTAGAAAATGTTTTATTGCTAATATAGGATTATGTAATAGGATTCTTGGACCTGAATATCTCATTACCTTCTTTATACTTTTTCTCATTTCAGGCTTGTAACAATGCACCTCACATTTAGAGCAGAAGGTCTTCTCATTTCCAAATTTGCAGTTATCTAATCTATTATGAGCATATTCAACTAGTTCATTGCATTTACTGCATAACACGCTCCTATGCTTATGTCCTTTACAATAAATCAAGATCATCTTAAAGACTACTTTCTTCTCAAATTCAATTCTACTTACAGCCATATTTCCACACCTTTATTTTAGAACTGGATATATTATAACCCAAAATTTACTCACTTAAAGACAAGAAACAATCAGGGGATGGTTCTTGCGGTTTAGGCTTAACCCATTAGATAAATTCCGAAGATTATTTTATTGTATGTACTGAGATGACAAGCTATAATGGGGCTAAGTGGAGGTGTTGGTATGGAAGAAAAGATTTTTAATCTGTTAGAAAAGTTGTATATTGAAATGCAAGCAATGAAATCCAACATGGCTACTAAAGACGATATAGCTAACATGGCTACCAAAGATGATATAGCCAATATGGCAACCAAAGACGATATAGCTAACATGGCTACTAAAGACGATATAGCTAATATGGCCACTAAAGACGACTTAGCTAATATGGCTACTAAAGATGATTTAGCTAGAATAGGGCAAAGATTAGTTAAACTTGAGAATAAGATGGATCTAAATCATAAAGTATTATTTGATGGTTACAATCAAACTTATGAAAAACTAGAAGCTCTTGAAAAGAAAGTAGATAGAATAGAGAAAAAGGTTGACAGCCATGATATTGAAATAAAGGTGATTAAGTCGGTTGCCAACGGCTAAACAAAAGACTTTGCTTATACACGAAAAGGAAGCACAGGGACGTTCCCCCGCTTCCTTTTTTATGTTTGCCTCAACCAGAGGGACGGTTCTCGTGGTCGATCCCGATTTCACAAGCCTCTGCTGTTTTTCTTATTCATCGCGGTTATATATAGGGTATTAATTAAATTACTATTGATGTGTGATTAAAAAAATCCACCTTTTTAGGTGGTTTTTGCTTAAAATAAATCGCTATGGGTTCCTGTACGAGTCAAGGATAGTGTTAGGGTATCCTTATCTATTTTATATATGAGCAGCCAATCAGGAGTAATATGGCATTCACGGTGACCGCCGTAATTTCCTGCGAGTGGATGGTCACGATACTTTTTAGGAAGTGGTTTCCCCTGAACAAGGATATTGATTATTTCCTCTAAAAGATTTACATCATAACCTCGTTTAACAATCGTTTTGAAATCCTTTTTAAATCTACTAGAGTATCTGATTTTAAGCATTGAGATCATCCATTAGATCTTTAACGCTGCTAAAGGTTTTGCTCATGTTGCGGTTATTATTAACATCATCAATTGCGGCTAATGTTTCCTCATTGGGTATGTCAAGACGAAGGTCAAATGGAATGCCGCCGTAACGAATGGAGTGGCGTAAAAACATATTCACAGCAGTAGACATATTGAAACCAAGCTCGTTAAAGATAGCTTCGGCTTTACGCTTTAATTCTTTATCGACACGAACATTTATATTGGTTGTATCAGCCATGATTTCAACTCCTTTCTAATTTCATTGTAAAACATTATGCGCAGATTGTCAATAAATTATACAAATTTGTTTTGCATTGAACAACAGAAACCAGAGGGACGGTTCTTGTGGTCGATCCCGATTTCACAATCTGAGTTGTTGTTTTTGCGGCTGAAAATTCACGTCTACAGACTAGTAATAGATTGAGGGAAAGCTGGTCACGTGGTATACTAAATTTGCACAGATATAATTTTATTCTACGTGGAGGGAGAAAGCGTGCCAACTATAAGTATGTTTTATGGAATAATTATTAGAATGTTTTGCGCTCCTGACGAACATAATCCTCCACATTTTCACGCTTATTATGGTGAATATAAGGCAATAATTGATATAAACACTTGTGAATTAAGGGAAGGGGATCTCCCGAAAAAGCAGCTTAAGCTTGTCTTGGCATGGGCAGAATTACGAAAAGAGGAATTGCTAGCGAATTGGACTTTAGTCATGAATGGGGAACTGCCTTTCAAAATCAAGCCACTTAAATAGGAGGTGCAGATTAATGTATTTGGCTGTTAAAGATGTAATACCTTTGAGTGATTACCAATTACTTCTAACATTTGAGAATGGAGAAAAAAGGATTTTTGATATGAAACCTTATTTAGATAAAGGAATCTTTAAAGAACTAAAGGACGAGAATAAATTTAAGTCCGTTAGGGTAAGTTTTGATAGTATCGAATGGTGTAATCAAGCAGATATTGATCCAGAAGTTTTATATGAAAGAAGTGTTGCATACTCATAATAAAAAGCAACCAGAGGTCAGCCACATGAAGTCAGCCACAGGGACAGTTCTCGTGGTCGATTCCAATTTCACAAGCCTCTGCTGTTTTTCTTATTCATCGCGGTTATATATAGGGTATTAATTAAATTATTATTGATGTGTGATTAAAAAAAGCCACCTTTTTAGGTGGTTTTTGCTTAAAATAAATCGCTATGGGTTCCTGTACGAGTCAAGATAGTGTAAGAGTATTGATTATTTCCTCTAAAAGATTTACATCATAATCTCGTTTAACAATCGTTTTGAAATCCTTTTTAAATCTACTAGAGTATCTGATTTTAAGTGTATTATAGGTAGTATTTATAATGTCCCTTGTTTTTACTTTTGCGCTAAAATGGATTGTAATTACAGCTAAAAAGTAAAAATCACAGCAGGAATATGGAATAAAATTCAAAAACCTATTTACATTCACGCTCAAATAACTTATAATTATAGCGTAAAAGTAAATAGGGGTTGATAATTATGAGTTATCAAGTAGTGTTGGAGAAGTTAATTGAAGATAAAGATGGTTTGATTCTCACAAAAGAAGTTGTGGAGGCAGGCATTCCCAGACAATATTTAAACATCTTTGTCAGGGAAAACAAACTGGAAAGGATTGCCCATGGGGTGTATTTAACACCTGATTCATTTGATGACGAAATGTATAGGCTCCAGGCCAAAAACCAAAGGGCAATTTTCTCCCATGAGACTGCCTTATATTTACATGATTTAACAGATAGAGATCCCTTTGAATGGTCAGTAACTGTTCCCTATGGGTATAATGCTACTCATTTAAGAGATGAGAGAGTTAAAGTATATACAGTAAAGAAAGGCCTCTATCAGCTAGGTGTTGCGGAATTAGAGACCGTTTACGGAAGACCAATTAAAGCATACAATAAGGAGCGAACTATCTGCGATATTATCCGTAATAGAAATAGTATAGATGTTGCAATTTTAAACGAGGCCATCAAGAGATATCTAAATGGTAAGGATAAAAATATCCCTCTGCTACTGAGATATGCAGAAAAACTGGGCGTATTAAATATTACAAGGCAATATGTGGAGATTTTGTTATGAATAATTTGAGGCAGTTAAAAGATCTTTGGGCAACCAGAGGGACGGTTCTCGTGGTCGTTCCCGATTTCACAAGCTGCTGCTGTTGTTCTTAAAGATCGTAACTTCCTGGATTACCCTAGCTTACCAAACCCGGGGGCGGGTTATACTACCCTCGGG
>DUOV01000006.1 GCA_012838615.1 Clostridia bacterium | reverse complement strand
TTTTTTCCTGTTTAGACGCCCAGATATTATGGTTTCGGGAGGTTTAACATGCTTTACGGTAAATTTATTTCTCAATTAAAAACTTTAGCCTATACCTTGGGAGGCATGTTTGCCATTATTGTTTTTGCTATAGTTTCCAATTTTTATATAGGCTCGGAAATAGAAAAACAACACCATTTACTCAATCAACTGTCTTTTGTTAATGCCTCTCATTCCGAATATGCTATTCAGTATGTACTGGATCCTAAAGAAGGGGTAGTGCCACCCAGTTCCAATGAATGTGTTTTAGGCCAGTTTATACTTAACTATACTCCTAGCAGCGAAGAGCTAATCTATTTTAATAGGGTAAAATCTACCCATGATGAGTTTCACGCCGCCTTAGAAAGTGCTGCACCCGAAAGGGTAGTTTATCAAGTAAGTCAGCAACTTAGTTACAATCTAAATGAATATATTAAGTTCCAAGAGTTAAAAATGCAGCAAATTGAGAGTAAGGAGTTATCCCGCCTCCTGGTAATTCTGTTTGCTTCCCTATTGCTTTGGGCCTTATTTTGCTTTTACTTCATCAAGTTTGTTGCTTTTGTGCGCAAGGGGGTGGTCGTTCCCCTGGGCAGGGCTATTAAAGTACTTAAAAAGAGCGATATAAGTATTAGTGAAAGTGAAGAACCCCAAGCAATTTTAAGGGCAGTCGAGAAAGTAAATAAAATATTGGCCATAGATAAGGTTAGAAGAGAAATCTATCCTTTTTGGAATTCTACTTTTGACAAAGAAGAAATCCTGAAAGGTTCACTAAAGTATCTGGGTGACGCAGAGCAAATCATAAGCGGTGCTTTTTATGAGTACGACAGCTTTACCGATATTCTTACTTTAAAGGCTAGTTATGCTTTTCCCGAAAACGGTAAAAGAGTTGTCCAGTATGGTGACGGTCCAATCGGAGAGGCTGTGGCCGGAAATAAAATCATAACTTTAAGAAATCCGGATATCACGCTTAACTCAGGTATCGGAACCATAAAACCCCACTTGGTTGGCTATTATCCTGTCTGTACGCAAAAAATGTATGGCGCCTTAGTTTTGGCTTTTCCGGAAAATGTTACAGATGAAATGCAAAATGCCATTAAAATATTTGCCAATCAACTTGCTCTTGTTTTAGATCGGGTCAGGCAGCTAAGTGACATGGAAAAAATGGCAGCAGAACTTCGCAACAGCCGGGATCAGCTTAACAAAGAGTTAAAACATAAGAATTCTATCTTACAGAATTCTGCAGACGGTATTGTTATTTTGACTCCGGATGGTAAGATTACATCTTTCAGCAAGGGAGCCGAACAAATCACCGGTTATAGCGCGGAAGAAGTAGTCGGGAAGTTATGCTGTGACGTTATTAAGCACCATTCTCAGGACTTTGAAAAAATGTGTGAATCTAATCTTTGCGGTTTGTGTCATCTTATTAATACCAAGACAGCTGTTGTAGGCAAAAAACTGTTTTTAGTCAATAAAAAAGGAGAGTATGTTTCGGTACTGTTAACTACCACCCCTATTTTCAATGAGCATGGGGAGATAGTCGAAGTGTTGCAAATCTTCAAGGATTTAACTGAAATTAACAATAGTTTGACTAAGCTTGAGCAAGCCAGCCGAAGCAAAACTGAATTTTTAGCAACCATGTCACACGAACTTCGGACACCTCTTAATGCAATTTTAGGTTTTGCTGAGCTGTTAGATGCCCAGTCTTTCGGTGAGTTAAACAACAAGCAAAAACGTTTTGCCCAAAATATTTTAACAGCCGGCAAACATTTACTCTCTTTAATCAACGATATCCTGGATATAACCCGGGTAGAATCAGGTAAGTTGGAATGGGAAAACCAGCTAATCGATTTACCTGCCCTGTTTACCTCAGGAGTTAACCTGCTACGGGAGAAAGCAGCCCAAAACGGTATTAAGATTCAACTTAATATAACTCCTCAGGCGGATAAATTTGTGGGCGATGAAAGGAAACTGAAACAGATACTATACAACCTGTTGTCTAACGCGGTTAAGTTTACTCCCCAAGACGGGCAGGTGGGCATAGAAGTTGATAAAGTAGGAAATGAGCTGCAAGTTGAAGTTTGGGATACAGGGATCGGGATTCCTAAGGAAAAATGGCAAGCTGTTTTCGAACCTTTTTATCAGGTAGACAGCTATTTAACCCGCAAGCACCAAGGTTCTGGTCTGGGGTTAGCTTTAGTCAAGAATATGATTAACTTGGCTGGAGGTAAAATTTGGCTTACTGCAAAACCTGGTAAAAACACAGTCTTTAAGTTTACCGTGCCGGAAGGGGAAGTTGGCCAAACCAAAGTAGAAGAGGTTTCCCTAAATTTGCAAGGTGAAACAAAGCAAAAAACCTGTGTTCTAATTGAAGACGATAAAAAGACAGAGGAGCTTTTAAGAACCTATTTGGAAGAGCTGGGCATGACCGTCTATAGTACTCATAGTGGGACAGAAGGCATCAACTTAGTATTAAAAAAATTTCCTGATCTGTTAGTTTTAGATGTGCTCTTGCCTGACATTAGCGGGTGGGAAGTATTGGCCAAGATCAAATCTACCCCTGCTATTTCAGCTGTTCCTGTGTTGGTAGTTTCCATCCTGGATGAAAGAAAGAAGGGCCTGGCTTTAGGTGCTAAAGATTATCTTGTCAAGCCTGTTGAAAAGAAGCTGTTGGAATCTTGTGTGGAACGAATTTTACATAAACCGGTCTCTGGTTGTAAAGCTTTAGTTATCGATGATGATTCGACAGCTTTGGAATTAATGGAAACTTACTTAAAGTCGGCAGATACAGAAGTTCTTACCTCAATGAGTGGGGAAGATGGGTTGGAGAAGGCCCGAGCAAGCTGCCCCGACATAATCTTTTTAGATTTGATGTTGCCCCAGATGGATGGCTTTGACTTTCTAAAAATTAAAGAAAGTGATGAAGCCATTGCTCATATACCTGTTGTGGTGGTTACTTCCAAATCTTTAACTATGGATGAAAGGAGTTTCTTAGAAGAGAGGGTGCTCTACATTGCCAGGAAAAGCGAGTTCTCTAAGGAAAACTTTGCTGCTAAAGTTCTTGAACTTTTAGAAAAAGGTGATGATAAATGAAAACAGCTTTAGTAGTTGAGGATAACCCTTTAAACATGGAATTAATGGAAGATTTGCTGACCATAAATGATTTTATGGTCTACAAGGCGGAAAATGCCGAAGAAGCTGAAAAGCAGCTGCAAATTTTAATACCTGACGTGATCTTCCTGGACATTCAACTTCCAGGAGAAGACGGGATAAGCTTGGCCAAACGTTTGAAAAACCAGTATGGGACTAAATTACCGGTGATGGTGGCTGTCACAGCCCATGCCATGCCTGGCGATGCAGAAAAAATAATGGAGGCAGGTTTTAATCACTACCTGGCCAAGCCTATTAATCTAAATGCTTTTAACCAACTGCTTGCTGATTTACAACTTAGCTAAGAGAAGGTTACTGCACCAATTATGCGAGGAGGCTGACTATGAGCTGGATTAAAAAGCGTCTTTTTATTACTTCTATGATAGCCCTGGTCGCTATGCTTATCATAGGGGGACTATCCTTTTCCAATATTATTTACTTACATCGCATCACAGAAGAACTGGTGGAAGAAACAACAACTAACACCAATATATTGCAAGCTGAAACTGCCCATGTGGAGTTTGTCCTAAGTTTTTATAAAATGTTCTTAACTAAAGAACTTAGGACGGAACCTTTAGGTCCCCATGAGTGTGCTTTTGGTCAATGGTACGATCAAGCCGGCTTCGATGAGGAGATTCTGGAAACCTACCTGGCCATGGACGAATTTCATCAAACACTCCATGAATATGGACATAAAGCCTGGGAAATGGCTTCCCAGGGAGATTATGAGGGAGCCGAAAAGTTGTTTGTTGCCCATGTGGTGCCTGCAGTTGAACAGTTACGTTCTTTGCTGAATGAAGTATCAGCTCATGCCAATGAACATGTTGAGAAGTCAGTCGCGGAGAGTGAAAGAATAGCTACGATCATAATTGTAGTAACTTTGGCAGTAGTTGTCCTCAGCCTGATCCTGGTAGGGTTTATATCCAGGCAGACAGCTGAATCTATAAGCCGACCGGTATCGGAGCTAGTTAAAGGAGCGAAAACAGCGGCCCTTGGAGATTTGACTGTACAGTTAGACGCCAAAAACAGTAAGGGCGAAATTAAAGAATTAGTTGATGCTTTTAAAACCATGATTGAAAGCCTGAAAACCATAATCCTGGAGATAGCCCAGGGTAGTGCAGAAGCAAATCAGGCCAGCGAAATGTTGGCAGCCAGCTCAGAAGAAACCAGCCAGGCTGCTGAACAAATTGCAGCTACTATTCAGAACATTGCTGAAAGCGGTGAACAGTTGTCGCTTGGCTCTGAAAGCTTAAGTAATCACGCCAGAAGCCTGAAAGATGCGGCAAATGAACTGCAAAGTGCCACAAGAGGTACCTTAAGCCAGGCCAAAGAAGCTGAAAATGTCGCCAGCCTTGGTCAACAAGCTGTTGATGAGGCTATTAAACAGCTTTCCGTTGTTACCGAAACAGTTAATTTTGCTACCGGCGCTATTCAAAAGTTGTCTAAGCGTTCTGAAGAAATCGGAAAAATGGTAGGTTTGATCGATGGTATTGCCAGCCAAACAAATTTATTAGCCTTAAACGCAGCTATTGAGGCAGCAAGGGCTGGAGAGGCAGGTCGAGGTTTTGCCGTTGTAGCCGAAGAAGTAAGAAAATTAGCTGAGGAATCGGCCTTATCTGCCCGTAAGATTACCAGTTTGATTGAAGACATTCAATCTGAAACTACGGTTACCGTCAATTCCATGGAAGTAAATGCTGACGAAATCAGTCAGCAGTTAAAGATGATCAAAACGGCCGGTGAATCCTTAGGAGTTTTAGTAGACGCAGTCAAATCAACTCGTCTGTCATCTGAAAAACTTATGGAGCTAAGCGCTTTTCTGGAAAGAAGCGGGCAAGAACTTTCCGACCTGGTTGTTGACATTAACGAAAAAATAATGTCTAGCGCAGCAGGGGCTCAAGAAGTAGCAGCTGCTGCCCAGGAACAGACTGCTTCTCAGCAGGAAGTAGCTTCTGCAGCTGAAAGTCTGCGGGCCGGGATTAATCAACTTCTCCAAACAACGCAAAAGTTTACGGTGTAGGAGGTAATCGATGGTGCAGATCGAGCAAAAAAACGGTGACCTGGTTGTTTATTTAAAGGGCGAACTTACTTACGAAAACACTAATGAGATCAAGGAAGAAATCAAAACCTATATCACAAAGGATACCCAGAGGATAATTATAGAACTCTCAGAACTGGAACTAATCGACAGTTCCGGAGTAGGTGTTTTTATCTCCCTTTTAAGACGTATGCAAGGTGAAGGTGTTTTCTTAGTTGCTCCTCAGCCAAAAGTGGCCCGGATCTTTGAAATCACCAAACTCAACCAAATTATACCAATCTATGCTAAGATTGAAGAGGCTGGCAATGAAATGGCGTAAACAGGCCTCTTCCACCCTAAGCTCTCTAAAAAGTTTACGTAAGGATGTCATGGATACCTTGGCATCCTGGAATATATGCTCAGAGGATGACCAGTTTGCCCTGGAAGTAGTAATCTTGGAACTGTTGAGCAATGCGGTCAAACACGGTAATCGCTGGCAGGAAGAGAAAAAGGTTAAAGTCAATATGAGATATTTGCCTGCTGCCCGAAACTTAATTTTGCTGGTGTGTGATGAGGGAACCGGTCCGATCATGGTCAAAGAGGCGGTTGGTATGGAAGAAGAGGGGCGGGGACTCATGGTAGTTGAAGCCCTTTGTAATAAGCTTACCGTTGGTCGGGGCCGGGTTTGGGTTAGGAAGGAGCTGAGGAATGAAGAAAAAAGTACTAATCGTTGATGATACGCCCATAAACCGTGATTTGCTGGTAAGCATGCTGCAATCGGAAGGTTATGAACTTCTTGAGGCGGAAAGTGCGGAGGAAGCCCGCCGGGTAATTGAGGAACATGACCCCGATTTAGTTCTGCTAGATGTATTAATGCCTGAGGTAGATGGTTTTACCTTTTGCAAGGAAATTAAAAAAAACACCCAGGATAGGTTTTTGCCTGTAATCTTGGTAACTGCTTTAAATGATCGGGAAAGTCGTATCCATGGCTTAGATTGCGGCGCAGATGATTTTTTATCTAAACCGGTGGATCGTTTGGAATTACTGATTAAGGTTCGTAATATGCTGAAGATCCGGGAACTAAATGAGAGTTTAATCTCGGAAATGGTTTTTGCTGGACAGGTCCAGGAGAACCTTTTTTTTGCCAATAATCAATTAGGACCCAAGGACTGCATGCATTACCAGCCTTGCTGCCGGGTAGGAGGAGACTTCTTAGAAGTCTGGGAGGATGGTGGTGCCAGGTGGGCTGTCATGGCCGACGCTACCGGTCACGGCCCTTCGGCAGCTTTGATTGCTGCTGCTTCCAAAGCTTTACTGGAGCGTAACTCCAAAAGTCCAAAGGATTTACTTACCAAGTTAAATCTTAAACTCTGTAATTTGCTGGAGCCCTGTGAGGCAGCATATTATGTGACAGCTATTTGCTTAAAAATCGAACATGATCAGCTAACTTACGCTAATGCAGGTCATCCCCCGGCTTATTTAAAAGATGTTCAGGGCATAAAAAGTTTGACAAGCCAGGCCATTCCTTTAGGTATACGAAAGAATGTTACTTATGATGAGCAAAAGCTGGATTTTATAGCTCCGGGGCTGCTTTTTACCTATAGCGACGGTTTGTTAGACGTTGCCGGAGAAAAAGAAATCATGACTCTTTTACAAGATATAAAGGAGCCGGCTGAAACCTGTCAAAGGTTCATAAGTTTACTAAAGGTAAGG
The DNA here is from genome assembly GCA_012838615.1 of Clostridia bacterium. Lineage (GTDB taxonomy): Bacteria > Bacillota > DUOV01 > DUOV01 > Zhaonellaceae > DUOV01. The sequence continues at coordinate 17,687 of DUOV01000006.1, read as the reverse complement.
GCTACTAAAGATGATGTGTCATTTTTAGCTTTGACTTTGTAAAAAGGCGAGCAATTCCTCTGTCAGTTCTTCTTCGGAGTATACAGGCAGGTTAAGTTGTTGCAGTAAAGCTGCTGTTACACCTTGGCCTGCTTTTTTATGCTTAGTAAAAGTTCCATCATAAATCCGGTGTACTCCGCAGGAAGGGCTGCCCTCTTTTAGAATAGCAGCAGTAATATTATGGGAAGATAATTTACCGGCTGTTATTTTTGCTCCCTTTACAAAGGCAGTTGTCACATCCCTTCCCCGGCAATCAAGGACCCGGGCTTGCCCTGTGAGCACTTTAGAACCATCGCCGTTAACTATTTCGGCTGGCAGCCGGGGGATGGAAAGCCCTCCTTCCACTTCCGGACATACGGGAATAAACTTTAGCAAGTCTTTATATTTTAAAAGTAGTTTTTGAGCGTTATTTCCCCCGTCATAACGAGTTTTTAAGCCTAGCAAACAAGAACTTACCAAAATCATAATTCTACCTCCCATATCTTACCTAAGTTTAACATTTCACCACAAAATTTTCTATTTTGTAATTCCTGTTAACTCTATCTCGTCTAAATATAAAAAAGGGATTTCTCGTGCCTTGCCTTTTGTATTCACAGTTTTACTTTAAGTAAGTTTTGTAAGGAGGGTTATTATGGCAAAAAGTATATGGAAAAAGATATTAGCCAGTATTTTCTCTTTAACAATTATTGCTTTAACTTTGGGGGGAAGTGGAAGTTTGGCCCATGCCGTCGGGGGATTAACTTTGAGTACGGCTTATCCCGGACTTACAGTTAAACCGGGGGAGACTGTGGAATTTCCTTTGGAGGTAGATAATAAAGGGGCATCACAAAGTGTTGAACTGACTACTGATTCTATCCCTACAGGTTGGAAAGGTACATTTCTGGGCACGGGTAAAACAGTCCATCAGGTCTACGTAAAAAATGGGGAAACTCAAGATGTAAATTACAGGGTGGAAGTACCCCTTGATGCAGCTGAGAAAACATATCAAATCAGACTTCGGGCTAGCGGGGCAGGGGTAAGTGACACTTTAACTTTAGATTTAAAAGTAAGCAAGGCTGCCCAGGAACAAAGTGAGTTGGTTGCCCAATACCCTGAGCTGCAAGGGCCGGGTAGTGCGATGTTTATCTTCCGGGTTGACTTGACTAATAACAGCAGTCAGGAACAATCTTACAGCCTTGGGGCCAAAGTTCCTCCGGGTTGGGAAATATCTTTTAAACCTTCATATGAGGATAAACAAATTGCCAGTATAAGTTTGGAACCGGAAAAAAGTCAGGGTCTGGATATTCAGGTTAAACCGCCTCAAAATGTCAAAGCTGGTGAGTATACTATTCCCATAGGCGCTGTCTCAGCAGGCGAAACCGTAGCTACTGAATTAAAAGTAATTATTACAGGTACTTATGAAGTGGAACTGACAACCCCTACCGGGTTACTAAAGGTAGACACAACTGCAGGTCGGGAAACTACTACCACTTTAGTTGTTAAAAATACCGGAAGTGCAGATCTGCGCAATGTGAAACTTACAGCCCGTCAACCTTCAAATTGGGATGTCACCTTTGAACCTGAACAGATCGATTTGCTGAAAGCGGGAGAAAGCCAAGAAGTTAAAGCTACAATTAAGCCTGACAGTAAAGCTATAGCCGGTGACTATATGGTCACTATGACTGCCAGTACACAAGAGACTTCGAGCAAGGCGGAATTTAGAGTGACAGTTAAAACATCTACCCTCTGGGGACTTGTTGGTGTAGTTATCATAGGGGTTATGGCTTATGGTCTTTATTACACTTTTAAAGTGTACGGGAGAAGATAAAAATGGAAGAAGCCAAGGTTATTATCAGGACAGAAGGATTGACTAAACGTTATGGTGACTATACCGCTGTTGATGGACTTAACTTAGAAGTTAAAGAAGGGGAGGTATTTGGTCTTTTAGGCCCCAACGGGGCAGGTAAAACCACTACTATTCTCATGCTCTTAGGTCTGACTGAACCAAGCTCAGGAAGGGCCTGGGTAGATGGCCATGACAGCACCAGAGAACCCATAGCCGTAAAACGTATTGTCAGTTATCTTCCTGACAATGTAGGTTTTTATGAGGATATGACGGGAAGAGAAAATTTGCGTTTTACGGCCAGGTTAAACGGTATTGAAGAATCAATAATCGACGAAAAGATAACTATTTTAGCTCAAAAAGTAGGTTTAAGTGAGGCTATTGATAAAAAGGCAGGAACTTACTCCAGAGGAATGAAGCAAAGGCTGGGGATTGCAGATATTTTAATTAAAGATCCTAAAGTGGTAGTGCTGGACGAACCTACCCTAGGTATTGACCCTAAAGGTATAGAAGAAATTTTGCAATTAATTAAAAACTTATCCCGGGAGGATGGCCGGACTGTTCTTATCTCATCCCATCTCCTACACCAGATGGAACAAATTTGCGATCGAGTGGGCATTTTTGTAAAAGGTAGGCTTTTGGCTTACGGGCGGTTAGATACTTTATGGCAACAGGTGGCCAAGGAAGAAGGTATGCTGCTGGAGTTGAGAATTGAGCCTGATAATGAAGAAGCAGATAACTTGCTTAGGGGTTTGGAAGGAGTACAGGAAGTAACTCACAATAGGGGTCTGTATACCATCAGAACCAGTAAAGATATTAGAAAAGAGCTTGTCAAAACCTTAGTTGAAAAAGATTATAGCATTCTTCATTTGAGAATGGGCGGTGGAGACTTGGACGATATATATCGCCGCTACTTTGCCAAGGAAGGGGTGAGTTGATGAAAATTCAGGGTCTTTATACATTGTATAAAAAAGAACTGGCTGATCATATCCGAAGTAAGCGTTTTATGATTATTCTCCTGATTGTGGCAGTTACCTGTTTGGCTAGCGTTTATAGTGCAGGTTTAGGCATCAGGGCTGCAGTAAAGGAAGAACAAAACAGTTTTGTCTTTTTAAAACTATTCACCAGTAGCGGCGGGACCCTTCCTTCCTTTGCCACATTTATCTCCTTTTTAGGACCTCTTGTAGGCCTAGCCTTAGGTTTTGATGCTATCAACGGCGAAAGAAACAGAGGCACTTTGAGTAGACTATTGGCCCAACCTATACACCGGGATGCAATTATCAATGCCAAGTTTTTGGCAGCTTGCACCGTCCTGGCTATTATGCTTATAACTTTGAGCTTGGCTGTGGCTGGGTTTGGTATAATATTGATAGGTATACCACCTATTTTAGAAGAATTAAGCAGGATCTTAATTTATATTTTACTGACTATTGTCTATATGGCCCTTTGGCTAGCCTTATCCCAGTTGTTTTCCCTTTTATTCAAACAAACTGCTACCTCGGCTTTGGCAGGAATTGCAGTATGGCTGTTTTTTGTAGTGTTCATGGGTTTGTTTGCCGGGCTAATTGCAGATGGTTTATTCCCAGTTGGAGAACATTCGCCCGGTGACGTTGTCTTAAGAAATTATAAAGTAAGGCAGGGCGTCGGCAGGCTTTCACCAACTATGTTATATGATGAAGCTGTGGTGACCATTTTAAATCCCGGAGTGAGAACTTTAGGTCTTGTCTTAACAACTCAGCTTGAGGGAGCTATTGCCGGAGCCTTACCCCTTGGTCAAAGCTTACTTCTGGTATGGCCCCATGTAACCGGTATTCTTGCGGCTACTATGCTCTGTTTTGCCGTTTCCTATGTTTATTTCATGAGACAGGAGATTAGAGCGTAAACATAGCTCAAAATAAAAGGTGGTCAGAGTGGGTAAAGTTGAAGAAAGTAAGTTACAAGATGACTTGCGAACCAGACAGCTAGAATACCTTGTGCAAAGGTTTGGGAAAAAAATATTAAAACTAGCTTATTATCACCTAAGAGATCGCCAGCAAGCGGAGGACATTGTCCAGGAAGTATTTTGCAGGGTTTATCAAAACCTGGACAGCTTTCGCCAGGAAAGCTCTTATTATACCTGGATTTATCGAATAACAGTCAACCTTTGCAAGGATTACCTCCGTTCGGCCTACTATAGGCGTATCATACCTTGGAGCGATTTTCGTTATTTAGATAACTTAAGAAAATCTGAGGAAAGGATGTTTGAGGCTGTAGAAGGAGGAGATGTTTTCCGCAAGGTTATGGATTTACCCCTAAAGTATAGGACTGTAACAGCTCTCTACTACTTTGAAGAAATGACCACTCAGGAGATTAGTCAAGTTTTGAATATTAAAGAAAACGCTGTACGAACTCGGCTGACCAGAGCAAGAAAAATTCTGCGGGATCTACTAATGAGGGGGGAGACTTCCCATGGACGACAACAGACTGGAAGAACTACTCCAAGAAGCCAAAAATCAAGCTGACAGATTCTTTGCAGGGTGGGATTTAGATCCTAGCAGGCAAAAAGTCAAATCAAGAATCCAGGCAGGTGACTTTAAAAAAGGTTTTTCTTTACTGGCGCGGAGAGAATGGGCCAAGCTAGGTTTAGCTTTAGCCTGTTTGCTTTTAGCCCTGTTCCTTCCATATAGGTTACAACAAGCTAAACCGTACGCTCTGCAGACCGTTACCCTGGATGAACGTCAACCGGCCCAACTGGTTAATTTTGTTCCTGTCTCGAATCCGGCTCGCACGGGGCAGGGCTTGTTGGCTGTGCTGTGGGGTTTAAATCCGGAAGGGCAATACCAGGTAATATATAGTAGTATGTTTAACGATAGTGTTTTTCCCCATCCGGTATCAACTTTGGATTTTCCCGGAACACCTTACAGAATGGCTTTGATTTCTTCGGAAGATAGTGAACAAAAATATCTCCATTACAGACTTGTCGGTTATACAGATCAGAATGTCAATACGATTCTTGCTGCAGATTATGTGCCTGGTGGCAAGTTGGACATAGAAGAAGGGAAGATGGTAGAAGAAAGGGAGGACGGTTCTGTAACCCATATTATTCCTTATCAAATAGATGATAAGGGAGACTTAGTTTTATCTGCTGACAACATTCAGCTTCAGATTGGAGAAGAACTATTACTCATTGGATTTGATCTTTCTAACCAAGTTAGTTTCATGGCCAGAGAAGACGCTATCCGTAAAATTGATGCGGGGAACGAAGCAGATAAACCTGAAGCCCGTTTTACCGCTAATAGTGTAGGTGAGGACTGTGTCCGGTTAACACCTAATGCTAATCCCGCCAAAGGTAAAACCCTCTATATACGGGTGGTTAAGTGAACAAAGGACGGATTTTCCGTCCTTTAGTTTTTTGCTAGGTATACTTTTGCGGTTTTCTAAAGTCGACTTAAAAGCGAGCGAATGTTTTGTGGAGCGGGACTAATTTCCACAGCCGTCGCGAGCTTAGCTCGCGGTAACGGCGTAGGAGTTCGTCCAGAGCGGAACAATCATTCGTTCGCGCCTTTATTTAGGCTATTAAGCAAAGCTTCCAACTTTTCCGGCGTTGTTACCGGCGGCTGACAGGCAAAGTTGCGACAAAGGTAGGCGGTAGTCTTACCTTCTATAGTTTTCCGTTCTGCCGCAGTCGGCAATAATTTGTTTAACAATTGTTCATCTTGCCCGGGGGTTTTTAGGATTAGCCCTAATTCAGGCAAAAACTTGCTGTTTATAGTGTCCAGCATGGCCTGGGTTGTGCTGTCCTCTTTATCTCCTACGATGGTAATTTCCCCGGAACCTGCCTGTTCCAAAAATGCTGCCATCAGAAAATGGGTAAATCCGGCTGGAGAACTATTAACTGTTGGGCCAAATAGTCTGAATTGGGCCCTTGCTTGCTCGGCCAAACTTGGGTCACCGGTTAAATAGTAAAGACGAAGCATGTTTACTGTAGCCACGGAATTGCCGGAGGGTAATGCCCCGTCGTATAATTCCTTGGGGCGGGTAAGGAGGGCTTCTGCATCATGGCCATATTGGTAAAGGCCTCCCTTCTCTTTATCCCAAAAGTATTTAAGCATATCCTGGTGTAAATCCAGGGCAAGTTCTAGGTATTCTAGTTTTAAGGTAGTCTGGTATAGTTCCAGAACACCCCAAATCAGAAAGGCATAATCATCGACATAGGCTAAATAGGCAGCTTCTCCATCCCGGTAGCGGGCTAGAAGTCTCCCGTTATCTTTCCGCAGGTTTTTCAAAATAAAGTCCAGCGCTTTTTCTGCTGCTCTAGCATAAGCAGGGACATTAAGAACTCTCGAATTAAAAGCCAGGGCTGCAATCATCAGCCCATTCCAGGAGGTTAAGATTTTATCATCTTTGTAAGGATGCACCCTTTCTTCCCGTTTGGCAAACAGTTTTTGGCGGGCTTCGTTAAAATCACCAACTAATCCTGTTTTTATCAAGTTTGGTATATTTAGACCTGCAAAATTTCCCTTTGTAGTTATATCAAAAGCATCACAAAAAGAACGGCCTAATTCTTCCCCCAAAACAGCCTTGATTTCCTCAGGAATCCAGGTGTAAAACTTTCCTTCTTCACCTTCCGAGTCTGCATCTTCCGCACAGTAGAAGCCACCTTCCAGCGAAGTCATATCTCTAAGGATATAAGTAAATATTTCTTCGACAACCTTGCTGTAGAACTTGTTACCGGTCATCTGATAGGCCTCTCCATAAGCTATGGCCAGGAGAGCGTTATCATAGAGCATCTTTTCAAAATGGGGAACCAGCCACTTTCGATTTGTAGAGTAGCGGGCAAAACCAAAGCCGATATGATCGTAAATACCGCCCAGGTACATACTTTCCAGAGTTTTTTCTACCATGAAGAGAGCCTTTTTTTCTCCGGTAAGTTTATAGTAGCGTAAGAGGAACATCAGCTGGTGGGGTGTAGGAAATTTAGGAGCGCTGCCAAAACCCCCGTACTTAGAGTCGAAGTTTTGCTCAAAATAAGCGTAGCCCTTTTGTAGTACATCCCTATCTAACTCCCCTGGGCTATGGTGGTAAACTTGCTTTTCCAGGATTTCAGCAATTTGATTACCTGAGCTTATAAGTTCGTCTTTTTTATTGACCCAGGCATCATGGACGGCATCCAAAAGTTCTAACAAGCCTGGCATACCGTGGCGGGAGTTTTTAGGGAAGTAGGTACCGGCGTAAAAAGGTTTTTTATCTGGAGTAAGAAAAACTGTTAAAGGCCAGCCGCCATGACCCGTCAAGGTCTGGCAGACAGCCATGTAAATAGTGTCAATATCAGGCCGCTCTTCCCGGTCAACTTTAACAGCCACAAAGTTTTTATTAAGAACTTGAGCCACTTCCTCATCTTCAAAAGATTCCCGCTCCATTACGTGGCACCAATGGCAAGTACTATAGCCGATAGATAGGAAGACAGGTTTATCTTCTTCTTTGGCCTTAGTAAAGGCTTCATCACCCCATGGGTACCAGTTTACTGGGTTGTGGGCATGCTGAAGGAGGTAGGGGGATTTTTCATTTATGAGCCTATTAACGGTTCTAGTAGCTGGCATTTCTATCTGCCCCTTCTTTGGTTGTGATTATCGAATCAATAATTTACATATAATCAGCGTAATTTTATTATCTACTGTATCAGTAAGAATTATAAATAAAAAAGGCAACCCTACCTGCCTTTGACTTCCTGCTTCTTGTCTTGGAGCGTAAGGGCGGGCTTTCATGCCCGCCCGGCTTGCCTAATATTTGATACACAACAAAACGGGCAGGGATGGAACCTGCCCTCTGCAATAACAATAGCTTTACTTTGTTCTGTAGTTCTTATTTTAGAAACTTTAGCATTCAACACGCGCGCTTTATCTTTTCATCACTCTTAAAGCTTTCTGAGTTACTTCTTTTATAAGTTCTTCTGTAATATTTATTTCCGAAATTATTTTTTTGATAATCTGGTAGTCTCTATTGTTCATAAATATCAACTACTCTGTTTATGTGTAATAAAGAATCTTTTTCTACTGGGGCATGAATCAAGTCAACTTTCTTTTGTAATTTTTCTTCAATTTCACATTTTATGTTATATAGTGTAAATAGGGATACATTGGAGGGAAAAAACTCTATAAGTAAGTCTATATCGCTGCTATCTGTTGCAGTATTATCAGCATAAGAACCAAATAAAGAAATCTTTTTTATTGGGTACTTACACGCTATATTTTCTATAGAACTTCTTATTTTGTCTATGGAAATCATGCTACTTACGCCTCCAAATATTACCTTTTAATATATTATATCACTTACAATTAACTAATTAAACAAAGGCTACTAAATAAAATTTCCATAATTTTGTTTTTTCGTTTGCAAATGCTCCTTTGCATACAGATGTAACTTGGGGATATAGGCACAGAGAGGATAGCCTTTCAATTGAACAGGGGAAATAAGGGGCTAGCGCCATACTGGCACGCACAACGACTAACGACTTATTCAAAACTTTAACTCATAACTTTTAACTCTAAAGTCCTGATTACAAAAAATTCTACCTTGCCTAGCCCTCACAAATACGACAAACGAAACGTCGCTCGACTAAACTTGTGGGCAAGTTTGCGTAACAAGTCTTCCTTCCACTTGGGCTAATTTTCGTAAGCTTTGTAGTTTGTCTTTCTCTCCAAGCCTCGCTTTATTTATAGCAGTACGCAATACCTCTAAGGAGTGGGTAAGATCGGCACCTTGCACAGGGAAGGGGTAGTTGTCTTTTCCACCATGGGCAAAGGTATAGCGTACAGGGTCTTGGAAACTAGGCAAAGCGCCGTGGGTTACCTCAGCAACCATGGCAAGGGCTCGTAGGGTACTGGGGCCGACGCCTGGCCTTTCTAGCAAATTTTTGTAGCTACCTGGAGGGCGATCATATAGCTGGTATAAGATTTTGTCCAGATATCTGGCAGAAGGTATGGGGTGATGTTTGGGCATTGTCATGATGCGGCAGCTTTTTGCTGGTGTAGCAAGCTCATGTTCCAGACCTACTCTCAGTTGTTCATCAAACAAACTTAATTGTTGGTAAGCTGGTTTAGGCTGGTTCACCCGAGCAATGGACTTGTAAATCTTGGACACCAGCTCAGGTTTCTCCTGGCACAACTCTACTGAGGCTTTCCGAGTTGCCTGATTGTCATGATAAACTAGGTTAAGCACATTAGCTTCTGGTAAACCACAAATGCCTGAGTGGGGATCGTCTACAAAGCTGTGCAAGTCTTCGCTCAGCCAATGATAACGCCTAGCATAACGGTTTTCTTTATTCATTCCTTGTTGGATGACAGCCCAGTTACCTGCTTGATCAAATATAAAAAAGTGGTGATAAAGTTGGTAACCATCTTGTACTGCAGCAGAGTCGACCTTGGCAACTAAGCGGCTGGTTCCCTGCAGGGCAGCCAAATCGTTGGATAAGCCGTATTTTTCCCCCGCCTCTGCAATTTCCTGTGGAGTTTTGCGGGAAGCTTTTCCTTTTCCTCCGGCAAAAAATATGCCTAACTCACCTTGACTTTTTCCTAAGCCTTCTTTTAATGCACCACAGACGACGGTGGTAAGCCCGGAGGAATGCCAGTCAAAACCCAGAACACTACCGAAGGTCTGAAACCAAACCGGATCTGAGAGCCTGCGTAAAACTTCTGCGGGGCCGTATTCTAGCACAATCACTTCCACCATTACGGCGCCTAGTTGTTTCATTTTTTCAAAAAGCCACGGCGGGCAATGTCCACCGTGGAGTGGTACATTGGCTATTCCGGTTTGCATCGCTTATCCTCCAATCGTTTTAAATCTATTGTACCATAGCCTGGAGCAAGCAACTGTTACTCGTTTTGGAGCAATAAGGACTCGGCAACATAATACATAACTTAAACGAAAAAACAAAAATTACCCGCAATTAAAGAATCCATTTTTCCTTTATATTTTTCTGGCACAAGTAAAATAGAAAAACTACAAAAACTAGCATAATGGAGATATTTAATGGAGTGCTAAAGATAGAGTTACCAGCAATCATACCGTTGAGGATATCCGTTCCATAGGTTAGAGGCAAACAGAATGATATTGCCTTTAACATGGCGGGCAACTTATCAATGGGTATAAATAGTCCGCATAAAAATAACATTGGAAATCTGAAAAAGTTGGAAAAGGTTTGGGCTTCAAATACTTCTTTGGCCGATATGGCAATTAATAAACCGAGTAAAGCAGAAGTAATTGCGATTGAAATAACTGCAATAGCTGTAATACCCCAGTTAATTCCCTTTAAGTTTATGAAGAATGCTGCAAAGACGACTGGCACAAAAGCATTGAGAGTACCAAATATAACAGCCCCTAGAATTTTAGCAAGGACTAATGTGTTTATACTTATTGGTGCTAGTAATAGCCTATCAAAGGAATGGCTGCTCCTTTCAAAGGTGATGGTAACAGCCAGCATTGAAGTAGACCCAAACAATACGCTCATCGCCATTAAACCTGGAAGCAATTCTCTAATTCCGGTAGTTCCCTGTGAACGGATAAACTGCATCAGCGTCCAAGAAAGTGGGAAAATTATCCCCCAACTGATATTAGGCGGTTTTAAATAGTAAGTTTCAATATCTTTTCTTAGGATATTACAGAAGGCAATCATAGTTTCCATTCTATTTCCCCACCTTTTCTTGTTCGTTTTTAGTTTTTGGGTTAATATTTGTTATTTTAACAAATACCTCTTCTAACGATGGTTTTAGTTCCTTTGCTTCGTACACGGAAATCCCCGTATTATCTAGTAGTTGAAGGATAGGAAATAAGGCTATAGGTTCTTTAGAAATAAAAAGGCAAGAATTTTCATCCAGAAGCTTTACCTTGCAATTTATAAAATTATTTTCTAGTTCTTCCTTTATGTTTTTTATGCTACTGCTAAGTTGCAACTTAATTTTATGTTCACGTTCTGCGTCTCTCAACACTTCAGTTACCTTCCCAATTTTTACAATCTCACCCTCTACAATAAAAGCAATCCTGTCACAGATTCGCTCAGCCTCTTCAATATAATGGGTAGTAATAAAAATAGTTTTACCTTGTTTTTTTAAGTTCAATATAAGTTCCCTTATTTGCCTTGCACTTTCAACATCGATGCCTGTTGTGGGCTCATCTAAAAACAATATTTTAGGATTATGTATAATACCAGCGGCTATAGTAAGTTTTCGTTTCATTCCTTTTGAATAGGTTTTAAAAGGATATTTAGCTGCCTTAGTTAAATTAAATTGCTCCAACAATTCCATTGCTCTTTTTTCCCGTTTCGCTTTACCTATTCCATATAGTGAGGCACAAAAGCAAAGATTATCAAAGCCATTCATTTCAGCATATAAATTGTTTTCATCGGGAACAATTCCGATGAATTTCTGCACCTTTTTAATGTCTTTAATGGCATCGATGCCATCAATCATAATCTGACCGCTGGTAGGCCTGGATAGCCCAATCATCATTTTGATGGTAGAAGTTTTTCCTGCCCCATTGGGCCCTAAGAATCCAAACACTTCCCCCTGCTCAATACTAAAAGAAATCTCATTAACTGCCGGAAATTCGCCGTACAACTTTTTAAGATTTGTGACTTTAACAATTTCCATGATGGTTTATGCACCCTTTCTATGAATTAGAATCCTTATTACCACTTCTTTGTAGATGGCATATTCGCCGTTCAGAGGATTTACACCCTACCTTTTCAGGGGCACAAACTTCCCGCTTTATGGTGGCAAGTTCTTTAATTTCCGAAGAAAGTTTGCGCAAAGCACTTCGGTCTACATCGTAATGCATATAGTAGCCCTTCTTCACTCCTATAAGTAGACCTGCTTCCCTTAATACTTTTATATGTTGTGATATTGCCGATTCAGACAATTCAAGTTTTCTTGATAGTGCTCTTACGCAGTAATTATGTTGTAAAAGCAAATAGATCATTTTAAATCTCGTTTCATCGGCTATCGCTTTTAGCACCTTTGTAATTTCCATAATTAACCTCCATTCAATTTGATTAAGTCTACGCTTAATTAGAATATACACCTATTTTTAATTAAGTCAACGCTTAATCGGAAGACAGACGCAATTATTGACAGGTTTAACGGTTTTAGCCTTATTTACCCTGAAAAAACAAAAAACCTGCAGTAACTTAAGATTTCTCATTACTGCGGGGTTTCTGAAATTAAAAAAATAAAGGATACTATTATAAAAGTATCCTCCGTCATTGCAAGGTTATTTGAACACGGTTGTGTGAAATGCTATAACTCAAGGCCAAAAGCTACGACGCAATTTCGTCCCTTAGCTTTTGCCTTGTACAGGGCATCATCCGCCTTTTTTAAAATATCTTCAATATTGCTGCTCTCATAAGTGTCGCCATGGATTGCTGCTACTCCAATGCTTACTGTAAAACTAATTTCCTGTTCCCCGTAAACCAACTTTTTTTTGGCTACAGTTTTCCGAAACTTTTCTGCTGCCTTTTTTGCCTCTTTCAAAGAGGCATTCTTTAAAACGACAGCAAATTCTTCTCCTCCTATGCGCCCAACAATATCGGTTTTTCGGAAACTGCTCTTCATAATGTTTCCCATTTCACGAATCACTTCATCACCGGCCGCATGTCCGAAGGTATCGTTGATAATTTTAAAACAATCCAAATCTATCATCAATAAAGATAGTTCCTCATTATACTTCTTAGCTAAAGCAAGCTCATTTTGAGCTAAATTCATAAATTCTGTCCGATTATAGAGACCGCTTAAGGAATCTGTGGTAGCCAAAACTTTCAGCCTATTTTGGATTTTTCTTTCTTCTGTAACATCGCGGATGGATTTAAGCATTCTCGTGTTTCCATCATGGAAGTTACCCAAGGGCACCGCGTCAATCTCAAAGAATCGCTCTTCCCCATCGATTACTAAAGAAAAATCCCGGTCAATATCACTTTTGAAAATTTCAAGCAATTCTGGCTCACTTTTAAGAATATGGTCTATGGGATAATTGTCTAAGGAAATGTTTAACGACCCAAAAAACTTCTTGGCCGCTTTATTATAATCTATTATCCTATGCCCTGGCCCCAAGATCACCATACCAGCAAAGTTGTTCTCAAAAATTGTTTCCCGGGCCAGAGATCTTACTTCCAAAAAATCATATTTTAAAATACCATAACTAATGACGATTAAAGAAAGTGGCATAAACAAAGCTGTATAATCAACGCTTCGCTCTTCGAAAGCAAAAAGAATAAGTATTATCCCGATAAGGGGGATTAAGGAAGCAAAAAAGAAAACCAGAAAGTGGGGCTTCTTGGGATAGTCGGCCTGATTCTTCAGGTATCCTAAGAAATAAATGATAATAGTCAGCAGTAAACATATTGTGGTATAGCTAATGTTAACATAGTACCAGTAGCCTCTTTCCATATACAAGGAGTAATAGCCAAATAACTGTCTTACTTCCCAACTTTTATAAAAAAGCTGGTGCCAAGAATTGGTGAGTCGCATAAAAAAAGTAAAAACAGGCACCAAAAAAAGTAAAAGCACCATCCGGTCTCTTAGGGAACAGACGGTTTCAGTATAAAGGAGAGCAATCACCAGCCAGAGCACAGAAATAAAGGGCAAGCCCAGATATTGAATCTGATTCCAAAAAATCATTTCTTGCAAGTTGTTACTGTTGATAATCATTAAATAGCCAAACAAATAAATACTGATACATAAAACCAAGGCGGAAAACACCTTTAGGTAGCTAGTTCTGCTCTTCGAAAAGAAATAGGCGGCAAAAAATTGAGCTATGATAACCGCAAGGACTAGGTAAAGACTAAATAAAATTTTCAAATATAACACCTCAGCAAATTACTATCGGAATCTATATTGCTAATTCAATCATTATGAGTAATGTTCCTTCTTACCAGAACTTTTTTATTTTTTAACCAATTAAAGAGGTTTTCCTTAAAAAAAACTAACCATTCCGTTGGGAATGATTAGTATTTTTTTGTTACTAAGAAATTAAAATTTTTGCGGTTTTGTTACCTGTCATATTTTTATCTTTTAGTCTTAGCTTTTATAAACTTACGGGCACCTTTGATGCCTCCTACATCTTTAAACATTTCACTTAGCTTTTCATGCTCGATTTGCCTGGAGTTTAATCCTTCATATCTTGCTTCTTTATTAAGCTTAAAATAGTTTTCCAATCTATCCCTAGACAGCAAGCCAGAGTTTATGGCAGCTTGAACTGCGCAGTTTGGCTCTTTGGTATGAGTACAGTCTCTATATTTACACTTCGTTGCTAGCTCGTCTATATCAGCAAAGGTTTTTCTCAAATCAGCACTTTCAATGCCAATTTCCCTCATGCCGGGAGTATCAATAACAACACCGCCTTCAGGAAGTATATACATCTCTCGTCTGGTGGTAGTATGCCTGCCTTTATCGTCTTTTCTAAGACCATTAGTTGCAATAAGATCGTCACCCATAAGCCTATTGATCAAGGTGGATTTGCCAACCCCTGATGAGCCTATAAAAGCAATGGTTTTTCCGCTTGCTATATAATGTTTAACCGGGAGAATACCATTTTCACTTAGACTTGAAGTTACAAGAACATCAGCGCCTAAGGCAACAGTTTCAAGTTCAGCCAGTTTTTCTGAAAGATTAGGGCATAAATCAGCTTTGGTAAGAACTATAACCGGGGTTGCCCCACTATTCCAAGCAATTCCGAGGTATCTTTCAACTCTGCGGAGATTAAAATCGTTATTGAGGGACATACAGATAAAAACCGTGTCAATGTTGGCAGCCACCACTTGTTCTTCATTGGATGTTCCCGCCGCTTTTCTGATGAAAACACTTTTCCTGGTAAGAACGTGCTGGATAATTGCCTTTCCACTACTGTCATCATTCCGATCAAGCATTACAAAATCACCTACAGCAGGGAAATCAACTGCACTTTTTACAGCATAACGAAACTTACCGGAGACTTCAGCAGTTAATTCACCTTTTTCCGTTATAACCTTATATAGATTTTTTGATTGAGAAACTACTCTTCCGATATAAAGACCTTCATATAAAGTAGATTCGTTGAGAAACCTTTGGCTTAACCCTATATTTTCCATATTTATTTTACTCAATTTTTTGTCCTCCTAAAGTTTAAATTGTAGTTCAGCTTTGGGAGGTTAGTATACAATAATTACTTGTTATCCACCTCCCAATTTACTACAATCTCCGCCATTCTGTACTTAAACATAAGTAGCAGCTCCTTTCTCTTTGCTTAAATAAAATCATTACGTTTATACCGCAAGGGCATTTCTGCCGCTAATTTCATATAATTTACCAACTATCGCTAGAAGTATCCCTGATACAACTAAAATTGACTCTACCGATACAATATCAGCTAATGGCCCGAGAAGTAAGATAGCTATAGGCATGGAACTTGTAGCGATAATCTGTATTATGGAAAAAACCCGTCCCATCATAGTTGGCGGGGTAATTTCCTGAATAAATACAGTTTGGGCAGTAGCTATAATAGGCATAAAGAAGCCGGCAGTTCCCATGATCAGCAAATAGACCATAAAGTTTCCTGCAATACCCAAGAGCCCAAAAGTAACGCCAAAGGCTACAAGACATAGAGCTACAGTCCGTACCTTATCCTTAAAATCCCCATGGAGGGAGACATATACACCGCCGATTAAGGATCCTACTGTCCAAACTATCTCATTAGCAGTTAGCCTCCATACTTCGCTGCCAAAGCTTCTTTCTATCATAAGGGGTGTTAATACAGCTGCAGGAGTAATTAAAAAGAAAGAGCAAGCGTAACAAATAATAATTCTGCGTAAGTCAGGGTGGCTAAAGGAATAGTCAAGGCCTTGCCGGAGATCAGTAAATACTGATGCAGGTTCATCAGTCCGCTCAATCTTTTCTACCTCTATAAAGCTGAAGACAAGAATAGCAAGAGCCGCTGTAACTACGTCCAGCATAAAAGCCCAGACAATTTCCATGGAACCTAAGATAGCACCGCCTACGGCAGGGGCTAATAACATTAGTACCGAGATTGACGTTTGGTGGATGCCCTGTATTTTGGTAAGTTTCTCCTGGGGAACCAGCTGGGGGTAAGTGGCATTGACGGCAGGAGTTTGGATACCTGCACCTAACGAGCGTACTACCGATACGGCTAATAATAGCTCCATACTCTTAAAACCGCTCCAAAAGGCAATGGCCAGACCCAGGGTTGCTAAGGCAATAAAGGCGTCTGCCAACATAATGAGATGTTTCCGGTTATATCTGTCTGCCCAAACACCGCCCCAGAGGGAAATCACCACCTGGGGGAGCGTGGAGCAGATAGTCGAGAGCATTAACCAAAAACCTGACGATGTTTCCAGGGTAATATACCAGACAATGGCAAACCCTACAACGGTTGAGCCGAATAAAGATAGGTTTTGGCTGATAAGAAAAAGGGCAATTTTTTTATCAAATAAGGGATTTTCCCAATGAAGTTTTTTTGTCTTCATAAATCTAATGTTCTCCTTTCAAGTTTCATAATAGCAGGAGAAAGACACAAAAAACGACAGGGGAACACATCATTCCACTGTCGCTAGTTTTTAGAGAGATTATATAGAAATTTAGCAGCAAGAATGTGTCTTCTCCGGAATGGTGTTTAATTGTAAATAGGCAAACCTATTCCTTACGAAAGCTAGATTCGGAATTATGAACATAACAGTTGCTTTCATTCCGGCAAAATTATACATTCTTGCACCTCCTATAAAGAAAAAAATCCTATTAAATTATACCTTTATTGTTATATAGGTTCAAGAAAAAATCCCAGGAAGCCTGGGATTTAAACAATATTTTCGAAATCTTACTGCAATATATTGTTATTTTGAACTGAACCATCTCCGACTTTATTGCTCTTTTCATCAAGTAAATGTTCCATTCCTCTAACTAAGGTATCGTCCTCAAGTACACTATATAAATGATAACCAAGATCTTCCCTGTCCAGTAAAACTTCTTCCAGAACTTCTACTGTTCCCCAATCACCAAGTTCGTGGGCACGCTTAATCTGTTTACGTAGCATATCCTGTAGTTTTAGTTCATGTTCCAGATCATTACGGATAAAGTCTCGCATAGAGTAGCGGCCTTCAACTTCATGTTTAAGATACGATAGCTCATGCTGTGTAACGGGATGGGCTGTAGGAACCCCACCAAGTCTGGCCACCCGTTCACCTATCATGTCGATATGTTTGATTGTCTTTTCAATATGCTCTTCTAGTAAATGATGTAAGCTTAGAAATGACTCTGCACCTTCAGTTAGCCAATGGTGCTTGTTGTACTGGTGCAAAGCTACTGTTAAAGCACACATGTGATCATCAAGCATTAAGGCCATTTCATGGCGTACTTCGTAGGGAAGGCCAATACCTGCTCCTTCTTTTTTTACTGTTCTTGGGGCTTGCCTTAAGACCATGTCATGAGTAGTTTCATGGCCAGGCATATTAGGGTTAAAGCCGGACTTATCGAGATTAAAACTGCCTTGGAAATTTCCCATATTGTTTACTGCAGATTGAATTTCCCTGGGTACATATGTTTCCAAATGATGTTCCCTCCTATAAACTAAATTTTATTTTACGTCTATTTTAGTTTTTCCTATAAAGCCTAGTTTATGCGAAAATTGCCACCTATAAAGGCGAAAACCCAACAGAATTTCTGCTGGGCTTTGCTAAACAAATCTTAATCGTTTTCGTCAATGACGTTATTAGCACCTAGGTTATTAATATTGACGGTATTATTGCTCAGCTTATTACGCCGTACTGCATTATTGTTGCTGTTAATGAGCATTAAGATACCGACCCGGTTGC
>DUOV01000065.1 GCA_012838615.1 Clostridia bacterium | reverse complement strand
CCCCGCTCATCATTTTCACTACCAATATACATGGTACCAGCTGAAATTTGGTTAGTCTCTGTTGTAGCTTCACTTGTGAAGTAGGCCATGGACCCGGCCGAAAGTCCTAATAGGACCATGGCTACACCCAAAATAAGCAGCAGTTTGCTTCTTAGCATATTTTAAGCCTCCGTTCTGTTTCAACTGGGGCAATTGTTTTCGAAGTTGTGGTCGTTATAGCCGTGGTACAAAACCACGGCTATAACGTAGATAGATTTAATCAATTCGCAAAATCGTTCACAGCATTAGTGGCTTTAATGGTAAAGCCAAATACTGACCTGGCACCCTGTTGTTCGTTGCCGGCATCTTCATAATCTAATTCGACTGCAAAAGCTAACAAGCAGCCACGAGCAATACCTGCTGCTCTGCTAGTTCCGGCAATTTGAATTTTTTCAGAGAATTCTTTATAACCATCAGTCAACTGGGATAATCTGCCTTCCCAAATTGGATTTATATCTAGATTATTTTCAATAGCCTTTTGGACTAAATACTCAAACCCTATTGCATCAAAACCAATTGCAAATGCATTATGGATTTTTACAGCTAGTAGTTCAGCAAAGTCTAAAGGTAGTGAGTCATCCCCCGGAAAATCTAAAAGATAAATATCTTCTTCATCAACGCCAAACTTAGAACAATCTAGGGGTAATACCTTAAAGATTTTTACGTTCAGATCAGCAGCCATATCCGTCGGGTCGCTTACTAATTCAGCCTTTACACTATCAAGAACTGCGTCTAAGCTCCCTCTGTTCTGGACGACTAAGGTTCGAATATGGAGATCTCCTGGAGCCCAGAGTCCAGTTGGCTTAAGGCCAGGGCTTCCATCAAGAGCTTTCCCTTCTATTGGGTTGGTATAAAACATAGGGCCAGGAATAGTATCCAAACCGGCACGGTTAGTATCGATATCTAAAGTACCTGTCATGAAAGTTTTCTTACCAACACTAGCAGTATCGGTAAACAGGGCATAAGTGGTGCCTCCAATGGCAAAAGCAGCTAAAACAACTACTGATATAATTAACACTAGTTTCTTTTTCATAATTCACCTCTATTTTCTAAAAGCCGTGTTCTACTGCACGTCTTTTATTAAAATAAGTTAAATACCTAAATATTAATTAGCATAATCGGGATTGTTGGCTGTTTGTACAGCATTGAAAGTAAGAGTTACACTGCCTTGAGCACCTTGATAAGCATTACCAGCGTCCAAAGGTAATCTAACTTTAACAGTCAAAACCTCGGAAGCACCTGAAGCAAGAACACGATTATTATCTGGTCCGGGAACTATTTCATTGCCGCCAGCATCAAAAATCTCTAATACTGCACAATTTGGATCATTTGGCTGAGCTGTAAAGAGTTTTCCTGATAAAGTAGCAGCTATGTCATATCCCAACTCAAGGGAACCACTGTTTGTCACAGTAATTTTAGCTTCCCTGACATCGCCAGGAGCCATCAGTTCGCAGTCACCGCTCCATGCAGTTGTAAAGGCAGAATTAATGTCAATAGTACCAGCAGCAAACGTATTATCGGCATTGGTGGACTCATCAGTAAACACAGCAAAGGTTGCACCGCCTATTAAAGCAGCTACTAAGAAAATCAAGGTCAAGCTAATAAACATTCTTTTTCTCATTTGTGTGAAAATCCCCCTTAGTTTTTATAAAATGTTTGTTAACCGGTTTCAACAGCTCTCTCTATATATCTTTTATACCCACCCCCTAGGAAATCTGGTAATAAGCAAGCTTTTGTGCACACTTGTTATCCCCTTGGGAACGCCAATAAAGCTTGGCCTCTAATTTTAAGCGTACACAAAAGCTTCTCCCCCCTTAGCTCAGGCTAAGAGGTATCTCAAGCCCTAGGCATAGGGCAATTGGGACCGACACTATACTTTCAATTCCCGAGCTTCTGCTTCGGCTTTTTTCTTCTTTTGCTCTTCTTCGTACTCTTCGGCCATTTTAAGAAGATTAAATAACTCTGTAATAATGAAAATTACGCCTGGTACTATCAGCAGGAGGACAATACCTTTTTTACTGTTGGTAAATTCAGTTAAGTAACCGATGTAGGGTATAGAGAAAGAGACTTTACCCAGAATGTTTTCTCCCGGTATTGGTTCTGTATCAGGTGCATCGTTGGCATCCCCTTTAGTTACGAAACTAAGGGAGCCATTATTATCAATGATTTCAAGTACCCGGTGGGTAATTACCCGCTCAGGATCTGCCGGATCTTTAAAAGTTATAATATCCTCTACTGCCACATCCTCCGGCATGATATCCTTTACAGCTACTATGCTGCCTGCATTAAAAACTGGGGCCATACTGCCACTTAGCACGACATACAACTTATTACCGGCCACCATGGGGACGCCCCCATCCAGCTTGCTTTTCACAACATAAAAACCTACAAAGAGGGTGATTATCAATACTAAGACAAAAACTATATTGCCGACAGTATTGACCACTTTTTTAATTTTTTTCCCAATCAAAATTGTCACCACCAGCCGAAGTATTTGTCAAAATTTGTAAATATTCTAGCTGGTGTAAATTTTATCACAATTTCATAAAACTGATATCCTACTTGGGTAGTAGGTAAAGGTATGATAAAAACCCTTCTCGAAACAAAAGTACCAGTCTAGTATTAATCCTAAGTACTACTTTGGTATGATTTTCAAACAAAAAGCCCTCCCCTTGGAGGACTTGATTAATACTAGTCAGGCTAAAGAATCTTTAAGCAAACCGGCTTTATAGGCAAATAGTATTGCTTGGGAACGGTTGCTTTGGCCTAACTTTTGTAAAATACTGCTGACGTGAGTTTTTACTGTAGGTTCGCTGATAAACAATGCTTTGCCTATCTCCTTGTTGGTATAATTTTTGGCAATTAATTTCAATATTTCTAGTTCTCTTTTAGTCAGTTTTTGAAAGTCATGAGTATTAGAATGAACTTTATAATTATTAATGTCTAACACATTGTTCAGCATTGGTTGGTTGCTAGAGTGATGCATAAACTTTTTGGCCAGAGAGGGAAAGAAAAAAAGATTAGATGTACAAACTAATTCAATAGCTTTGATAAGGTTACTCCGCATGATTCCTTCCGGCAGACAGCTGTCTATACCATTTGCTATTATCTCAGCAAAGCTTTCAGGAAGATCACTATTAATAATAGCTACAATTTTACTGCAAGGGCAGCGCCTTCTTAGCTGTTGTACTAGTTCCGCACTATCTTTGCGGATTAGGGTTAGGTCTAGCAATATGAGATCGGCGTGAGAGTATGCATGCTGTTTCACAGCTTCAGCGCTGTCTAAACTGTTTACAACCTGAAAACCTTTTTGTGAGGCTAATACGGAAGCTATTCCTTTCCTAAAGACTTCATCTTCACCTACAATAAGAACTTTTATAGAATCCATCATTCTCCCACCTTTATTATGGCAAAACTTATATTTTACCTAAGCAACTTAAGATAAGAGCGTGCCGGCCTAACCTCTACCATAGTAATATCTTTTCTGCAATAGGGACAAATCCACTCTCGTTCCCCCGAGGCGGAATAGGAAAGCCCTTTGCAAAAGGGGCACTTTTTATAAACCATCCAACTCACCTTTTCTAAATTGTTAGAAAAATTGAAAAAACAAAAAGCCTAATCTTTTTGATTAGGCCGGTTGCACCATAAACTATTTATGACCCAGGTGCCCAAATACAGGTCATACTTCATCGTTTCCCCAAACTGATATTAATTTGTTGCAACTCTTTTATGAAATAGTTATTCCATTAACAATTTTAATTATAAATGGTAGCAATTGTAAAAATTGTTGCAATTAGGGGACAAGCAAAAAAATATTTAATACTTTTTTCTACAATTTTTATTGAGGCTCCATTTCTAACTCTTTTGCTTTACTCTCAAACCAAGAGGCATGTAAATCTTCATCAATTAAGTGGGTCCATAACAAATCCACTAGCCCTTTCTCACCTTTTAAACTGGAAATAAACTTCTTATAATCAGCCATAGCCTTTTGCTCTAGCATTACATTAGCTTTCAGCATATTTTTCAATCCTACTAGCGGAATAACATGACCACCAATTTTTCCGGTAAGGGGTCCAAGCACATCTCCTAACAGGGTAGGTTTTGCTCCTAATTCTTTAAGCTTGGCACTAATATTAAGGGCGTGTTGCTCTTCTATTTGGGCGGAACGTTCTAGGACTTTTCTGGTATATTGATCAGCAACTTTTTTGCTTTGCGTAATGTAGAGGTCTACTTGGTTTAGTTCCAGAGTATAAAACCAATTTAACCTGGCTATTATTTGGTTTTTATCCAAGATAATGAGCTCCTTTTATAAAGTGTTAAAATTATTGTAGGTAAAATGAAAGTTATTATACATCTTAACAATAGTATTACCAACCCCGATTCTTAGGTCTCGTGTCGGAAAATAAAAAGGCACTACTCTTATAAAAGTAGTACCTTTACATTTATCACCAACTTATCTTAAGCGCCGTCAGATTGGTATAGTTTAGCTTCAAATTGATGGGCCTGTTCAAGCATCATGTCCTTAACCTTCATTAGCCTAGTTAGGTTACCTCTTTCGGTTTCGTCAAGTTTCATAGTGATATATTTTATTGTCTCAGTAAGCTGAGGAATCATCACATATTCCAAAGCGTTAACTCTGCGACGGGTTTTCTCAATCTCTTGGGCAAGTAATTGGGCCGCTTTTTCCTTTCTTGCCAGTTCGAGCATGTGGGGCAAAACCTCTGAAAGGGTAGCTATAGCTCCATCAAGTTCCCCAGAGGTAGAGATAAAACCATAGGGAAATAT
Organism: Clostridia bacterium; assembly: GCA_012838615.1. Lineage (GTDB taxonomy): Bacteria > Bacillota > DUOV01 > DUOV01 > Zhaonellaceae > DUOV01. The sequence continues at coordinate 6,392 of DUOV01000065.1, read as the reverse complement.
GTCGCCTGAATCATTATTCTTTGTTTTATAGTCTAAAACAGGAACATCAACACTCATAATGTTTTCAGTAGATACTTCCAGGGAAACACTTTCCTTAGGTAACATTAAGGCTTCTTCTAAAACTTCCGTAGACAAAACCGCCCTGGCAATCAAAAAACTGGCATGGGCTTCCATAAGCATTTTTTCTACCTTCTCGCGGAGTTCCTTATTGCTTCTTACTAACTCAAGGAACTTTTTCATCATTTCGTCCCGTTTATCTTTTAACAGCTTATGTCCTCTCCGCGCTACAGCCAATCTTTTTTTCAGCCGGGTCAGTTCCATACGGGTTGGGTTTACACGCATAACTGCCATAATTGATACGCCCCTTTATTGTTCCTTTTTAGGCAAATATTTTTCCAGGTATTCGTCTCTAATACGCTTGAGTTCTCCAACTGGCAGTATGGATAAAAGCCTCCAGCCTATCTCTAAAGTTTCTTCAATATTCCTGTTTTCGTTAAAGCCCTGAGAGACATACTCCCGCTCAAAGGCATCGGCAAACTTGGCGTAAAGCTTATCAACATCTGTTAAAGCTGCCTCACCAAGAATAACTGCCAACTCTTTGGCTTCTTTACCACGAGCATATGCTGCAAAGAGCTGGTTCATGGTGTCGGCATGGTCTTCACGGGTTTTTCCTTTACCGATACCTTTATCTTTCAGTCGGGACAAAGAAGGCAATACGTCAATTGGTGGCATAACCCCTTTTCTGTAAAGCTCCCTGCTCAAGATAATCTGACCTTCGGTAATATAGCCTGTTAAGTCAGGAATGGGGTGAGTCTTATCTTCTTCCGGCATGGTTAAGATAGGAATTAAGGTTATACTGCCTTCCTTACCTATTTTTCTACCGGCTCTTTCATATAAGGTAGCCAGGTCAGTATATAAGTAGCCAGGATATCCTCTTCTGCCCGGCACTTCTTTACGAGCTGCGGAAACTTCCCGCAGGGCTTCTGCATAGTTGGTTATATCAGTTAGAATGACCAATACGTGCATATCTTTTTCAAAAGCCAAGTACTCAGCGGCAGTCAGAGCCATCCTTGGAGTTGAAATACGCTCAATAGCCGGGTCATTGGCCAGGTTCATAAACATTACGGCCCGGTCAATAGCTCCGGTCTTTCTGAAATCGGTAACAAAGAAATTTACTTCTTCGAAAGTAATACCCATAGCGGCGAAAACAACAGCAAACTTACTTTCCCCACCTAGCACCTTTGCCTGTCTGGCAATTTGAGCGGCTAACTGAGCATGAGGCAAACCGGAAGCGGAAAAGATAGGCAATTTTTGCCCTCTTACCAGAGTATTTAAGCCGTCAATAGCAGAAATACCCGTTTGGATAAACTCGGAAGGGTAGTTTCTGGCAGCCGGGTTCATAGGAATTCCGTTAATATTAAGTCTTGCTTCCGGAATAATGTTAGGACCACCGTCAATAGGTCGACCAAGGCCGTCAAAAACCCTTCCCAGCATGTCGATGGAAACGGGAAGTTCAATACCCCTTCCCAGGAACCTTACTTTACTTTCTTCCAAATTTATACCTGCTGAACTTTCAAAAAGCTGGACCAAGGCATTATCCCTATCAATTTCTAAGACACGGCATCTTCTGATTTCACCGTTAGATAGCTCAATTTCTCCCAATTCATCCAGCTTCACGCCTTCAACCTTTTGAACCAGCATAAGGGGGCCGGCAACTTCGGAAATAGTTCTGTATTCCTTAAGCATACTGCTCAACCTCCTTTGCCGATAATGCTTCTATTTGGGATTTTAAATCGGCTTCTATTTTATCAAAAACTTCATCAACTTGTTCTTCGGGAGTATACTTAGACCTACCAATTCTTTCCCTAACCGGCAGTTCGAATAACTCTTTAATTGATGCTCCGTTTTCAATAGCTTTTTTGCCCAGGTAGTAGAAAGACATAATAAGTTTAAGCATACGGTATTGTTTGTGTAAGGATGTGTATGTATCTACATCATGGAAAGCATTTTGGTGAAGATAATCTTCACGGATAGACTTAGCAGCTTCCAAAACTAAACGGTCGCTGGGAGAAAGAGCATCTACTCCTACCAGGCGCACAATTTCTTCCAGCTCGGCTTCTTCCTGCAACAGCCGCATAGTGTCAGCCCGAAGCTCGTTCCAATCTTTAGCAATCCGTGAGCTAATCCACTCATCTAAGATATCAAGGTAGAGAGAATAGCTCTCCAGCCAGTTAATGGCCGGAAAATGTCTCCTGTAGGCCAGGCTGGAATCCAAGCCCCAGAACACCTTAACAATACGCAGGGTGGCCTGGGTAACAGGTTCGGACAAGTCACCTCCAGGAGGTGAAACAGCGCCAATAGCCGTTAAGGCTCCTTCCCTGCCATCTGTACCAAGGCTTATTACCCGTCCAGCTCTTTCGTAGAATTGAGCCAATCGGGAAGCCAAGTAAGCCGGATAACCTTCCTCGCCAGGCATTTCTTCCAAACGTCCGGACATTTCCCTTAAAGCTTCAGCCCACCGGGAAGTAGAGTCAGCCATCAGAGCAACACTATAACCCATATCTCTGAAATATTCGGCGATAGTTATACCGGTATAAATAGAAGCTTCACGAGCAGCAACCGGCATATCGGAAGTATTAGCTATCAAAACAGTACGCTGCATGAGGGATTCGCCGGTTCTTGGGTCTTTTAGCTGGGGAAACTCCATTAAAACGTCAGTCATCTCGTTTCCTCGTTCCCCACATCCAATATATACAACTATTTCAGCATCTGCCCACTTAGCCAATTGGTGCTGAACTACAGTTTTACCACTACCGAAGGGCCCGGGAACAGCTGCTACACCGCCTTTAGCAATGGGAAATAAAGTATCAATTACCCTTTGACCGGTAATCATGGGTTCTTCCGGGGCAAGCTTTTGTTGGTAAGGCCGACCTCTGCGGACAGGCCATTTTTGCATCATTTGAATATCGACAATTTCCCCGTTTTCTTTTTTAACTTTAGCAACTGTTTCTTCTACAGTAAATTCGCCTTCGTAAATTTCCTCAATAACACCGCTTATCCCATAGGGAACCATTACCCGGTGTTCGACCACGACTGTCTCCTGGACCTTGCCGATTATATCACCGGCCTTGACCAAGGTGCCTTTTTGGACAGTCGGTTCAAACTTCCACTTTACATCTCGCTTCAAGGCAGGTACTTCAATACCTCTGGTAATATTGCTTCCTACCATTTCCCTCATCTCTACCAAAGGTCTTTGAATACCGTCAAAAATTCTTCCAATTAAGCCGGGCCCCAACTCAACGCTAAGGGGAGCACCGGTTGAAACTACTGGTTCCCCGGGACCGAGACCTGCAGTTTCTTCATAGACCTGGATTGAAGCCTTATCACCATGCATTTCGATTATTTCGCCTATTAGCCGATGTTCGCTAACCCGAACTACGTCAAACATATTGGCATCCCGCATACCTTCGGCAATAACCAAAGGACCGGAAACCTTTACAATTGTTCCTTGGCTCAACTTCATCCCTTCTTTCGATCAACATTCACCTACTATTTCGCTACTCTTGGAATATTATATCGGCGCCTACGGCACGCTCTACAGATTTCTTTACTTCGCCCATACCTATTCCTAAAGAACCTTGATTGCCAGGAATGGGAATAATAGCTGGCAACATCCTATCTTTATAAAGCTCAATGGTAGAAACAACATCTTTGGCAACCTGTTCAGTTATGTAGATTATAGCGTACTCATCTGCCATTTTTTTGATGAGCCTTTCTGCCTCTGCCGGCTCAGTTACGGGAAAAACCGCTAAGCCTAAGGCTTTAAAGCCAAGAACGCTATCTTTATCTCCAATTACACCTATTTTATACATAGGCTTCCCTCAATCTTTCCCTAATAATTTCACCAGAAATATTGTTGATTTTTCCTACCATAATAATTCTGGCATTTTTAATTTCCGTTTCCTTAGCTTTAAGATAGGCTACCAAAGGTTCTATTCCAAGAGTTATGTAGCGAGCTTTTCTAACATATTCCATCACAAAATTGTCAGTTAACTTTTCAAAATGGGTAATACCTTTCGAACTCTGGAGACTTCCAAGCCCTTCTTGGCATAACTTATCGTAAGGAGTACGACTAAGTTCATTAACAAAACTTTCCAGAGGACTTTGTAAGTTTTGCATGAAGATTTTTTTGTCTACGGTCCCACCGGCAAGTAACACCTTGTCGAGATAGTCCCAAGATTTTTTTAGAAGCTTAACTCTTAAAAAAGCGTTAATATTGGCTAAATCGATCTTAATCTTGACCAGTTTGATGAGAAACTGATTTTTGCTAGCTTCCGCTTGTTTTAACATGTGAGCATAAGCCGCCTTATCCAGAATTAAATCGATAACCTGAGGGTCAGAAGTCCTGTTATAGGTTTCAATTGTTTCTTCAATAGCTTCTTTCATCATGGGGGGTAAATCATCCCATTTTCTTTCCTGAAGCTTAATCTTAAGCTCACCGGGAGGAATCAAACTAAAATCCAGCAGCAAACCTTCATCTAAATTTCCCGAAAACTCGCCTTTTAGTAAGACTTTTATGTTATGATAATCATTCAAGATGAGAAACAAATCAAACATTTCCGGCTGAGGAGCTATTTCTTGGAGCAAGGCATAGACTTTTTTGTTTTCCTCTTTTAGCATTCTTTCATAGTCGTAAACGTTTCCCTGTTCCGAATCTTCAAATCCGTAGCCGGCTTCAGTCAAGACCTTCAAGGCTTCTTCCGGAGTCTTGGCATCAATCATGCGGTCAAATTTTTGTTTATCCAGCATCTTTCTTTCAATGGCACGTACTCTTGATACGGCATAGGCATAGTGTGTATCAGACGACAAAATTCGTCCCTCCCTTCGCCTTATCCAAATAGGACCTTGATGGCCAACGCCTCCAGTTCATCATGCTGCATTCTGAGGATTGCATCAAAGGACTGATTTACTTCTACATCACCTGATTTTAAGATAAATCCACCTTGAAAATCTCCGACTTCATCTGAGAACTTTAGGCCTCCTGTTTTTCCTTCCTTGGATAAGCGTAGATTAACATTGGCCAAAAATGTCTCGCCAAGTCTACCTCTATCCTTTTCAGTTAAAACAATTTCCTCTGTTCCGGTCTTAACTGAATTAATTATCATTTCGGTCAAGACTTCAGAGTATTCTTTAACAGGCATAGAGTTTAACGCTGCCATTACTTTAGCAAAAACCTCTTCCAACACTTCTTGCTTCGCCTGTAATCTTTTTTTTCTGCCTTCTAATTCAGTTGTCGCCAAAATTCTCTGGCGTTTATCTTCGCCTTCTTGATTAGCCTTTTCTAAAATAGTTTGTTTCTTCCTTTCAGCTTCTTCCCGAGCTTTTCTAAGTAAATCATCTGCCTTAGCTTTAGCTCGACTAACATTGGCTTCAGCCTCATTACGGGCTTCGGCCAATATTTCCTCCTTAATTTTTTCTACTCCTGTCATTTAAGACACTCCCTCGTTATATTGCAATTCCAAACACCATCAAAATAGAAGCTAAAAGGGCTAAAACTGCGTAAGTTTCAACCATGGCAGAGAAAGTAATACCTTTGGCCAATTCTTCAGGACGTTTGGCAATAATGCCAATACCTGCTACTGCAGCTCTTGCTTGGGCAATAGCAGAGAAATAGCCTACAATAGCAATAGGAAGTGCTGCAAAAAGGAATAAAAATCCTTGAGCGGTAGTAAGTGTTACCGCACCTCCTCCTACGATTCCAATTCTGTTTAAAATAACAAAAGCAGTTAGAAGTCCATAAATACCTTGAGTACCGGGTAACGCCTGTAACAGCAAGGCTTGCCCAAATTTCTCAGGTTCCTCGGTAATAAGACCAGCTGCGGCTTCACCAACCATACCTACCCCTTTAGCTGATCCAAGTCCTGCAATAAGCACGGCCAAGGCGGCTCCTATCACAGCCAAAACATTTCCATTAAATAAACTTTCAACCCATCCTGCATTCATAAAAATAACCTCCTGTACTAGTTTATTTTTGTAAATTTCGTGTTTATTTTAAAAGGTTCAAAGGGTTTGCCTCCACCTTCGTAAAACTTGCCAAAAAACTCCACATACTGCAGACGACTGGCATGAACATAGGCACCAAGGGCATTTATGGCAATGTTAAACACAGTACCTATAACAAGTACAATTAAAAGTATAATAATCCCTAAAATATTAATTCCAAATAGTGTGCCCATAGTATTGATTACACTAGCAATTACACCAGTTGCTAACCCTAAAGCGAGTAACCTGGAATAAGACAAAATATCGCTAAAGTAACCTGTTATTCCATATAGACTGCTTAACCCACCCATTAACCTTTTTATGATGTTTTTTTCATTTCTACCCTGGGT
>DUOV01000064.1 GCA_012838615.1 Clostridia bacterium | reverse complement strand
CATTTAATTTATGCTTGTTTAGGCAGGGTAGTTCCTTCGGGAAAACTACCTTTAGATATTGGAGTCATAGTTAATAACGTTGGAACAGCGGTTGCAGTAGCTGATGCCATAGAATATCGTACTCCGCTAATTGAAAGGGTAGTGACTGTTTCCGGTCAAGGTGTACAAAATCCAGGTAATTATTTAGTAAGGATAGGAACATTGTTTAGTGAGCTTATTGAACAATGTGGCGGATATAAAGGTGAAATTGGGAAAATAATTGCTGGCGGCCCTATGATGGGTAAAGCTTTATTTACCGATGAAGTTCCAGTAATAAAAGGTACTTCAGGCATTTTAGTCTTTAGCAAAGAAGAATCTTCTCTTGGTGCGGAAAGGACTTGTGTCCGCTGTGCAAAATGTGTTGACCAATGCCCGGTTTTTTTAGAACCAACTACAATTGTACAAAACATTAAAGCCGGTCATTTTGAAGAAGCAAAAGCATTAGGCGCTTTAGACTGTATTGAATGCGGTTGTTGTTCATATGGTTGCCCGGCTCGTATACCTTTGACACAGTATATTAGAGATGGTAAACAGGTTATCAGATTTATGAAAAAATAGTTCTTAAATTGTTTAAAAGATCGGAGGAAGAAATGATGTCTACTAATTTAGGCAACTTAGTCGTATCTTCGTCACCTCATATTAAAACGACTACTACTATTAGTAGCGCTATGCGTGATGTATTGATTGCTTTGACACCTGCACTTATTGTTTCTCTTTATTATTTTAGATGGGCATCCTTAAGTGTTATTTTAGTTTCCGTTATTGCAGCTGTATTAAGTGAATATATTTTTCAAAAGGCAACAAATCAAGAAGTAACTATAAATGATTATAGTGCAGCTGTTACAGGACTTTTACTGGCTTTTACCCTTCCGCCTAACTTACCCTTATGGATGGTGGCTATTGGGTCTGCAGCATCTATTATTGTGGCTAAGCAAATCTTTGGTGGTCTAGGCAATAATATTTTCAACCCTGCCCTAATCGGTAGGGCTATCTTGGTAGCTTCTTGGCCGGCAGCTATGACAACGTGGATAAGTCCAATTGATGGAGTAACAACAGCAACTCCTCTGGGTATTATAAAAGAAGCTAATACTTTACAAGCCTTAGGTGATATGACTGGTGCAGGTAATCTGTTAGCTCAGCTTCCTACTTTAACAGATGCATTTATTGGCAACATTGCTGGAAGTCTTGGGGAAACAAGCGCCATTGCCTTAATTTTAGGTGGATTATACCTTATTTATAAAGGTCATGTGGATTGGAGAATTCCTGGAACCTATATTGGAACTGTATTTGTTCTTACAACAATAATAGGTTTTGCTACAGGCCAAGGAGTATGGTACCCTGTTTTTCATATTTTGACTGGTGGTTTATTACTTGGAGCTTTCTTTATGGCTACCGACTGGGTAACTACACCAATTACCAAAAAAGGCAGAATAATTTTTGGCCTAGGTTGTGGGCTTTTAACTGTGCTAATTAGGTTAAAGGGTGGCTATCCAGAAGGTGTTTGCTACTCAATACTTCTTATGAACTGTATTACGCCATTAATAGATCGTTATACAAAAGCTAAAGTGTTTGGAAGGTGAGAAAAATGCGTGAGGCTATTAAACTAGGCTTTTTTCTTTTAATAACTTGTGCCCTTGTCGGTTTAGGCGTTTCTTATACTAACGCTTTAACGGCTCCAATAATAGCTGAGTCTGAAAAATTAGTCCAAGAGCAAGGGCTAATGGAAGTTTATAGCGATGCTGAAGAGATAAAAGATGAAACTGAAAAGTATTTAAGCTCTGAAGACTCCGTGCTTAAACAGGTAAACGTTGCCTATAAAGCGGGGAAACCTGTTGGAGTAATCTACACGGTGGAGTCAAAAGGTTATGGCGGTAGTATCAAGACGTTAGTCGGATTTGATATTGTGAGTTGCACAATCACAAATATTAAAATTTTGAGCCATACAGAAACACCTGGTTTGGGAGCTCAAGCTACTGAACCGTGGTTTGCGGAAAGATTTCAAGGTAAAAGCGCAACAGCTGATCTAGAAGTGGTAAAACAAACCCCTCAAGATGGTAATGAGGTTCAAGCGATAACTGCGGCTACCGTTACGTCCAAAGCTGTTACTTTAGGAATTAATGAGGCTAGAAACCATTTTCAAGTAAATTTTATAGAAGCTTTTTAAGGTTGGGGGGGGCAGTTAAATGAATTATTGGAAAGAATTTAGTAAAGGTCTGTTAAGTGATAATCCGGTATTAGTGATGCTTTTAGGAATGTGTTCAGTACTTGCTGTATCTACTTCCGTTATCAATGCTTTAGGTATGGGGTTTGCTGCTACCTTTGTTTTAGTTATGGCTAATATTGTAATTTCTTCAATTAGAAAGATAGTTCCTAGTAATATCAGGATTCCTGTATATATTGTAGTAATAGCAGGGTTTGTAACAATTATTGAACTAATAATGAAAGCATATGTTCCTGATCTTTACACTAGCTTAGGTATTTTCATTCCATTGATTGTTGTTAACTGTATTATTTTGGGAAGAGCTGAAGCCTTTGCCAGTAAAAACGGTATTATAGCATCTTTATTCGATGGTCTTGGAATGGGGCTTGGTTATACAATTGCTTTATGTGCTTTAGCTTTTTTTAGGGAAGTGATAGGCGCAGGCAAATTAATGGGCATCTCTCTATTTGGTGCAAATTTCCAACCTGCTTTAATCATGATTTTACCACCTGGTGCTTTTATTACTTTGGGTTGTATGTTGGCTTTTCTTAATAAAATGCAGGAAAAGAAAGCATCTTAGGAGGGTAAGGAATGACAAAATTACTCATAATTATCGTTAGTGCTATTTTCGTTAATAATATTGTAGTTACTCAATTTTTAGGAGTATGTCCATTTTTAGGGGTTTCAAAAAAAGTTGAATCTGCTATAGGTATGGGGGCTGCGGTTACCTTTGTTCTAGGCTTAGCGTCAGCAATTAGTTGGTTAGTTCAAAAATATATTTTAAACCAATTTGAAATTGGTTATTTACAAACTATTACCTTTATTTTAGTAATTGCTGCTTTAGTACAATTTGTAGAGATGGTAGTCCGTAAGTTTAGCCCTAGCCTTTATAATGCCTTAGGTGTATATCTTCCTTTAATAACTACTAACTGTGTGGTTTTAGGTGTGGCAATTATTAATATTAATGAAAATTATAGTATAATAGAGGCATTTACTAATGGAGTGGCTAATGCATTAGGATTTACCTTGGCCTTAGTTTTATTTGCAGGTATTAGGGAAAGACTTGATTTTGCAAATGTACCAAAGGTTTTTAAAGGAATTCCCATAGCACTAGTTACTGCAGGACTTATGTCTATTGCTTTTATGGGTTTTGCAGGTCTTATGTAGATTCTGAATTTGATTTAAAATGAAATAGCATTGGGGGTGCTTGTAAATGATACCTGCTGTTGTAAGTTTGGCAGTTTTAGGTGCAATTTTTGGTGTGGTATTAGCAGTAGCCAGTCAAAAGCTTAAGGTTGAAGTAAATGAAAAGATTGGTGCGATTATAGAAATATTACCTGGCGCTAATTGTGGTGCTTGTGGTTATCCCGGTTGTAGCGGCTTAGCTGAAGCTATTGTTAACGGAGAAGCTAAAATAGATGCTTGTGTGCCCGGAAAATCTGCAGTAGCCCAAAAAGTTGCAGAGATTATGGGTGTTACTGTTGACAATATAGAATCAGAAAGAAAAGTTGCCCAGCTTAAATGTAACGGTGGTCTTGAAAATTGTTCCGATCGTTTTGTTTATGAAGGAATTAAAGATTGTAAGGCTGCAGCAAATATTTTAAATGGACAAAAATCTTGTGATTTCGCATGTTTAGGATTTGGTACTTGTGCTAGTGTTTGTCCTTTTGACGCTATAACTATGGGTGAGAATAACTTACCGATTGTAGACTATAATAAATGTACAGGTTGTAATAAATGTGTTGTTGAATGCCCTAAGCATGTCCTTGAACTGGTAGGGATTAGCCATACGGTTCATGTTAGATGCAGAAATACTGAAAAAGGCAAAGATGCTAAATCGAAATGTAAAGTTGCATGTATCAAATGTAGATTATGTGAAAAAAATTGTCCGTCTGAAGCTATTAAAGTTGTTCCGCCAAAGGTTGGGGCAGGAAGCATAGCTATAATTAATTATGATAAATGTACCAATTGCGGTATATGTGTGGAAAAATGTCCGACTAAAAGTATTCACTTTATTAAGGATACAATTTGTAGCGAGCCTACAATAACCAAGCAATCGCCGGAAAAGAAAGGGTGTGCAGCTTGTCCAGCAGCCGCAGCTTGCGGAAGAGAAGTTTAAAAAAAATATTAAGTGTTGCTATCAGCCTGTTGGTAGTTCTTACTATAACAGGCTGTTCTTTAATTCAGCCAGAATATGAATATACTAGTGAAGAATTTATAATGAATACTTTTATTAATATTAAAGTTTACGCTAATAGTAAAGAAAAGGCCAAAGAAGCAATCCAAAAAGCATTTCAGGAATTTAAAAAAATTGAGGAACTGACAAATCGTTTTGTTCAAAAAGGTACGGCAGAGTATGAAAAAAGCGAGATTATCAAAATAAATTTAGCAGCAGGCCAAACTCCAGTCCAAGTAAGTGAAGATACCTTTAAGATGCTTAGTTTAAGCAAAAAGTATAATAAAGAATTAGATGGGGTTTTTGAAATAACGATCGGGCCTTTAGTTGATTTATGGGGTTTTGGTCAGGACAAAAAAAATGTTCCCGCCAGAGAGCAACTTGAATCAAAGCTGAAGTTAGTAGATTCAAATAGGCTGGTTCTTGATGAACACAGGCAAACGGCCTATCTAGAGAGAACTGATATGTCTTTGGATTTAGGGGCAATTGCTAAAGGTTATGCTACAGAGAAAGCTGCGCAAGTAATTAGGGAATATGGAATAGAAAAAGCAATTATAAATGCAGGCGGAAATATCTATGCCCTAGGTGAAAAAGGCGACGAAATTCCCTGGAAAATCGGAATACAAGACCCAAGGGATGCCAATAAACTCTTAGCAGTCTTAAACTTAAAAGATCAGGTAGCTGTAACATCTGGCGACTACCAGCGCTATTTTGAGGTAAATGGTACTCGCTATCATCATATTCTGGATCCAAGAACAGGCAAGCCGGCTGATGAATTGATGAGTGTAACAGTAATTGGTGAAGACTCGACCATAGCAGATGTTTTATCAACTTCCTTTTTTATCTTAGGAGTAGAAAAAAGTTTAGCTTATCTTAAAGAACATCCCGGAATAGAAGCTGTTTTTGTTACCAAAGACCAAAAAATATACACTTCAACTGGGGTTCAGGAGATTATCGAGTTTAAAAAGAACGGGGGCTATATTATTGACGAAAGGTGATAAAGTACTAATCGGCAGTATATTAGCTTTAGCCCTTATATTTTTTGGTATGTGGTATATTCAGGACAAGAATGCCAGCCAGGCAGGCATAGCAATAATTAGATCAGGCGGAAAGATTGTACAGGAAATAGAATTAGACACGATTGAAAGCAAGGTAATTCCGATTGAAGGACCCCTTGGGATATCAAAGGCCAAAGTAGAGAAGGACACTATTCAAATGCTCTCATCGCCTTGTAAAGATAAAGTTTGTATCAAACAAGGTAAAATCAGCACGAGTAGTCAAAGTATTGTGTGTGTGCCAAATGAAATAAGTATTACCATTGAAAAAAAGGGCGAAGTTGATGAAATTACAAGGTAATGTGAGGAAACAGGTTTTATTAGGGATATTAGTATCTACGGCCTTAGTGTTATATCTTATTGAAGCTATGCTGCCTAATCCTTTTCCCTTACCCGGAGTAAAACTAGGTCTTGCCAATATTGTTAACTTACTTACGCTGGCTCATTTTGGTTTAGGTGAAGGGCTGTTCGTGGCCGTAATAAGAGTTCTTTTAGGGTCTTTAATTGGAGGGACTTTTACGGGACCTGCTTTTATAATAAGTTTTGTTGCTTCTTTGCTCAGTACGCTGGCCATGTATTTCTTCCTCAGGTTGGAGAAGGTGTTTTCTCTTATAAGTGTGAGCATTGTGGGTGCAATAACTCACAACCTTGCCCAACTGTTGGTAGTGAGTATTCTTATAGGTACATTTAATATTTATTACTATCTGCCCTTCTTGTTGATTTTGGCTTTGCCTGTTGGCATATCAACAGGTTATATGGCTCAACTAGTAAAAAAATATTTAGAAAATTTCCAAGGAAGTAAATCCGATTAAATGATAAAACCTGCTAACTTTTGGCTAGCAGGTTTTTAAATAGTAACACTTAGTTGCCAGGGAGTGGAACTGCATCTTTTACATCAGGAGCAACAAAAGGTTCACCCACATCTTTAATTTCGAATTCACCCTTCATCTTCATTTTCATTTGGATTGTCTCCGGTATCTCAGTACCTACTTCAGCAGGTTCGTTATTCGCCATTTGGGAAAGGTCGATTAATAAATCTAAATTTATATCAAATTTCGTTAAATCACATAAAAATGTTTGTTTGTTAATAAAAGTAGTTGCGTAGTAATCAATTTTTGCTCCTTCCATGATTTGCTCAACTATTTGTTGAAATTCTTCTGGATCTCCAGATGGACTAGTCATGCTTCCCATAACTAGTTGCCATATTTGTTCATAGGCTTCACGGAAATTATCCATGTTCATAGCAGAGTTTAGGACGTAATATTCTTTGTCATTAACTATAACGTCATCGCTAAAACTTAGGATACCTCCTAGTGCATTCCCTTGATTTAATGCATCCAACAGGCTAGATTGAATATTTCGCTGTTGCTGCCACAACTCGGGGGATATGGGCATATCTTGGACTGCCCATGCCTGGCCAGGGACTTTAAAATATATTTTTTCCTCAGTCATATAGGTTTCCGTAATCATTTGAGAGCTTTCCTGACCAGGCAGGGTCGGAAGTTCCATCGTTTGAATTAAGTGTACCTGAAGAGGTTGGTTCTGGATCTGCCCAAGCATAGTAGTTTTTAAACCGCTCATAGTTACTTGTTTTTCATTGCCACTAGTCACTTCCATATCAATGGTAAAGCTGCCATCTAAGGAAAAAGTATCAATTTCCTGAGAGGCTTGGTTAGTTTTAACTAAAAGCTCTTGAGGTGTCATACCATCTTTAGTCTCATTTATAGTGAGTTCTATGGTTTCGGTAGCACCATCCCATTTTAATTCGTAGCCAAATATGTTACATAAAGTACGTAAGGGGACAAATATTTCTTCAGCAGTTTTTACCGGAACAGTAGGGAGCAGTATGGTATTACCGTTAAGTTGTGCTTCCGTTTCATTTAAAGATAAAGCTAGATTAATATTGTTTTTGGAAATATTCAAGGTATTAGCAGTCAAGCTCTCGATCTGGGCACCTGATAATTTAGCGAACGAGTTAAGGCTAATCATAGTGATTCCCCGCTCCAGATAGGAGTTTACAAATGTCGCCGGTTGTCCGTTTAGCATAATCTTGACTTCACTAGCAGTAGCCGGCTGAGCTCCTAGAAGCAAGATCATACATATAAGCAAAAGTGTTTGAAATATTTTTCTTTGCATACAAGTCCCTCCTTTTTTAATAAATTATTCCATCTTTAAGCGTTAATACCTTTTATAATAGAAAATTTTTTTTTAATTTTTTATATCCATAAGAAAAGGTACTTTATAGTAAGGAAGAGAAATGTCTTATATATCAGGGGCTAGAAAGGTGAGGGTTATGGCCAGATATGATGTTATAGTTGTTGGTGCAGGTATTATAGGAGCTGCTGTAAGCTATTACTCAGCTAAAAAAGGTTTAAAGGTGGCTCTTGTTGATAAAAAATATCCGGCTTCAGGGGCAAGCGGAGCCTGTAACGGCGGATTAAGTTACTTTGGGAAGAGTGGAAAATTATTACAGGATGCTTATGATAGTTTAATACTCTACCGGGAACTTGCCAAAGAGTTAGACTATCCAATAGAAATATGCCAAGATGAACTATTTGTTCAACTGGCGACCACAGAAGAAGAGATAGCCGAACTGGAAAAGAACGTAGAAGAATGTAAAAGATTTGGTCTTGATGCAGAGATGGTCAGTAAAAGCACGTTACATAGTCTTATACCTGGTCTTAGCAACAAACCTATTGGTGGAGCAATAGCCCAGGGTGGTTTACATGGTTTTGTCAATCCTTTTACTGTTATTTATGGATATTTAGATAAAGTTAAAAAGCTTGAGGGTACCATAATACCTAATTGGGAAGTGGTAGGTATTTTAACCAGCGGGAGAAAGGTGAAAGGAGTAGTTAATAAAAAAGAAGAAGCGTTATACGCTCCTGTAGTAGTAATCAGTTCTGGTTTTGAAACAGCTTATTTGTTACAAAGTCTTAACCTAACCCTTAACATTATGCCTAATCGTGGAGTTGTATTAGTTACAGAAAAAGCACCCTGGAAGTTGAAAAAGAAACTAATGGGTGCAAATTTTGGCAGTACTGGGCAAAATGTATCTCTTTGTATAGAACAAACTCTGGAAGGGAATCTATTAATCGGCAGTAGTCAGGAAATTGGGGTACTTATTCGAGAACCGAATATTGATTTAATAGCCAGGATCGCCAACAATGCTTTATCCTTTTACCCATCACTAGGAAAAGTAAATATTATTAGGGCATTTACAGGAGTAAGACCCCATCGGGAAGAAGGACCTTTTTTGGGAGAAATAAAAGAGTACGAAGGCCTTTTCGTAGCCTCGGGCCATGGTGGTATGGGTATTACTTTAGCTCCATGGACAGGGCGTACTGTAGCTCTTATGATTGCCAGCTAGCAGCATGTTGCCCTGCCAGATAACCTGATGACCAGGCCCATTGTAGATTAAAACCTCCACACTCACCATCTATATCAATTATCTCACCGGCAAAGTAGAGACCTTTTATAAGCTTTGATTCCATGGTAGAGGGATTTATTTCTTGGGTTGCTATTCCTCCGGCGGTTACTTGGGCGCTAGGCCAGCTTTTAGTGCCTCTAATTTTAAAACGCCAGTCGGTAAGAATATGAACAATTCTATCTAGATCTTTGTTAGTTAAACTAGCCACAGGAATCTTAATAACAGTAAATCCCGCTTCTTTTAGTAATACAGGAATAAGGCGTTTATTCACAAGACCTACCAGACTAAAGTCGAGTGGCTTGTGAGGCCTGCTTTTTATCCGAGTCACGAGAAGATGCTTAATTTTTTCTTTCTCCATTGAATCAATAATAATTATTTTTAATATCGCTTCTTGACCGTTATTTAACATTTCTGCAGCTTTTCTACTAATTTGCAAGATAGGAGGTCCGGAGACTCCGTAATTTGCAAATAAAATATCCCCACGATCTTTAGCTAGTATTTTGTTTTCACGTAATAATTCCGCAGTTCCAATAAATTTAACTCCTTGAATCTGCTTAAAGAATGTTCCCTCAAGTTTCAGCTGAACTAAGCCGGGAAAAATATCTGTTATGGTATGTCCTAATCTTCTTGCCAATTCAAAGCCGTTTCCATCTGAACCAGTAGAGGGCATGGCCTTACCCCCTGTAGCAATTATTACTCTGTCACCTTGAATTTTGGATTTATCGACTAACTCGACCACAAATTTATCATTACTTGGTTTTATATTCTTGACTAGAGTGTCACAAAGAATTTTAACACCTATATTGTTAAGTTCATAAAGTAGGACATCCAAAATGCTTGAGGCCTGATCTGACATAGGGAAAACCTTGCCCAGTTCTTCAATTTTATGTACGACACCTAGTTCTTCAAAAAAATTAATTGTATCTAAAGGGGAAAAGCTTGATAATGCGGCATAGGCAAATTTAGGGTTGTTGCCATGATAATTACTCACATCTGCATTTATGTTAGTATAATTGCAACGCCCATTACCTGTAGCAAGTATCTTTTTTCCAATTCTCAGATTACGTTCTAATATTGTTACATTCGCACCATTTCTTCTGGCAGCAATTGCAGCCATTATTCCAGCTGCTCCTCCGCCAACAATAAGTACATGTGTTTTTGCCATGGTCATACCCCTATTATTTTTAAACTATGTATATATATTATCAGTAATTGTTTTTTAAAAAAACCCTGTAGGCATTGTGAGCTATTATGCTAATTTTAGGAATGAATAATAAAAGAATGCAGGAAATTGTAATCAACTGGCTAATATTAAAAGATTAATATGAAAAGAGAGGAGATGTAACATGTTATTTGGATGGAAAGATGAATATGGTACTGGAGTTGCAAAAATCGACGAACAGCATAAAAAGTTGTTTGAAATAGCCGGTAAAACTTACTCTCTTCTTAATGACGAATTTGCCATAGATAAATACGATAGGATTATTGAGCTTATTAATGAACTTAGAGAATATGCAATTTTTCATTTCAAGTTTGAAGAAGAATATATGCTCAGCATAGGTTACAAAAAATTTTTTTCTCACAAAGTAGAGCATGATGATTTTATTGAAAAGATAAATAATGTGGACTATGCTCAGCTAGATAAGGAACAGGATGTGTACTTACGCCATATTTTAGAATTTGTAGTGGAATGGATAAGTAATCACATTTTAAAACTTGATAAAAAAATCCTCCAGTTCTCAGATAAGTAGAAGGGAGTAACTATGTCTATTGACCGTATAAAGTATGATGACAAAGAAATAATTATTGTTGGAACAGCTCATGTATCGAGAAAGAGTGCGGAAGAAGTAAAAGAAATTATTGAAGGGGAAAAACCTGACTCGGTTTGTATAGAATTATGTGATTCTCGTTATCAATCTCTTACTAATCGGGATAAGTGGAAAAAGATGGACATAATTAAGGTAATAAAAGAGCAAAAGGCGACTTTATTACTGGTAAATTTACTACTGTCCTCTTTTCAAGGCAGGATTGCTCAACAGCTGGATATAAAAGCAGGACAAGAGATGATTCAAGGTATTGCTTCAGCAAGAGAGATAGGTGCCAGGCTGGTAATGGCAGACAGAGATATACGTACAACCTTTTTGCGGATTTGGCGAAGTTTAAGCTTTATAGGAAAGATGAAGCTAATTTGGGTTATTATGATAAGTCTGTTAAACGATAAAGAAATAAGTGAAGAGGAATTGGAAAAACTAAAAACTGAGGATATTTTAATGACCGTTTTAAACGATTTTTCAACAACTTTTCCCGAACTAAAAAGAGTTTTAATCGATGAAAGAGATATATATTTGGCCCAGAAAATTAAGGATGCTCCTGGACAAAAGGTTGTTGCCATAGTGGGCGCAGGACATGTTCCGGGAATTAGGGAAAATATTAATAAAAAACATGACTTAAGCAAATCGTTAACTGTACCCCCTGTTTCAAAAGCAGTCAAGGCAATTGGCTGGGCTTTACCAATGCTGATTTCAGTATTTATCGGTTCTACTTTTTTCATTGATACATCTACAGGTTTATCACAGGTTGGCGCCTGGGTTTTATGGACAGGCTTACTGGCAGCATTAGGTACATTTTTAGCTATGGGTCATCCCCTTTCTATACTAACAGCTTTTGTAGCTGCCCCGTTTACAACTTTACACCCCCTTTTAGCTGCTGGTTGGTTTGCTGGGCTTTGTGAAGCTTATATTCGTAGACCTAATGTAGAAGACTTGGAAAACCTTTCTCAAGATATCTTCACTCTAAAAGGTTTTTGGTCTAATAGAGTAACTCATATTTTACTTGTGGTGGCCATCGCAAATATGGGTGCATCACTAGGGACCTTTATTGGGGGCATTGATATAATACGTAAATTAGTGGGGTTGATAGGCAAGTAATTTAAGCCGAACTTTGAAACAGGGACCCTTCTTTACATAGCTCAATAAAATGATTGACAAGTACTGGGTCATAATAGCTTCCAGCAAATTGAGCAAGTTCCTTTAACGTTTTTTCTACAGTTTGTCCTTTTCTATAAGGTCTGTCAGTAGTCATTGCATCAAAACTGTCAACTATTCTTATGATACGTGCCCCAATAGGTATATCCGTTCCTTTTATTTGGTAAGGGTAACCGCTGCCGTCATAGTTTTCATGATGATGTAAGATTATTGGTGATATATCTTGAAAAGCCTTAATTGGCCGAATAATTTCTGCTCCCCATAGCGGATGGTGGTAAAATATGTTTCTTTCTTCAAATGTTAAAGGTGATGTTTTGTTTAATAGTTCTCGTTGAATTTCAATTTTACCAATATCATGGAGGAAGGCTGCAATTGCTAAATTTTTAATAGTTTTTTTATCAAGCCCGATGTGTTGGGCTAATTTTTTTGCGTATAAACTTACTCTCTCCGAATGACCGTAAGTATATCGGTCTTTGGCATTAATAATTGAGACTAAAGTTTTAATACTATTAATTATATCTTCTTCTGTTGCTGTTACTTCAATTTCTTCAAGTATATTGAAATATAAGCTAATATTATTTTTCGAGAGATTTTTTGCTTGATAGAGGGCTTGGTCTGCTGCACGTATTAATTCTTTTTTAGTTACGGCACTATCAGGGTAGGTTGCTACTCCGCAAGTGATAGTAAGTCTACCCTTAGGCTGAGTTTCAGCTCCATAAAAATTAAAGTTAGAAATTCTTTGACAAATCTGTTGGGCAATTTTAAGAGCTTCTTCTTTACTAAACCCAGGTAATACTACTGCGAACTCCTCTCCGCCGTACCTTGCAGCAAAGCCAATTTCCTCAGTTTCTTCTTTTAAGATTTGCCCTACTTGCCTTAACACTTCATCACCAGATTGATGGCCATAAGTATCGTTGTATAATTTAAAATAGTCTAAATCAGCAAGAATCAAGGAGAAATTTTGCTTATTAAGAGATGCCTCCTGTATTTCATTATCTAGCATTTCCTGAAAATAACGATGGTTAGCAAGACCGGTTAAACCGTCGTAATTAGCTAAAGTCTGCAGGTACTGCTCAGTTTCTGAGTCAATATCCCTTAACCCTCCTACTAACCAGGTGGTCAGAAAAAGGATAGCTATAAATATTATATTTGAGTCAACTATAGTAGGATCTGCCTGAAAAAATTCAAGGTTTATGTAATCTACCCAAAAAATAGCAAGAGAGCATATTAATACTATCAAATAGCGATATATTTTATTATTATTTAAAGCGGCTAGTATAACAGGTATAAAATATAAAATTCTAAGGTTTATGTCCTTAGAGGTTGTAAAATATACTATCAAGGAAATTACTATAAGATTTATAGAAAATAATAAGAAGCTAAAAATATTAGGTTTTTGGTTCGGAAGTATGCGATCGATAAATTGGGATATGAGAAAATATACTAAGGCGATACATGCTAAGGTTATTGATAAGTCTAATATATCAAAATTAGTTAAAGACATGTTTAAAATCATAAAAATAGTTGCGCCATATATTAAATAGGAGATAATATATGTAACCAAAACATATTCTTTAATTTTATTATTAATGTATTTATACCAATCTTTCATATGGTTCACCTGTTGAAAAAGAAAGGGCGTTGCCGCCCTTCTTT
>DUOV01000063.1 GCA_012838615.1 Clostridia bacterium | reverse complement strand
AGTCCATCAGATTCATTAGCCATTTATTTCACCCCTTTCAGGCGGGTACCTTGGCAAAAAATTTACATAAAGGTACTCTTTAAAAAGCAATATATCATGGAATAGCGGATAGTACAATGATTGTAAATTATTGATGGTATTAAAAGAGAAAAAGTCACCCAAATTAGAATTACCTTTGCTATAATAAGACGGATAAAAGAAACGGGGTGCAATATATGTATAGCTTATTATTTGCGACAGAAAAAGGGGAGGTTCTGGATTATCCTGAGTTAGGAATGACTGGTAGACTAGGGGATCAGTGGGTAGAACCTTTGGAAGAGGAAATGATCCCCTTGCCTGCCGGAGCCAGCCTTACAATGGTTCCCGGACGCCTGCCCCTGGGTCTTAACCCTTCTTCAGGGGACTTTGAACCCTTACCTTTCAATCCCTATACAACAGGGGAAGAAAAGATTTGGGCTGTGGCAGCCCTTTTGCCCCAAGGCTATACCCGTACCCTTTTACCGGGCTATGTCACACCCCAGGATGCCAAACCTTTGCCTTTACTGGGCTATACAGCTGTAGGCTTAAAAGACGACAAGTTTTACATAGCCGCAGTTAAAAGCGATGAAGATGACTGGTGGAATCCCCGCCATTACAATACTGCTGATCTTGAGGAACTGGTCGAGGCTAAGCTAAAGAAGTATGAAACCAATCCAATCTACCGTCAATTAGCCAAATGTGCATTGGAATACAGCTGTTTTACGGCCCAAAATATTTTTTATGGTCGCTATGAAGGTGGACTTCCCACTTCACCTACCTGTAATGCTAATTGTTTAGGTTGTATTTCTTTACAGCCTGCCGAATGCTGCCCTTCACCCCAAAGCCGGATTGATTTTATTCCCGAAGTAAAAGATATTGTAGAAGTTGCCGTGGAGCATTTACAAAATCCTACTTCTATTATTAGCTTCGGTCAGGGCTGTGAAGGAGAGCCTGCCCTCCAAGGCAACCGTTTGGCTCAGGCTGTTCGTGAAGTGCGTAAAGCCACGTCTTTAGGAACTATAAATATTAATACCAATGCAGGTTACTACGAGGGAATAAAAAAGATCGTAGATGCAGGCCTCGATACCATGCGGGTTAGTCTCATCAGCCCCAGGGAAGATATTTACAACTCTTATTATCGCCCTAAAGGATATTCCCTCAAAGACGTAAGTAGCTCCCTAAGATACGCTGCCGAGAAGGGAGTTTATACCTCCTTGAATTTATTGACTTTTCCCGGCGTAACCGACAGGGAAGAGGAAGTAGAAGCTTTACTTCAGTTTGTAGAAGAAAATCAGGTCAAGCTGATTCAGATCAGAAATCTTAACATAGATCCGGATGTTTATCTTAAAGCTGTACCCCCAGCTAAGGGCGAAGTCTTGGGCATAACCCAGTTTTTGGAAATTATTAAAGCAGAACTGCCTGAGGTGCAAATAGGGAATTACTCCAAACCAAAGCCTTCGGCTACTTAGTAGGGAAAAGCGGGCCAGCGGGCGAGTGGTTGTTCCGCTCTGGACGAACTCCTACGCCGTTACCGCAAGCAAAGCTTGCGACGGCTGTGGAAATTAGTCCCGCTTCACAAAGCACTCGCCCACTTCCATGCATGTTTTACTGAAGACTGGGGACTGGCGACTGGGGACTGGCGACTGGGGACTAGTGACTCCGCGCAGCGGGCGCTGGCGACTAACGACTTTTTTACCTCTCTCGTTCTTGTCAATGTTAATCCAATATGCTATAATTTATTTTGTTGTATTATCGTTAAAGTCTAAGATGAAACTTAGCTTACGTTTATACTTATAAACTAGGTTCGGGAAAGAGGTGACACCAATGAAAGAGGGAATTCACCCAAAATTTGAAAAGACAACTATTACTTGTGCTTGTGGTAACCAGATTGAAACTTTGTCTATAAAAAAAGATATTAAGGTTGAAATCTGTTCTGCTTGCCATCCTTTCTATACTGGTACTAGATCCAGACTCGTTGAAAAAGGTGGCCGTGTTGATCGGTTCAAAAAGAAATATGGTATTCAGTAGAAAGCGGAGCACGTGCTTCGCTCTCTTTGTATTTAGTATAAAGAGGGTTCCTTAAGTCAAATTCATCCTGAGTCCCGAAAGCAATCCACGGAAAGAGCTGAAGGGGGAAAAAATATGTCTAAATCATTTCAATACGGAGGGCAGGCAGTCATTGAGGGAGTAATGATGCGTGGCCCTAAAGACATGGCCGTTGCCGTACGTAAAGCAAGCGGGGATATTGTAGTCAGTAACCAACGTTTAAAACCGTTGGCCGAAAAGTACAAGTTTTTAAAACTGCCCCTTCTGCGAGGTGTAGTTGCTCTTTTTGAATCCCTAGTTTTAGGAATTAAAATTTTGACCTACAGCGCCAACCTTGTTGCAGAGGAAGAAGAGGAAGAAGTGTTAACCGGTAAAGAAATATTCTTTACTGTAGTATTAGCCATAGGTTTAGCCGTGTTGATGTTTATTGTTATACCTACCACTTTAGCTCATTTTCTGAAAGCCTATGCCCCTTCTTACTTACAAAACATTATTGAAGGTTTGCTGCGCATGGCAATTTTTGTTGGCTATGTGGCAGGTATAGGCAGGATGAAAGATATCCAGCGTGTGTTTCAATACCATGGCGCTGAGCATAAAGTGATTAATGCTTACGAAGCAGGGGAAAACTTAACAGTAGACGCCGTCAGAAAACATACAACCAGACATCCTAGGTGTGGAACTAGTTTTATGCTCTTTGTTTTGGTCTTAACTGTTTTCCTCTACTCCTTCCTTCATACGCCGGATATTTTATCACGGCTTGTTTCCAGAATTCTCCTGTTGCCGTTGGTTGCAGGAATCGCTTATGAGCTGATCAAATGGTCGGGTAAACATGCAGCCAATCCTATAGTAAAATTACTTATGGCTCCGGGCCTGTGGATGCAAAGCCTGACTACTAGAGAACCTGATGACAGTCAAATAGAAGTTGCCATCTGCGCTTTAGAAAGCGTGTTAGAATAATTGAGGTGTTAAATAATATGTTTGACAAACTACAAAACTTAGAATCTAAATATGAAGAACTGGGCCGCCTACTAAGTGACCCGGAAGTAATAGCCGATCAGAATCAGTTTCAAAAACATGCTAAAGCTCATG
Source organism: Clostridia bacterium (assembly GCA_012838615.1). GTDB lineage: Bacteria > Bacillota > DUOV01 > DUOV01 > Zhaonellaceae > DUOV01. The sequence goes on along the minus strand of DUOV01000063.1, from coordinate 6,067 downwards.
CTGATCTAACTGAAATTATAACCACTTTTAGAGAGTATAAAAAAGTATTACAGGAGATTGAAGACGCTAAGACAATTCTGGCGGAAGAAGAAGATCAAGAGCTAAAAGAAATGGCCAGCTTGGAATTAGAAGAACTGGAAGCTAAAGTTCCTCAACTGGAAGACCAATTGAAGCTTCTCCTCCTGCCTAAAGATCCTAACGACGAAAAAAACGTGATCATGGAGATTAGAGGCGGCGCCGGAGGGGAAGAAGCTGCCCTTTTTGCCGGTGACTTGTTCAGGATGTATTCCCGCTTCGCTGAACGAAAAGGTTGGAAGACAGAATTGCTTAGCGATCACCCGACTGATATCGGAGGTTATAAGGAAGTCATCTTTCTTGTTCAGGGTAAAGGCGCTTACAGCCAGCTGAAATTTGAAAGTGGCGTCCATCGGGTTCAACGTATTCCTACCACCGAATCAGGTGGGCGTATTCATACCTCAACTGTTACTGTGGCCGTCTTGCCGGAAGCTGAAGAAGTGGATGTGCAGATCAATCCTAACGATCTCCGCATAGACATTTTCTGTTCCAGCGGCCCCGGCGGTCAGTCAGTTAATACTACTCAATCTGCCGTGCGTATAACCCACCTTCCGACAGGCATGGTGGTTTCCTGTCAGGATGAAAAATCTCAGTTAAAAAATAAGGAAAAGGCCCTCAAAGTTTTACGGGCCAGACTTTTAGAAAAGGCTCAGGAAGAACAGCACGGGGAGCTGGCTAACGCCAGAAAAACCCAAGTAGGAACCGGGGACAGGAGTGAAAGGATCAGAACTTACAACTTCCCCCAAAGCAGGGTTACAGACCACAGAATAGGTTTGACCCTTCATAAGCTAGACTTAATTCTGGATGGAGAACTAACCGAAATAATTGACGCCTTAATTACAGCCGAGCAGGCTGAAAAATTAAAGAAGGTGGACTAACTTGATTGATCAGAGAGAACCGCTAACCATTAAAAAGGAACTTGAATGGGCGGTTCCTTTTTTAAGCGCTTCTAATAACAATATAGCTAATGCTCGCTTGGAAGCGGAGGTTTTAATGGCTAAGGTCTTAAACTGGGAGCGGATTAAAGTATTAGCTCACTTATTAGATCCTATTTCTGAACTTGACAGTCAAGGCTTCCGTCGGCTTGTGCAAAAGAGAGCTAAAGGCTATCCTCTTCAGTACCTGACGGGAAGCCAGGAGTTTATGTCCCTTGCTTTTAAAGTTTCCCCTGCTGTACTCATTCCTCGCGATGATACACATATTCTCGTTGAGACTGTCCTAAGCCTAAAACCTCAGGTAAAGCCTAACCCTTCTATAATAGATGTTGGTACCGGTAGTGGCATTATTTCTGTGGCTTTAAAAAAATACTGGCCCGAAGCAAAAGTCTCTGCGGTAGATATTTCCCCCCAGGCCCTGGAGGTGGCTAAAGCCAACGCCGAAAATCATCAGTTAGAAATAGCTTTTTACCAGGGAGACTTACTAACTCCTTTTCAAGGGAGCCATACTTTTGACATTATTGTTTCCAATCCACCTTATATCCCTAGCCGGGACATAAAAAACCTTCAGGTGGAGGTAACCCAAGAACCGGTTCTTGCCCTGGACGGCGGGGCAGACGGCCTTGAGTTTTACCGCCGCTTGGCTAAAGTTGCGCCAAGCTGTTTGAACCCAAGAGGTTGGTTAGCTGTGGAAATCGGCTTTGACCAGGGTGAAGCCGTAAAGAGAATTTTTGCGGACAATGGCTTTGAAAGCGTGAAAGTAGTTCAGGATTATGCAGGGCTGGATAGGGTAGTGTATGGAGTGAAAAGTTAAAAGTGAAGAGTGAAAAGTAATTTTGAATTTTAAATTATGAATTTTGAATTAGTCCCGCTTCACAAAACATCCACCCCCCTTACATGCATGATTTTACTGAGGACTGGTGACTGGCGACTGATGACTGGGGACTGACCACAGAGAATTGCCCCAAAGCTTGGACTGGCGACTCCGCGAAGCGGCACTAACGACTCATATTTCAAGAATATGCATAAAAAATTTATGCATATTCTTGAAATATGCTATACTATCCCTAGTAGATGGGGTGATAAAATGATTAAAACTCCTACCCGGTATTTGTCCATGGACCCTAAACTTCCTAATTTATCCCACCTCCAACAAGCTGCAGAAATCCTGCGCAAAGGAGGTCTTGTTGCTTTTCCAACAGAAACGGTCTATGGCTTAGGAGCTGACGCTTTAAATCCGGAAGCTGTTGAAAAAATATTTATAGCTAAGGGTCGTCCCAATGACAACCCTCTCATAGTTCATGTTGCTAATCCAAAAGATATAAAACCCCTAGTCAGAAAGATACCGGACGTAGCCACTACTCTTATGGAGTTATTCTGGCCTGGTCCGTTGACTTTAATCTTTCCCAAAAGTGACTTGGTGCCAAACTCAGTTTCAGCCGGTCTTGATACTGTAGGTATTCGCATACCTGCTCATCCTGTTGCTTTGGCCTTACTTAAAGCTGCCCGCATACCTATAGCAGCACCTAGCGCTAATCTGTCCGGACGGCCTAGCCCCACATCGGCTACCCATGTTTTAAAAGATTTAAATGGAAAAATAGATGCCATAATTGACGGTGGTAAGACAAGCGTAGGCTTGGAATCTACTGTTTTGGACATAACAGGACAAGTTCCCACTATTTTGCGTCCCGGTGGTGTAACTTACGAGCAGTTGGAAGAGGTATTGGGCCATGTGGAAATGGATCCTGCCCTAATCCAGCCTGAGCTAAATGCAGCTCTTAAACCCCGGGCGCCTGGTATGAAATACACCCATTATGCACCCAGGGCTGAAATCTGGATAGTAGTGGGCACAGAGGAGCAAGTAGCCAAAAAACTTAAGAGTCTGGTCGATGAGAACAGAGCAGCAGGCAAACGGGTGGGCATCATGTCTACTGAAGAAATGTTGTTCTTCTCAAGAGAGTATAATCCGAACCCGGATCATTGGGAAATCCTAGGTTCCAAGGATGATTTAACCGGAATTGCCACTAGGCTTTTCCAAGCTCTTCGCAATTGTGATCGTTATCATTTAGATATTGTGTTTACCCAGACCCTACCAGAGACAGGTATAGGGGTGGCAATTATGAACCGTCTGCACAAAGCGGCCGGCGGTAAAATTATAAGGGCAAACTGAGCTGTCATAACCCTTTGCCTACCAGCATAACATGAAGTAATGTTTATACTTACTATCTCAGTTTAGGTCAGGGGGTTTATAAATGCTGGAAGTCATGATTTTAAGCGTTATGGCCGGTTTAGCAACTGTCATAGGAGCTCTCAGTATTTTGGCCTTTGGTAAACCTGCGGAAAAAACCTTGGCCATTTTTTTTGGCCTGGCTGCAGGTATTATGCTAAGCGTTGCGGTTGTAGATCTTTTGCCTTCTTCCTTCCATTACGGAAACTTGACTTCTCTGGCGGCTGGCCTTTTGTTTGGACTCATTCTATTAAAGGTTTTTAGTTTGCTGTTAAACCTGGAAAAGCTTAATCGAAGCAGCAGGGACAGTATCTATTTGCGTAGGATGGGCTACCTTATTGCTATCGGTATTGCTCTCCATGACCTGCCGGAAGGTATTGCCATAGCTGCAGGTTTTTCAGCCACAACAACTTTGGGCTGGAAAATTGCCATTGCCATAGGCTTACATAATGTTCCTGAAGGGATGATAACGGCTGCTCCCTTGTCTATGAGCGGTCTGTCTCCTTTTAAAATCTTAGCCACAACTGGGTTAGTAAGTCTCTTTACCCCTTTAGGTACCCTGCTGGGATTATTGATTGTAAGTCTTTCTAAAACTTACATTTCCTTTCTGCTGGCCATGGCTGCAGGAGCTATGATCTATATTGTACTTTTTGAAATTTTACCAGAAGGCAAAAAACGTCATCCTAATTACGCTCGCTTAGGTATAGTTGCCGGCATTATGCTGATTTTCTTTTTGCTCTTGTTGGAATAACTAGATTAAGAGCCTTGTTTTTTCATATACTAAACATATATATTAATTACGGAGGAACTGATGACACTACCAACAGTTTTTTTAATTGCTGTTGCCCTGGGGACAGATGCTTTTTCCATGGCAGTAGGAGTAGGACTTTGCGGCATTACCAGACGGAAAATATTTATTATATCTTTTGTCATCGCTTTATTTCATATTTTTATGCCCTTAGGGGGACTGTTATTAGGAACCTGGCTGGGCAAAACCGTTGGGCAACTAGCCTCCTTTATTGGGGCGGTCGTACTTGTTTTTATCGGTCTTCAAATGTTGCGGGAAGGTTTTGGTTCAAAATTCCCCATGCCCCAAAACTCCTGTGAAGCCGTACCTATGCAAGTGGTAAGCGGTTTGGGGGGCATGTTAGTCATGGCCGGTAGCGTCAGTTTAGATGCTTTAACCGTCGGGTTCGGCCTGGGCACCTTACAGGTCAATTTAGTTCTAACTGTGCTTATTATGGGTGCTGTAGCCGGAATAATGACTTTAACCGGCTTCTTATTAGGTAAGAAGATGGGACCCTGGCTGGGTGAAAAAGCCCAAATTCTAGGGGGAGTAATTCTTATAATTATTGGCATTAAAATGTTCTTCTAAATTTTGAATTAAACTCTTAACTTTTCACTTTTCACTCTTAACCCCAATATCGAACCTCAAACTTCGAGTTGGGATGTGGACTGGTGACTGACCATAGAGAAATACCACAAAGTTTGGACTGGCGACTGACCACAGAGAAATACCACAAAGTTTAGACTGGCGACTCAGCCCTTGGCGCCGCTGGAGGGGTTGCATGAAGAATATACTGTTTGTCTGCACAGGCAACACTTGCCGCAGCAGCATGGCAGAGGCCATAGCCAACCACCTGGTGAGACAAAAAGGTTTAGCAGCTGAGTTTTCTTTTGTTTCTGCCGGTACGGGAGCTTGGGAGGGCTGTCCCGCATCTCCCAATGCTATAGAAGCCGTCAAGGAATATGGTTTGGATTTGTCTTTCCACAAAGCCAAAAAGGTAAATTCCAGCTTAATAGACAATGCCGAGCTCATTTTAACTATGACTAAAGGTCACAAAGCCCAAGTGGCAGCTTTATTTCCTGCTTCTCTGGACAAGCTGTATACCTTATATGAATATTTAGGCTATAAAGGGAAAGATATAGAAGACCCCATAGGTGGAGATTTGGCTGTATATCAGGCCTGTGCCAGGGAGCTTAAAGAAGCTATAGAAAAGCTTTTAGACAAACTTCAGCTGGAGTGGGGAGGTGCTTAAAGTGAAAATTGCCATAGGTTCGGATCATGGAGGTTTTGCCTTAAAAGAAAAAATAATCAAGTTTCTTGAAGAAAACAATTATCATTATAAAGACTTTGGAACATACGATGCAGCTTCTGTTGATTATCCAGACTATGCCCTGCAAGTTGCCGAAGCTATAGCTCAAGGTGACTACGACCGGGGGATCCTGGTGTGTGGTACCGGCATCGGCATTGGCATAGCTGCCAACAAAGTACCGGGCATCAGGGCAGCTTTGTGTAATGATACTTTCTCGGCCAGGGCTTCCAGGGAACATAATGACGCCAACATTTTAACCATAGGTGAGCGGGTGGTAGGACCCGGCCTGGCTCTAGATATTGTGAAAGTTTGGCTGGAAAGTGAATTTTCCGGCGGCCGCCACAGTAGGAGAGTGGAGAAGATACGGGAGATTGAAGAGAAGTACTCTAAGTAAGTCGTTAGTCGTTGCGAAGCCCCGGTAAGGGGCGAGTCCCTGTGGGAGTCGTTAGTCGTTAGTGTCTTGTCTCAGTTATCTCTTACCTCGAGAGGGGGCGGTATGGTGGGAGCTCCAGCCCCACCCTAGCTCCAAATAAAATCATTACTCTTAACTCTTCACTTTTCACTCTTAACCCCAAAATCGAACTTCGAACTTCGAATTTCGAGCTGGACTAGGGACTGGCGACTAGTGACTGACCATAGAGGATTGCCCCAAAGCTTGGACTGGCGACTGGTGACTGGGGACTGACCATAGAGAAACGCTCCAAAGTTTGGACTGAGGACTCCGCTCAGCGGCT
>DUOV01000062.1 GCA_012838615.1 Clostridia bacterium | reverse complement strand
TTTCTGTGATTTTTTGTGGTTCTTAACAAATTACATGATATCACAAGGGAGATACTCTTATCCTTTATTTTTTGGTTTTTCCCCAAAGTAATTTTACACTAACAGTTAAAGACAACAGCTTCCTAAAAGGAAGCCGTTGTCTTTAAATCTTGATTAATGGTTGGTTACAACAAGTTCCTGCCGTAGCTTGACTATTCCCGCATTGCTTACATACGTAGCTTCCTTGACTTACCATAGCCCGCCCACAACAGTAACCAGGAAGTTTAGTTGTTTTCCCGCAAGTAGGGCAAACATAAGCCAAATTCCTCACCTCCAGGCAGATAATTCACCCTTATTTCTGCTGGTTATAGTTTTAACATAAATTTAAGTGTTAAAACATGGTACTTGCTTATATTCCCAATTTTTCTCTTCTATCATTAATATGTCTTTCTATATCTTCCGCAATTTGGATGGGATCATCCCCTAAGGCAACTCTTCCGCCAGTAATACCTATTAAATCTTCCGTCAATAATTTGACCAGTTCTTTACCGCCTGTTACAGGTGGAGCGGGTGAAAGATGAGTGTATAAACCATAGGCTAAGGTAAACAAAGCATCAATAGTTGCTTTTTGTTCCATCCATTCCGGAGCGCTAACAGCAACAGGCAGATCCGCTGTATCAACATTTAAAGCATCAGCTAAAGCTGTAACCAGTAAAGATATTCTTCCTGTATCAGTACAAGTACCAAAACTTAGTACTGGTGGTATACCTAATGCGTTACAAACTTCTTGTAAACCTGAACCGGCCAGTTTTACAGCATCCATGTTACAAAGGCCGGCAACTTCCAAACCATGGTTGCCGCACCCGCCGGCAATGACTAAGATATCTTTATTAATTAATTCTTTGGCAAGATTCACCGTAACCCAATCTTGAGGCCCGTTCTTCAAGGTAGCGCAGTTAACAATGGCTACTACTCCTTTAATTTTTCCTGCTTTGATTACGTCCAGAAGAGGATCTAACTTTCCGCCAATAGCTTTTAAAATTGCTTCAGGAGAAAAACCGGCTACTGCTTTTGTTTTTTTCTGAGGCACATAAGGAGTTACTTTTTGCTTACGAACTTTAAAATTAGTAATTGCCCAGTCTATTAACTGCTTAGCCATAGCAGTTGCTTCCGGCGGTTTGTAATCCAGATTCTTATCAACAAAGGGGATTCTTACAAGATCATTAACTGAAACTAACGTCACCTGGTATTTTTCAGCATAGGGCTTTAAATTTGGAGGGGAACAGTTTTCATCCATCGCAAATAGGTCTACTGTGCCTGTTGCTAATAGAGGTTCAATAGCCAACCAATTACCAATGTGACCGGCAAAAACTTCATCCATGGGAAAACGCTGTAACAACTCTTGTCCTGTTTCAATAGAACCGATTATACGTATACCTTTGGCCCCGGCTTCCTTAGCTTTCTCCTGCCACTCTGTTTTCCTGGCTTCATAAAAGGTTGCTACGCCCATCCAAGGTTCGTGACCATTGAAAACTATATTTACATAGTCTGGATCCATTATGCCTAAGTCCATATCTACTTCGTGGGGCATGGGAGTGCCAAAGAGAATATCCTGGCACATCTCCAGGGGAATCTGAGCTCCATATATACAAGCAATACCTAGGCGTAAGGCCTTCATGGCCAGGGATGCATAATCGCCGTCTACGTTAGTCAAGCAGCTGGCAGTAGCATCTTTAATTTCATGCAAGACGCCGGCAGGAAAGAGAGCCAGCTCCTGCCAAACCTTTTGGCGCTGTTTAGGTGCAAATGCTTTGATAAGTTTACTTGGTTCCTGGTAATCATTAGACAACTCGGCAATAAAGTAGTTAGCTAGCCGCTCTGCTACCTCTTCAACAGAACCTTCTGTGCTTATGTCAAGCTTTCGACACATTTCGTACAGTTTATCTTGGTCGGTAATCTTAAAAGGAGTTTTGCCCTGGGCTGTTGAACGTAAGGTGCTAAAGGCCATAAAGGCGTGGTGGGTATAGGTAGAAGTGCCCATTACGTTGCGCAGCAGCATATCTCTCATAGCCATTGCATCAGGAGATATGCCACAGACACCAAAATCAGCTCCTGATTTTTCAGAAATTCGGCAAGGACCGTTGCTGCAGAGCTGGCAACTTAAACCTGCTTCACAAAAGTTACAACGTATTTTATCCTGGGGATCGAAACGATCAAAGACGTTGGTCATTTTGTCGGGGACTAATCTTTTTTCATACATTTCCTGAACTGAATCGTGATAACTAATTCTCCCATCTAGGCGATGGGGGACTGTTTTTGCCATAAAGCTACTCAACCTCCTGAAATATTCTTTTTTTAACTGTTTTAATTTTCCCCAACTTTTGGGAAATTACTCAACTTACCATGGATTTTGGAAAATTAACGTAAACTTTTAAATGTTACTGTACGATTTTGCAGGCAAGTGGTATTATTATACGGGTAGCAAAACTATTACTACTTGACACATACTAACCTTAGACATTGGTAAAATAAAAATGAAGTATTTCGGGAAGGAGAACAGGCATGGAAATTAAACCTATCAATAAGAAACTTAAGTTGTATGGATTTAACAACTTGACTAAAACCTTGAGCTTTAATTTCTATGATATTTGTTATGCTTTAAATCCTGAGCGTCATCGGGAATATATCCAGTATATAGATGAAGAATATAACGCTGATCGTCTTGTCCAAATCCTAAGTGATGTATCAAAGATTATTGGTGCTAACATTCTAAATATCGCTAACCAGGATTATGAACCCCAGGGCGCAAGTGTAACAATGCTTGTGGCAGAAAATGAAGTAATTGGGGACGAGCCAATCAACCTAGGCAATAATAATGAATCCCCAGGACCTTCATCTGAAGCGATTGTAGGTCACCTAGATAAGAGCCATATTACAGTCCATACTTACCCTGAAAACCATCCTGACAAAGGTATTAGCACCTTTAGGGCCGATATTGACGTTTCCACATGCGGGCATATATCACCCTTAAAAGCTCTAAACTACCTTATTACCAGTTTTGAACCGGATATTGCCGTGATCGATTACCGAGTAAGAGGGTTTACCAGAGACGTAAACGGAAAAAAATATTTTATTGATCACAAGATCAATTCCATTCAAAATTACATGTCTAGCAAGACCAGGGAGCAATATCAAATGATTGACGTTAATGTCTATCAGGAAAATATCTTTCATACAAAGATGATTTTAAAGGAATTTGATCTGGACCATTACCTCTTTGGTACTGAAAAGAAGGAATTGCGTCCTTTGGAAAGACGTAAGATTAAACATCGGATTAAAAAAGAGATGTTGGAAATTTTTTATGGTAGAAACATTCCAAATGTCAAAAATTTATTTTAATACTGCAAATACTGCTCGGTTGAGCAGTATTTTTCTCGTTGCTAAGGAATTCGTATCTTGCGGTTTTGCAAAGTAAGCTTAAAGCAGGCGGAACAATCATTCTCCTGCTTTTTTAGTTACCTTCCTACTGTGTCAACAGACCTATACCTTTCATAGTATAAAGTAGGTTCATAGTGAAAGGAGGTCGCAATAGATGGGTCACGGATTAGGTGGAGGTTACGGCGGCAAGAACGACATGGTTTTCGCGGTGTTTTTAATTCTTATTCTTTTACTCTTTGCAAGTGATTGGTAAACTCAAGTAATTATTTTGTTGGCCTTCCTGGTGAAGGCCTTTTTAGTTGATAAAAAATCTATATCTTTCACCTCACCTTCTTTGGCAAATATTACATAGCTTTTTTAATAGGAAAAGTTAACTTTCAGGTCGTAACTTATACTACAGCAACTAAGACAGGCTAGGAAAGGTGATAAACGTGTACTCATTTGGCGCAAAAGACAAAACAAAAACAGGACTAGTAAGCATAGTATTATTTATTTTTTTGTTTGGGCTTTTCTTTTCTTTACCGGTCCAAGCCCGGGGGAGCAGCCCGGTTCAAATTACCATTGAAGGACAAAAGGTTGATTTTGATGTACAACCTTACATAGATAAACAGAATCGAACTATAGTTCCTCTAAGGTTTATTAGTGAAAAGCTGGGCTATAGTGTGGGCTGGAATAGTGATGGCAGGGAAGTAACTATACTAGGAGAAAATAAGATAATTAAACTTTGGGCAGGTAAAAAGGAAGCTTTGGTAAACTCCCAAGAAGTTTCCTTAGATACATATACTACTGTTATTAGGGGCAGGGCAATGGTCCCTTTACGCTTTGTAATGGAAAATCTAGGTGTAGTCGTTGATTTTAATCCTAATACCAAAGTGGTAAACCTTGTTAAGGAGCCAACTAATAAAAATTCCCACCGGTCTGAGACTGATGTGGGCTTAGTTAAAGTCAGTAATTCAGTTGCCAATTTACATAGTGGACCAGGTCAAAATTATACTATAATTGAGCACGCTAAAAAGGGAGAAAAATTTTTAGTTACAGGTGCAACCAATAGCTGGTATCAAGTGGCCATTGCAGGGGGAAAAGAAGCTTGGGTAATGAAAAAAGAAGTAACACCGGTGGATTTGAGGAATCCTTCGGAACCCAATCCCCCTAAGCCAGTTCCGGCACCTGTACAACCTAAAGACCCTCAGCCTCTGAAGGGGAAGGTTATTGTTATTGATCCCGGCCATGCTAAAATCCAGCCTGGTGGCTGGCCTGATCCAGGTGCTGTTGGTCCAACTGGATTACAAGAAAAAGATGTAGTTCTGGCCATTGGACGAAAAGTAGTGGAAAAATTAATGGCTAAAGGGGCTAACGTGTTTATTACCAGGACAGGCAATACTACCCTAACTTTAGCTGGACGGGCCCAAATAGCAAATAGTAATAACGCCGACATGTTTGTCAGTATTCACATGAATTCTAATCTTAACCCTTCCTATAATGGTACTGCGGTTTATTATTATAACGGTAACCAGGCTGCCCAAAACAAAGAATTGGCTTCGGTTTTACAGAACCATTTAGTTCAGTCTCTTGGTTTAAGGGATATTGGTATTATTGCCGAGTCCTTTGCTGTTTTACGGTACACTCAAGTACCGGCGGTGCTGGTGGAAACCGCCTTTATTTCCAACCCTGAAGAAGAGAAATTAGCCTATACAGATAGTTTCAGGGAAAAAGCTGCCCAAGGAATCGTAGCCGGAATTGAAGCTTACCTAACTAAATAAAGAATTTGTAGCAAAAGAGAATGGCTTTAGCCTTTCTCTTTTTTGTTACCCATGTCCTGACTGAACCCCGCGTAGCGGGTGCTGGGGACTCCGCAAAGCGGGCGCTAACGCTAGGATGACTTGCCTCCCTCTTTGAGGGAGGTGGCAGCAG
>DUOV01000005.1 GCA_012838615.1 Clostridia bacterium | reverse complement strand
GAAATTTTGGGTAGTATTAGAGTAGACCATCGGTAAACACTCCTTCTTGGTTTGCTCGTCACTTACCAATTTCGGAGTTACCGATGGTTTTTCCTTTTTACTTTTGCGAACTTAATTGTACTTTATCAGGGGTGAAATAATCACACGATAATCTTAAGGGTGAAATTATCATAAAATAAAGACACTTAATTGTACTTTATCTTTACAATCCTCGACAAATGCTTTATCCTAGTAGATATGAACTAAAATATCCCTTGAGTAGCAAGGTAGGATGGAGGAAAAAAGATGATAAAACTATCAAACGGTCGACAAATACCCTTAGACATGCACAAAGTAAAAATCATACAGCGTTTACCTTTCCCTACGGTAGGACAGAGGCTAAAGGCAATTGAGGAAGCAGGCTTCAATACCTTTTTACTTAGAACAAGAGACATATTTCTTGATATGCTTACTGACTCGGGTACTAATGCCCAAAGTGATCATCAGTTAGCTGCTTCCATGGAGTCAGACGATGCTTACGCTGGGTCGGAAAGCTTTTATAAGCTGGCAGACGCGGTGCGGGACGTATTTGGTATGGAATATACTTTACCGGTTCACCAAGGTCGGGCAGCAGAACATATCATCGCTAAAGCATTAGTAAAACCAGGTCATATTGTACCTATGAATCAACATTTTACTACTACTAAGGCTCATTTTGTGTTACAAGGTGCTACGGTAGAAGAAATTTGTACTGATGAGGCTTTTAAGACTGATAGTAGTTGCTTATTTAAAGGCAATTTAGATTTAGATAAACTGGAAAACCTTATTGCAACCCACGGCGCAGATAAAATACCTTTTATCCGCATGGAATCTACTGCCAATCTTTTAGGCGGTCAGCCATTTTCTATGGCTAATCTGAAAGCAGTAAAAGCAATAGCCGATAAACATAATATACCTATTATTATTGATACCAGTCTCATAGGCGATAACGCTTACATGATCAAAAAGCGGGAAGCAGGTTACGAAAACACCTCTATTGCAGATATTGTTAAAGAAATTGTGGGCATGGCCGATCTGGTCTATATGTCGGCCCGCAAAAGCTGTACTTCCCGGGGTGGTCTTATTGCTACAGGCAAAAAGGAATTATACAAGATTATGGCTCCTTTAATACCTGTTTACGAAGGCTTTTTAACTTACGGCGGTATTTCTACGCGGGAAATTGAGTCTATGGCTGTAGGTTTACGTGAAATGACCGATGAATATACAGCCGGATGTGCAGCTGATTTAATTGAATACTTTGTGGGTAGACTCTTGGAAAAAGGCGTACCTATGGTTACACCTGCTGGTGGAGTAGGTGCCCATGTTGATGCCTCGCGTTTTATACCTAACGTCGCCCATGAACAATACCCTGCCGGTGCCTTGGCAGCAGCTATCTTTATCTGCTCAGGAGTTAGAGGCATGGAACGTGGTACTATATCTATGGACCGTGACGTTGACGGTAAAGAATTAATTTCGGAGATAGAGCTGGTACGGTTGGCCGTTCCGCGCCGGGTATTTACCATGTCTCACATTGAGTATGCAGTAGATAGAATAGCATGGTTGTACGAGCATCGTGATATGATCGGTGGCTTAACTTTTGATTACGAACCTGAGATGCTGCGTTTCTTTATAGGTAGATTAAAGCCTATTGCAGCAGGCGGAGCAAGCGAAAATTGGCCCCAAGAATTGGCCCAAGCCTTTATTAAAGATTTTTCCGATCAAGCATAATATATTGACAATAGAACCATCCGCTTTTAGTGGGTGGTTCACTTTTTTCAAAAAAGCAGATTCAATAGCATCTTTTTCCAACTTATTTTTAACAGGTTAATAGCATCAAAAAAATTTCTTAAATTTACATAATTTAATTACCATGATAAAGATTTGGTTGGGTAAAAATAAATACAGGGCAAGAAAAAAATCAGAAGGAGGACAATAAGTGTCTTTTAAGAAAAAACTCCTGACAGTAACTTTTAGCGGAGCATTTATGTTGTCTTCAATAGTACCTGTATTTGCTGCAAATAATTTTCCTGAGCAACTTATTTATTGTAAGAATGGTATTCATCACAAACTTGACTTAGAGGATCTTGCCGAAGAAAAAGGGTTGACCATCGAAGAATTAGTAATTGAATTAAAAAAAGAGCGAGAAGCAAGGCTGGAAAAAATGGCCAGGAAAAAGGGCATTACTGTAGATGAATTGAAAGCTCAAATGAAAAAGGAGCGGGAAGCAAGATTAGAGGAGCTGGCTAAAAAGAAAGGCATAACCGTAGAAGAATTAAAAGAACAAATTAAAAAAGAACGGGAAGCAAGATTGGAAGAACTGGCCAAAAAGAAGGGTATAAGTGTTGAAGAATTAAAGGCTCAGCTGGAAAAGTTAAGAGATTAATTTGCTTGCCCTAAATATAAAAAAGGCGTGTCGCGGCACGCCTTTTTAAATTGCTAGGAATTTTAAAAGGCGTTTTTAAATGTCGGCTTAAAGGCGGGCGACAAGGAAACTGAATTTGCCCGTTTTCTATATGGGAGCAAAAGTTTCACAAAGGATAAGGCAAATAATTGGCGAAGACTAATATACCAAAACAATAGATAATAAGTATAAAATTATACTTGTACAGTTATAAGGTCTTTTTAAAATACGAAAGGAGGGCGTATTTTGGCCGATAGTTCGATCACCAGGGTGGATGTATTAGCTAAGGCTCTAGGTAAGGCTAAATATACTGATGACTTGAAATTCGATAATATGCTTTATTTAAAAGTAGTTCGTTGTCCTCATCCCCATGCTAGGGTTATCGGTATCAATAAGGAAAAGGCTCTGGCTATAGAAGGAGTTGTAGCTGTCTTAACGGCAACAGACATTCCAGGCCTACCCTGTCAACCAAAAGAAAGGCCAATCCTGGTGCCTGAAATTGCCCGGTATGCGGGAGACGGAGTAGCCTTGGTTGTTGCTGAATCACCGAAGGCTGCTTTGGAGGGTGCGGAGGCTGTCCGGGTAGAATATGAATTACTAGAAGCCGTCTTTGATCCGGAAGAGGCTCTAAAGACTGGAGCACCTTTAGTTCACGGCGATAACAATGTGGCTGCCCAGAGTAAAGTTTGTAAAGGCGATGTAGAAGCAGGTTTTAAAGAAGCTGATCTTATCTTGGAACGGGAATACAATACTCACCGGGTTGAACATGCTCCCATCGAACCGGAGGTTGCAATTGCCGTACCTACTTTTGAGGGGATAACTGTCTATTGCCCTACCAACAGCCCATTTCAAGTGAGACAAATAGTTGCTGAAACTATGGCCATGCCCCAAAGCCAGATTAGGTTGTTCCAGCCTACCATAGGAGGATCCTTTGGCAGTAAATGTTATGATGCAGGCGTATTGGCCTCAAGGGCAGCTCTAGCTGCTAAATTAACAGGCCGTCCATGTAAAATCGTCTATACTAGAGAAGAATCAATAGTTGAAAGCACCAAACGGCACCCTTACAAGATGAAGTATAAAGTTGGTGTCAAGAAAAACGGCAAGCTTACAGCTATGGAAGTTAAAATTATTGGGGATTCTGGGGCCTATAAATCCAAAACGCCCTTTGTAATCAGTCGTTCATCAATAGAGGCAACCGGACCTTATGTTGTTCCTAACGTGCATACAGAGGCAATATGTGTTTACACCAATAACGTGACTAGCTGTGCTATGCGGGGCTTTGGCTCGCCCCAGGTTGCTTATGCTTCTGAACTTCTTATGGATGAACTGGCAGAAAAACTTGGAATTGATCCTCTGAAATTTCGTAGAATAAACGGTCTAAAAGACAACTCCCTTTCCGCTACAGGACAGGTTATGCAAAACGTTACTCTTGACGAGTGTTTAGACAAGCTGGAACAGGAGATAAAGTGGTCAAGTCGGAAAGCTGAGTTAAAGCAGCAAGATAAAACAGGGAGCATTGTAAAAGGTCTAGGGTTGGCTTGCATGTATAGGGGAGAATCCTTTGGCTCCGCCGGGCAAGGTAGTGATTACGCCGGTGCAACTTTACAGGTGCAAAGAGATGGTAGTATAACTCTTTACTCTGCCATGAGTGAAGTAGGTCAGGGCGGCCATACTATGCTCGTAAGGGTCGTGTCCGAGGTTTTAGGCATTAAACCTTCACGGATTTTTGTCAGTCCGGTAGACACTTGCTATGTACCCGATAGCGGTCCAACTGTAGCGACCAGAGGGACTTATGTTATCGGTAACGCAATTAGGCTGGCAGCTGAGGAGGTTAAAGCAAAGTTTGCAGAAGTTGCTGCCGAAGAGTTAGGCGTCAGACCTGAAGAGTTGGTCTTTAAAGATGAACGAATTTACTGCCCGGGCGATCCGAGTAAAAGTATTTCTTTTAGTCGAATAGCGGCCCAATGTTATCTTAAGTCTAAAAGTCCCTATGGTTATGGCTGGTGGAGTCCGCCGGTCGGAAGCTGGGATCGGGAAAAGGGCCAAGGGGAAGCATACTCATCTTATGTCTATGGCGCTTGTGCAGCTGAAGTTGAGCTAGATCTGGATCTAGGAAAGGTCGAGGTAATGAAATTTGTGGCCGTCCACGATGTAGGTAAGGCTTTGGACAAAGAAGAAGTTAAAGGACAGATCGCGGGCGGGGTTTCCATGGGAATTGGATATGCCCTCATGGAAGACCTGGTAGTGAGACAAGGCGTGGTTAAAACCGTTAATTTTGATGAATATCTCTTGCCTACTTCTCTGGACATTCACGAGATCATACCGGTCATAGTTGAACAGCCTAGTTCCTATGGGCCACTAGGTGCCAAGGGGCTGGGAGAACCGGTTATGTCAGCGGTAGCTCCGGCCATCTTAAATGCCATAGCCGATGCCCTAGGAACGAGGGTTTACGATTTACCGGCCAACTTAGAAGCAGTTTTAGACAAAGCTAGAGCAGCCAAAGGAAGGTGCTGTAATGATTAAAGAATATTACCAACCCTTAAAACTTGCGGAAGCTTTGACTTTCTTGAGCGTTTTTCCTGGTCCTGTTCATATTTTGGCAGGAGGCACCGATTTGCTGGTAAATATGAGGAAGGGCCAAATCAAGCCCGAGGGGATTGTGGATTTGTCCAAGATTGAAGAACTAAAAACAATTAGCCAAGAAGGAGATAATCTTTCTATTGGCGCGTTAGTAACTTTTAGTGAGCTCGCCGCCCATCCTTTAGTTCAAGAACTAATATCTGTTTTAGCTTGTGGCGCTAAAGCGGTAGGTTCGCCTCAAATCCGCAACCGTGGCACGGTGGGAGGAAACATTGCTAATGCCAGTCCTGCCGCAGATCTAGTACCGGTTTTAGTAGCTCTGGATGGAGTGGCAGTTATAGCTAAACAAAACGGTTTAAGGAAAGTACCTGTTGCCGAATTAATAGTTGGACCTTATAAGACAAGCTTGGAACCTGGTGAAATAATAATTAGGATTGAAGTTAATGTTCCTCCGAAAGGAACGGGAATGGCCTATAAAAAAGTAGGTCGTCGTAATGCCCTGGCTATTTCCCGGCTTAACGGTGTATGTTTACTAAAACTAGAAGATGAAATTATCAAAGATGTGAGCTTGATAATAGGGTCGGCTACCCCTACTCCTCACCGTTTCACAGATGTTGAGGAATACCTGGTAGGCAAAAATATTTCCCAAGAGCTTTTAGAAGAGGCAGGAGTAATGGCTAGAGAGCATGTACTTGCTGTAACCGGGAAGCGCCCTTCCAGCAACTATAAACTTCCGGTAGTTGAAAGGCTGACGGTCAGGCTTTTACAAGTGGCATGGAAAGGGGATAAAGCTTATGCCTGAGCTAAAAATCTGCTTTAACTTAAATGGTAGGGAAGTAACAGTTATGGCTCCTCCTGATATGACTCTCTTAGAACTGTTAAGGGAAAAGCTGGATCTGACCGGAACAAAAAAAGGCTGCGAAATAGGAGAATGTGGGGCTTGTACAGTAATTATCAATAAAAAAGCTGTAAACTCCTGTATGGTCTTAGTGCCTCAGGTAGAAGGGACAGAAGTTATTACCGTGGAAGGCCTGTCCCAAAATGGAGAACTAGACTCTTTGCAACAATCCTTTATTAAAAATCATGCCATTCAATGCGGTTTTTGTACTCCAGGCATGTTAATGAGTGCTAAAGCCTTGTTGATGAACAATCCAAACCCCACCAAAGAAGAAATAAAAGAAGCCATATCCGGTAATTTATGCCGGTGTACCGGATATATACAAATAATTAAGGCTATTGCATCAGCTAGTAAGTAGCTGGTGGACTTTTAAGGCGACTTGTAGGTTAAAGCGGACTTCTGCATCCTTAAGGGTTATTTCTAATAGTTCTTCTATTTGCTCAAGGCGATACTTGACCGTATTATAGTGGACAAATAAGTTTTGAGCCGTTGAAGTGATATTACCGTTATTTTTTAAATATGCTTCCAAGGTTGGCACCAGAAAAGTTTGGTTATTCTTGTCATAGGCGACTAAAGGCTCTAAAGTATCTCGGTAGAAGGCTTTTAGTTCCTCTGAATCTGTTTGGTTAACTATCAGCCTGTAAAAGCCCAGATCATCATAATGAAAAATAGTACCCTTGGGCCAGACGGCTAGACCAATTGTTAAAGATTTTTCTGCCTCCACAAGTGCCAGGTGTAATTTTAACAGATCCGTATAAAAACTGCTTATTCCTATTATTAGCTTATCAGTAGGATGTAGGCTTTTATAGCTTTCCTGTAAAGAGGTAGCTTTTTGCAAGGCTACCTCTTTAGTTGGGTTATCTGAAGCTGAGATTTCTATAATCAAGGCTAACTGATCTTTTTGCAGATGAGTTACAAGCTGGGAGCCAGTAGTCTCGTAGCATATTTTTTTGTATAAAGCCGGGTTTTCCTTGAAAAACTTACTTTGCAACAAGAAAATAGCTTTAGGTTTTTCAGGTGATATTTTAGGCAGCCAAGCTTCTTCATAGATAATTTCTTTTTTAGGATTTAAATTTTCTTGCAACAAAATTTCTTTGAGATAAGTATCAAGAATTTTTTCTTGGACGTTTTGGAGAGCTTTTTGTTTTTCAATCCGTTCGTAGACTCTTGAGATTATATCTAGAAAAGTTGGCTTCTCTGTTAAAATAGTAAATATAGGAAAATCAAGTTCCTGGGCTAGAGTGATAATTTGTGGTGGTAAAGACTCCAGGTAGCGGTTAAGTTTAATTCCTAAGGCAGCAGTTTTTTTTCGATGAAGCTGTTTTATAAGCTCTATCATGTTTTGGGGAGCATCCTTAAAAATGTAACCGGTAGTAAGTAGTAACTCTCCACCTTTGACCCAATCTCCCGCATCTGGAGTTTCAATAAGAGTCACTCCTGTTACCAGGCGGTGCAGATTTTTATCACCTGCTAGCATGTTGACACTATTGGGAGGAAGAAGTTCCAGAACTTCTCGCAAAGCTATTCCACGCACACCCAGCCCTCCTTAAAACATTGCTTTGTTAATATATTCCCCATTTTTTTTAGCTTCCCTTTTACAAAATGACTTTAATTGTTGCTTACAAAGCTATAATATAAATTATTATTGGTAATCCAAGGCTAAAATAAGCAAAAGAGTAAAGCGTGTAAAGTTGAAAGCTAGAGAGGCTTTTTCATATTTGGCAGGAAAAAATAAAGGAGAAAAGTAAAATATGTGTAATATTCTAATAGAATCAGAAAGTACAAGCTTTCTGATTTTAAATAATAGCAACTAAGGCTTTCGTCTTCGTCCAAAGGACTTGGCGAAAGCCAAGTTTTTCTAATAAAAATCAGAAAGGAATTTAGTATATGGGGCACGTCTCTATTAGGAAGGAAAAGCAGGAAGATTTAAAAACAGTAATATTACAAAAAGACATGTTGTTAGTCTTAGGGGCTATTTTTTTCGTTTATGTGAACTTATTTAATAGTCTAACCATCTTACCTTTGTATGTAAAAAATATCGGAGGCTCTGATTTTGAAGCTGGCTTACTCAGTACAATTTTTACTTTGTCGGCAGTTATTTTACGCTTTTTCCTCGGCTCGTTGCCCGATCGACTGGGAAGAAAACTTCCTCTTTTAGTAGGTAGCTTTGTTTTTGCCACTTCTTCTCTGCTGATTTGGTTAGCACCAAATTTAGTTTGGCAAGCCTTGGCCCGAGCATATCAGGCCATCGGCATGGCTACTTTTCTTGCGGCAGGTAGTTTAGTTGTATCTGACTTAACCCCCGTTAAGTTACGTGGTTCAGTAATGGGTATCTACCGTTTAGTTACTGTTTTAGCTTTTATGGTGGGGCCGTTTTTAGCTTTAAGTCTGATTAATAATTACGGTTATGATCAGTATTTTATTTCTAACGCTTTAATTTGTTTTGTTAGTTTTGGACTAGTACTATTTTTAAGGGAAACACCAGAAAGTAAGAAAAAAGACGTCATCTCACCATTTAGTAATACAAAGCTCTTGTTTCAGAATGTTACCTTAACTAAAACTTATATAGCCATGGCTATTGTGGCATCGTGCTATAGTGTTCTTATCACCTATGTGGGGATATTTGCCGGAAGTCAGGCCGGCATTGACAATCTTGGATTATTTTTTACTTTGTTTGCTTGTATTGGTGGTTTGGCAGGCATTTTGGGCGGCGTGGCTTCTGATTACTGGGGAAGGAGTAGGGTGCTTTGGCCTGCTGTCAGTATTTTTGGTATAGGATTAATGGTTATTTCCTTTTTATCCCAGTTACAAGGGTGGGCACTTTACTTTGGTGCTGCGCTGTCAGGTATAGGTTTTTTTGGTACGCGCCCCATTTTAATTGCTTGGGTTGTGGATGTGGCAGATGAAAAGATTGCTGCTACAGCTTTAGCTATGCAGGAAAATGCTATCGACGGCAGTTATGCGCTGAGTTCCTTTTTATTTGGTTTGCTTACATTTCATGCTAGCTATGCAGTAATTTATTTTTTCTGGGGACTGGTTTCGGCTCTAAGTCCATTATTTATACTTAAGCTGTTTAAGGCAAAAATCTAACTCAGATAAAGGAGTATACGAGTTTCTGTAGAAATTAAATTAATAAAATATTCTAAAATATTATTTTATTAGGTGAGCCTATGTTTACCTTAAAGTATGTTGATATTGGCAAATGCGAACCGGGACAAGTCATTGGTAAAAACATTTTTGATGATCGAGGGGTATTGCTAATATCCAAAAACATTGTATTGAATGATTATGTTATTAAAAAGTTGAGTCAGTTAGGCATAACAAAGGTACCTATTGTAAATGATGATCTAGTGATCGACGCCCGAAGTAGATTAACACCGGCAGAGCAAATTAAAATAAGCTACAAAAAGGATATAGAAGAGTATAAAGCTGTTATCAACGCCTTGGCCTCAGGTGAAAAATTGGATTATGAGCGGGTTGACGCTTTGACTAGGTCCATTTACAGAAAAATTTATCACAACTATTTGCTACTAGAATGTCTTAACAGTTTAAGAGAAAAAGATCAATATACATTTACCCATAGTGTAAATGTAGCATTGTACAGCATGTTAATCGCCAAATGGCTGGAACTTTCAGAAAAGAAGATTACTGAGGTAATACAAGCTGGAATTTTACACGATGTTGGTAAGTGTAAAATTAGTCCTGAAATATTAAATAAAGAAGGTCCTTTACTTCCTGAAGAATTTGAGGAAGTAAAAAATCATCCTATTTATAGTTATCAGATGCTCAAAGATATTCCTCATATCAACAAAAAAACAAGGGTAGCTGTTTTAATGCATCACGAAAGAGAAGACGGCCAAGGATATCCCTTAGCCGTTACTGGGGATAAATTATCACTATATACAAAGATTGTCGCAGTAGCTGATGTTTACGATGCTTTGACTTCTGAGCGGGTATATAAAAAAAGGATTACCCCTTTCGACACTTTTAGGGAATTTGAGAAAATTGGCTATGGCCAGTTTGACGTGAGAGTAATGTTAACTTTTTTAACTAACATTGCAAACTTTTATATCGGATCAAAGGTAAAGATGAATACTGGGGAAATTGGGGAGATTGTTTTTGTACCTCCCTATAACATATCTAAACCTGTGGTTGCCCTGGGTAATAAATACATTGATTTGTCTAAAGATACGTCTTACAAAATTAAAGAAATGGTCACAATTTAGTGAAATGTTATAGCTTCCATTGTTGAGTCCAAAATTTCAAATTCATAATCGTTTTCAAGCAAGTAAGTCAAAACTTCAGGTAAGTATTTTATAGTATGCTTGTTATCATGAAATAAGATTACGGGTTGAATACCTTTATCGGCAAGTCTTTCAATCTGGCCAATAGTATATTCTATTAAGCGTCTATCTTTAAAGAACCAGTCTTTACTGTCTACGTTCCAGTCCCAGATGATAAAACCTGCTTCAGACATGACTATTTTATGCATCTCTGTCATATGTGGTTTGCTTCCGTAGGGAGTACGTACCAGAAAAGTATTTACACCTGTTAAAGCAGCAAGAGTGGATTGAGCCAACTGCATTTCTGCCAGAGCAGATTCGGGTGATTGGTAAAATAGGTTGCGATTATGTGTAACACCGTGAAGACCTAGTCCATGTTCTTCTTGGGCCATCCTTTTAATACTGTCAGGGTAAAGAGTCATTTGTGGCTCTAACATAAAAAATGTGGCTTTGGCGTCGAAATCTTGTAGAATATTTAAAAGTATTTCGGTTGTGGAAGAAGGACCGTCATCAAAAGTTAGAAAGACTTTTTTGGCCTTTACGGGGGTTTGTTCATCTTCTATTATATCATTTGCTACATCGTTAGTTTGTTCCTGATTCTCCTCAATTTCTTGACTTTTTTCGTTAGATTCTTTCGGTTTGTCATTGCTGCTAGGAGTTGTATTGTTTGGTTCGGGTTTGGAATTTTCAGAGTGATTTTCTATTTTCGTAATTGCTTCTTGGTTTGTACTAGTAGGACTTTCCGTAAAGTTTTCTGTTACTTGTTTACCCCCAGTATGGGCCTGAGCTGTTGAATTAAGTTCTTTAAAATTTTTGTGAGTCCAGGGGGGCTGCATACATACTAATAAGATCAGGGTGAAAAGAAGTGAAAAGCAAATAATCCATTTAGGCTTCATCTGGGCTGTCATCCTGTTCTGCATTAAATTTTGCTAGGTTGGTAGCTATATATAATTGACGTTAAAACTTTGTATTAGTTCCAAAATTTTGACTAAGATTAAATTAATTTGTAAAAACGAGTCTTAAATTCAACAAACTCAAAATCATTTAATTTAAACGGCCTATGAAGGTAGGCCGTTTAAATTTACCTAGTAATCCCAGTCGCTTGCGAAAAGTAAGAGGATTAAGATCAAGAAAATTGCAAACGACAAGTTGTTGCGACCTCCATAGCTACTCATAGACTATGGGCCCCCTTTCATTTTAATCTAATGTATCATATTCATTTATAAATAGACGTGACACTCTAACTAGCCAAAACCTGAAAAATATGTAGAAAAAAATGGATTGCTATCCAATATTGCTCAGAGTACTTGAGATAAAATTGTAAAAACTAAGGATAAGCTAAGCTTAAAGGAGGGACAACCAATCTTGAAACATACAGATAAAACAAGTCAAAAAATTATGAGAAGACAAAAAGAATGGGAAGGTAGCTCTGAAGGTACTAAAACTAAAGAGATTGGGCCACCAGGATTGAGTTTTGAGAAAAAAGTCAAGCAATAACTTAAGCGCATCTTTTGATGCGCCCTTTTAGTAATTAGCATTTTAAAAGCAAGGTAAATGTTTATGAAACCAGTTATTCCTTTCGAACCGGTTAGTACAGAAAAAATTCCTACTGGCTCTCAATGGGTTAGTCAAGTGAAATGGGATGGGGTAAGGGTATTAACTTATTTTAATGGAAACCAGGTCAAACTGTATAATCGTAAATTAAACGAACGAACCTTTCATTACCCTGAACTTTTAGAACTAAACAACTATTGTTTATGTACCTCTGTTATTTTAGATGGGGAAATTATAGCTTTAAAAGATGGGAAACCGTCTTTTTACGAGGTCATGAAAAGAGATGGGATTACCAACTTAGGAAAGGTAAAAAAATTAGTAAAAACTAACCCTATTATATATATGATTTTCGATATTTTATACTACAATGGTAGTTGGGTAATTTCTAAGCCCCTTTCATTTAGACAAGCTCTATTAGAAGAAATAATTAACCCTAATCATAGCGTACAACTTGTAGAAAATTTTGCTGACAGCCAAGCTTTATTTGATGTTATAAGTCAAAATAAAATGGAAGGTATAGTTATCAAAGATCTTAACAGTACATATGGGATTAACGGTAAAGATAGCCGGTGGCAAAAAAAGAAATATTACCAGGATGTAATAGCTGTAGTCGGTGGTGTAACTTTCAGAGGAAACATAGTTAACTCTCTTCTTATAGGTCTCTACGATAAGGAAGGAGCTTTATGGTATATTGGTCATGTGGGTACAGGAAGGCTGACTCAGGATGACTGGAGAAATTTAACCAAATCCATCCAACCAATTATTACAACCCAAAACCCCTTTCTTAACCCAGTACCTCGCTTAAAGGAAGCTATCTGGTTAGAACCCTTATTAAAAGTCAAAGTAAAATTTAGCGAATGGACTAACGAACACACTCTTCGTCATCCTAGCATTGAAACTTTTGTTGACCTTCCCGTCGATAATTATCCGTTTTTGTAATTATCATAAGCCTTAATACTTTTAGCTATAACTTGATTAGCATATTCCGGATAGTTTAAAAACTCCATATGGACTTTGGCAAAAGCTTCTCTAAACTCCGGGCTCTCTTTTAATGCCTCCATAGCAACGTCAAACAGAATTAAGGTACTTTTTAAAAAATGGTTTCTTTGTTCAGGAGCAGCATTTTTAATTGATACTGCAATTTTCTCCATTAGAGCCATCCCTTGATCAAGAAACATATTTTTCTCCTCCTTTTATTTTTAATAGGAGTATTTTGCCTCCGAGAATTTAAATTATGTATAATTGGCATAAGAACATTGGTAATTGGGGAGGAGAGTTATGGAAAAATTTGAAAGAGCAATAAAAAGATTAGAATTAGTGCGAGAAGGTCTACATGATAATACTATAGATGTAAAAGATGTTTTAGATATTGTTTTAGAACATTTAATAGACCTTTGCCAGGAATTGATCCAAAATACTTAATGAGAAAAAAATAGGGGTGTTGACCTTTGCAAGATAAGGACGAAGGTTATTTAATTGGAGTAGATTTAGGCGGGACAAAATTGGCGGCTGGGAGAATTGTCGAGGAAAGAGTTGTTGATGAGTTTTTAAAAGTTAGGACTCAAGGTGAAGCAGGGCCTGTGGGGGTAGCTAGGCAAATTATTCAGTTAATAGAAAGACTTGTGCACCCTGGACAAGTAAAATTAAAAGGAATAGGTGTTGGAGTACCAGGTTCAGTTGTATGGAAAACAGGGGTTATTAAGAGATTGACGAATTTGCCAGGTTGGGACAACTACCCCCTGAAGAGTGTTTTACAAGATTATTTTCAAGTACCTGTCGTCGTCGAAAATGATGCTAACGCAGCTGCCTGGGCTGAGTTCAAATACGGGGCAGGAGAAGGCAGTATTGACATGGTATATTTAACTGTAAGTACGGGCATTGGAGGCGGGATTGTTATAAACGGTCAATTATTACGGGGTACTACCGGTACTGCTGGTGAAATAGGACATATGATTTTAAATCCTCAAGGAGAACGGTGTAATTGTGGAAATTTAGGCTGCTGGGAAACCCTTAGCTCTGGTACCGCTATTGCCAAAAAAGCTCAAAAATGCATTAGTCAGGGGTCAAAAAGTTTAATCAGCAGTATAGCAGAAGAAGAGATAAAAGCTGAGCATGTATTTGAAGCATACCAGCGTGGTGATGAAGTTGCAAGGCTTGTTGTAGATGAAGCCCTGGATTATTTAGGGATCGGAGTTGCTAATCTAGTTAACATAATAAATCCTCAAAAAGTAATAATCGGAGGCGGAGTCACTAAAGCCGGACCAATAATTTTTTCGGCAGTACGAAGCAAAGTACAAACCTTAGGCTATGCTCAAGCAGCCTTGACTCAAATACTACCGGCAAAATTACAAGATTACGGGGGAGTTATAGGTGCGGCTGCTTTAGTAATGGAACACTAAAACAACAGAGGAGAAACAAATGAAAAAAGTTTACATAATGTACGGTGCTGACCCGGAAAGGTTAGTTACTACTATATTAAAAAAAATAGATCTAATCGGGGAACTGCAAAGTCTTGGCAATCCTTCTATTGTTATTAAACCAAATCTGGTCGTACCACAACCTGCTGAATGGGGAGCAACAACTTCTCCGGAGATGGTAACTGCCCTTATTGTTTTTTTAAAAAAGGCAGGCTTTAATAAAATTAGTATTATAGAGAGCTCCTGGGTCGGTGACAACACTAAGGAAGCTTTTAAAGTCTGCGGATATGAAAAGATTAGCCAGATTTATGATGTACCTCTAATCGATTTAAAAGACGACAGTTACCGAGAATTAGAAGTGGAAAAGGAAAAAATTAAAGTTTGTACTAAGGCTTTAGAGGCTGACTACTTGATTAATATGCCTGTCTTAAAAGCTCATTGTCAGACTAGGCTTACCTGTGCTTTAAAAAATTTAAAAGGGTGTATTCCAGACCAGGAAAAGCGGCGTTTTCATACTATGGGACTCCATCGTCCTATTGCTCTGCTTAACAAAGCCTTAAAATCTCATCTTACTATCGTGGATGGACTGTATGGGGATTTGACCCATGAAGAAGGAGGCAATCCTGTTGCTATGAATCGGGTCATAGCCGGTCGGGACCCTGTTCTGATTGATGCATATGCCGCAGGGTTATTGGGCTATGAGCTACAAGATATTCCTTACATCCTACTGGCTGAAAAACTGGGAGTGGGAAAAAGCAAAGTAAGTTCTAAGGATATAATCGAAATAAATAGCAGTCAAGAAGCTCCCCTTGTTGACCTCAGGCAAGGCGGAGAAGAATTAGATTATTTAAGAAGGTTTGTAGTGGAGGATCAAGCTTGCTCGGCTTGTTACGGTAACTTGATGCACGCCTTAATGCGCTTAAAAGAAAAGGGCTTGCTAGAGAAATACCCCGCTCCCATTTACGTAGGGCAAGGGTATAAGGGGAAAAGGTTAACAGGATTTGGTGTTGGAGCCTGTACCAGAGGATTTACAATTAATGTTGCAGGTTGTCCACCCCAGGCTAACCATATTTTAGAACAATTAGTTAGTTCGATAAAGGAGGAGAAACATGGATAAAAGTCGATTAATAAGTAAAGCCTTAGAGGCTAAAAAACTGGCTTATGCCCCCTACTCTAATTTTCCTGTAGGAGCAGCCCTTATGACCTCTTCAGGTAAAATCTTTACCGGTTGTAATGTAGAATTAGCAAGTTATGGCGGTACTATTTGTGCCGAACGAACAGCCATAGTTAAAGCTATTTCTGAAGGAGCAAGAGATATCAAAGCTGTATGCTGCGTTGCCGATACTGAAGATTTTTGTACCCCTTGTGGTATTTGCCGCCAGTTTATCTATGAATTTGGTTCAGACATTGAGGTAATCATGGTTAACAATAAGGGAGAATTTCGCTCGGCCAGCATATCCGAACTTTTACCCCATGCTTTCGGTCCTCAAAACTTAATAAAACATAGTTAAGGGGTTACTACACTAAAGACTAAGGGGCGAGGCTCCGGCTTAGCAGAACTGATAGATACAGCTTTTTTTAAGACAGCGAAAGCTGCCTCGGCTTTAGCTTCATCATTATAATAAATTGTGGCGATTCTCTCTCCTTGTCTTATTTCTTCTCCTACTTTTTTATGTAAAGTGACTCCTACAGACAAATCAATTGGGCTCTCTTTTGTCTCCCTACCAGCACCCAAAGTTAAAGTTGCCAAACCAACCTGTTCTGCTAAGATACGGTTGATAAAGCCAGTTTCCCAAGCTTTCAAGGAGACTGATTCCTTAGCTTTTGGTAAATAGTTTTCAGGGTCGCTAACGGCTAGAGGATCCCCTCCTTGGGCTATAATAAACTTTTTGAAAGTTTGGTAGGCAGAACTGTTTTTCAACTTATCTTCTAATATTTGTCTTCCTTCCTGAATATCTTTAGACTTTTCCGCTAGAACCAACATATGAGCTCCTAAAGTCAGACAGAGCTCTTCTAAATCCTGGGGGCCATGGCCTTGTAAAGTAGCAATAGCTTCTTTTACTTCTAAGGCGTTGCCGATATTTAAGCCCAAAGGTTGATCCATATCAGAGATAACAGCTACTGTCTCCCTACCCACATTTGTCCCAATTTCCACCATTTCTTTGGCTAGGAGAAGTGAATCCTCAACTGTTTTCATAAAAGCTCCTGAGCCTGTTTTTACATCTAGAAGGATTTTGTCCGCTCCACTAGCAATCTTTTTAGACATAACACTAGCTGCAATTAAGGAAATATTATCTACTGTGGCAGTTGTATCTCGAAGGGCGTATAGTTTTTTATCAGCAGGAGCTAGATCGGCAGTTTGTCCGGCAATAGCCATCCCAATAGCGTTTACATTATTGATAAACTGTTCTTGGGTAAGATCGGCCTTAAAGCCTGGGATGGATTCAAGTTTATCTATAGTTCCTCCCGTATGCCCAAGACCTCGGCCGCTCATTTTAGGTACTTTTACGCCGGCACTAGCCACTAGAGGCGCTAAAACCAAGGAGACTTTATCTCCTACACCGCCTGTACTGTGTTTATCTACTTTGATACCTTGGACTTGAGATAAGTCTAAAATTTGGCCGGAATTAGCCATGGCTAGAGTTAAATGAGCTGTTTCCTCTTTAGTCATCTTTTGAAAGTAGATAGCCATAAGCAGAGCCGAAGCCTGGTAATCAGGTATTTTTCCCGTTGTATAACCATTAACAAAAAAGTCTATTTCTAGCTTAGATAGCGGATTTCCGTTTCTTTTTTTTAAAATTAAATCATACATTCTCATTCCTAATCCCTCCTTTTGTAGTATCCCAACTTAAATAGTGTCTATCCTTTGATGAAAGTTTTGCATTTTTTGCCAAGCCTTAGTGTTATAATATAACAGATTAGCAAGAAATACTACTTGGAGGATTAACCTATGGATTATAAAAGGCAAAAAGAGGCTTTAGTAAATTACTATCGCCATAGCGAAAAAAATCCTGCCGACTTTAAGATCGGTGTTGAACTGGAACATTTTATAGTAGAAAAAGAAAGCTTACGTGCAATCTCATATTATGAGGATAATGGCATTAAAGATATATTAAGATACCTGCTCAACAAAGGCTGGCAAGGCCATTATGAAGACGGTTATTTACTGGCTCTGGAAAGAAACGGTTCTACCGTCACTTTAGAGCCTGGAGGCCAATTTGAGTTAAGTATGAAGCCGCTTTTAAGCCTAGAAATGATGGAGCAGGAATATCTTACTTTTTTACATGAGGTTGTTCCTTTTTTAGATGAGCACGGTTTGGCCATGGTTACACTAGGTTATCAGCCTGAAAGCTCCATAAAAGACATTCCTTTTATTCCCAAAAAGAGATATCAATTTATGGCAGACCATTTTAGAGATAAGGGAAAGTATGCTTATAATATGATGCGTGGGACCGCGTCAATTCATTTATGTTTTGATTATGCTAGTGAGGAAGATTGTAAAAGAAAGTTTCGCCTAGCTAATGCTCTAACAACTGTTATGGCTGCACTTTTTGACAACGCTCCCTTTTTTGAAGGAAATCTTAACCCTAATTACTGTCAGAGGGTGGCTATCTGGAGTAATTGTGATGATGCCCGCTGTGGAGTAGTTCCAGGGTCTTTAGACGGGGATTTTGGTTATAATGAATATGCAGAATACCTATTAAACACCCCCGTTATTTTCCTAATTGAAGGCGATACTTTTCACTACACTAAGGAGAAACCTCTGAAAGATGTTTTCGACTGTCAAAGGTTTTCCTTACCTGAGTTAGAACATGTATTGACCATGGTGTTTCCGGATGTAAGGTTAAAAAAGTATATAGAAGTGCGAATGACGGATGCTGTTCCCTATCCACTAAATTTTAGCGTTATTGGGCTATGGAAAGGCCTTCTTTACAACGAAGCTAATTTTAAAAAAGCGAGTGAGCTGGTTTCCGCTGTAACTAATGAGGACATCATTCAATCTAAAAAAGAATGTTTAACTTATGGATTAAATGCTACCTTAAGAGGCCAAAAGTTATATGAATTGGCTAAAGAAGTAGTGGCTTTAGCTGAACACGGTTTGGAGGAGAAAGAAAAATCTTATCTTAAGCCCCTTCAATCCCTTATCAGGAAGGGGGAGTCTCCTGCCAAACTTAGCAAGGAAAAAATACATTTAGGCAAGAAAGAAGCTTTAAGTTGGTGTATCTTAAATAATCTGGTAAGTAGGGATTAGGATGAAGGAAGATATTCTTTCACAAGCTTTTATTGACAAAGTATTGAGCTTGGACAATCCTGCTAAGTTTTTAGCAGCTCTTAAGGTACGGGTAGCCAATTCGTCAGCTAAATATATAGATACTCCTATCCCCTTTTTATGTCAGCCTGTTTTTTGGAGCAAAGAAGAAATCGAACAACTTGCTCAAGCCGGGGAGAAAATGACTTCCATCCTGAATAAAATTGTGGCTACTTATGTAAACAACCCTGATTTTAGAAAGTATTTTAACTTTGATCCTTTGACAGAGGAATTGATTCTAGTAGATCCAGGGTATAAAGACCCAGCTCCCATGGCCCGTTATGACTTATTTTACCAGCCTGAACAAAAACTAAAGTTTTGTGAATTTAACACAGACGGGTCTTCAGGTATGAATGAAGATAATGTGCTAGCCAAAATATTTTTGACAACCCCTCTATTGGAAGAAATAAATAAGGAGTATAGTTTGTTTTACTTTGAACTGCTTGATAGTTGGGTGGAAGCTTGTTTAAAAAATTTTTGGGAATTTATAGGATGTAAAAAATTGCCTACGGTAGCTATTGTGGACTGGGAAGGTGTGTCCACCATCCGGGAGTTTGAAGCTTTTCAACAAGCATTCCAGGCTAAAGGTTGTAAAACTGTTATTACTGACCCAAGAAGGTTAAAACTTAAAAATGGTAAGTTATACTGGGGTCAGTTGCCGATAGATTTGGTTTACCGCAGACTGGTAAACCACGAGGTAGTAAAGTATCAGGAAGAAATAACTGATTTTATCCAAGGGTATAAGCAGCAAGGGGTATGTGTAGTAGGGCCAATTCGCTCCCAGATCATTCATAACAAAATTATTTTCCAGGTTTTAAATGCTCCTGAAGTACAAGATCTTTTTACCGATTCGGAAAAAACATTTATTACTAACCATATTCCTTTTACTGCTGTGTTGAGGGGAGACAAAAGACTTTCGGAACTAGCCATAAGTCAAAAAGATGATTTAGTTATTAAACCCCAAGATCTATATGGTTCCCGGGAAGTCTTTGTGGGTCGGGATTATACAGAAGATGAGTGGCTGGAAGTGCTGAAAAGGGTTTGGGATAAAGATTACTTACTACAAGAGTTTGTTGTACCTCCCCAAATTCCTATGTTAAACATGGAACTCAAAGTAGAGTTTTGGAAACAGATTTTAGGCCTTTATCTATATAACGGTAAAATGTCAGGCTTGTATACCAGAGTAGGAAAAAACAATGTGATATCTACTTCGACCGGTGGTTATGTTGTGCCAAATTTGTATTATGAGAAAAAATAACAAAAAAATTAACAAATAAACCCTTGTTTAATTTTACTTGGCAAGATTAAGTGTTATAATATTAAGGAAACATTACTAGTTTAAGGAGAGATACATATGATAAAAAGTAAAAAGCTGGCCGCTTTAGCCGAAACGGAATTCATCTCACCAGATCAAGCAGAGTATTTAGAACAATGTGTTGAAGCAAAGAAAAACATTATCATTGCCGGTCATAAAGGTCATGGTATTTTAATCTTATTGTCCCACTTGCTTACATGTATTGATCTTAAAGCTAATAAAGTAAAGCAAGTGAAAAACATTCCTGCTGACCTTGAGGCTGAAGCTGATTATTATGTTGTAGGCGATATTAAAGAGCAGGAGAAAAGTTATGGTGAAATATTAGCCGATTTATTCAGCAAAAAAGGCGCAGTACTTTGCTTAAAAGATCCGGATCACAACTTCTCACTAATGAAAATTGTAAGAGATGTAGCAAAGGCTACCGGTGATTCTACCAAAGAATATGTTATGGTAGAATGTACTAAAGTTGATGGAGAAAAGAAAGTGGTAAAAGCTACTGAAATCAAAGTTAGTCCGGAAGGTAAAATTGCAAAAGAAGATATTTTTAACGTAAAATAGTGATGAAAAGTAATTAATTAAAGGGCACCCCCAAATGGAGGTGCTTTTTTGTTGCTAAGGGATTATACCTTTGCGGGTTTTGCATAGTCAACTTAAAAGCGGGCGAATTCGCACGCTTTTTATCTTTTGAAAGTATAGCATTGTCATATTTGGATAAACTAAAGTATAATATATAATGCAATTGCAAATCATTTGCATCTAGGGGGTCATGTTATGCCCAAAAGTTTTCGTTATTTAAGTTTTATTTTTCTATTTTTTTTCCTGGGGCTAACTGGATGCGCAAAGGAAGTTGTTACTAACCAAAGCCAAATAGAACAAAAGCTAAAAATTTATGCGACCATATATCCTGTCTATGATTTTACCAAAAAAATTGGTGGGGATTTAGTTGAAGTGAACCAAATAGTTCCTAGAGATGCTGATGCTCACAGTTTTGAACCGTCTGCTAAGTTATTGACCAATTTAGCCCATGCAGATTTAGTTATCTACAATGGCGCCAATATGGAGCCCTGGATACCAAAGGTTATGAAGGCTCTTGAAAAAGAACAAGTTACCTTTATAAATGCCAGCGAAAATGTTACTTTGTTGAAACTGGGAGAAGATAGTAGTCAGCATGGATTTGAAACAGCTCATGAACATTATGGAGTAGATCCTCATATTTGGCTTAGCCCTAAAAATGCTGTTAGCCAAAGTAGAACTATATGTAATGCTCTAATAGCAATAGATGAAGAACAGGCTGATTATTACCGCAACAATTTTACACAGCTGGTAAAAGAACTGGAGAAACTAGATCGAGAATACAGGTTAACTTTACAGAACAGTAGGCGCAAGGAATTTATTGTGGCCCATGATGCTTTCGGCTACCTGGCGAAAGAATATGGCTTAAAGCAAATCCCCATTCGAGGTTTAACGGCCGAAGTTGAGCCTTCCCCTACAAAAATTAGAGAAATTATTACTCTGGCTCGGAAATACGGTCTTAAGTACGTTTTTTTTGAATCCCAAACTGTTCCTAAAATTTCTGAGGCTATTGCCCAAGAACTGGGCATTCAAACCTTAGAGTTAAACCCCCTTGGTAATTTAACTGCTGCCGAAATCATGGCTGGAGAAGATTATTTCTCTATAATGCGCACTAACTTAGCTAATTTAAAGACAGCTTTAAATGAGGAATAGCAAATGAATACGATGATTGAGTTAAAGGAAGTTTCCTTTCATTATCCAGGGGGAAATAATATACTGGAAAATATAAACTTAAAAATAGTGCGGGGAGATTACATAGTTTTAACAGGTCCTAATGGTTCTGCCAAAACGACCCTTCTTAAGCTTATTCTTGGCTCTTTAAAGCCTCAAGCAGGAGAAGTTATCCTCTTTGGTCAAGAAGCTCACGCCTTTAGAGACTGGTTTAAAATTGGCTATGTTTCCCAAAAAACCAACTTTTTTAACCCGAGTTTTCCAGCTTCAGTACAGGAAATAATTTGGCTTAATAAAGCTAAAAATGCTTTGGTGGCTAGTAAATCCGACCCCCAAAAAGAAATTGAAGAAGTCTTAGATTTAGTTGGCTTGCCTGAAAAAAGGTTCAAGAAGATTGGCCAGTTATCGGGGGGAGAACTGCAAAGGGTGCTTATTGCCAGAGCTTTAATCAACTGCCCTGAAGTTTTACTTTTGGATGAACCAACAGCTAATTTAGATAAATCAGCTCAAGAGAATTTAAGCAATCTTTTAGTTAAATTAAATTCAGATTTAGGTTTGAGTGTTTTCATGGTAACTCATGATGAAAAAATTAAGGGGAGTGCTAAAAAGATATTGGAATTGACGGAAGGGAAGCTTAGCTGTAAAAAAAGTACGAGTTAAGGAGTTTGGTGACTTAAACATGGGTATATGGATTGAATTATTTTCTTTTCAGTTTATGCAAAGGGCACTTTTAGCGGGCACCATTGTTGGGATACTTTGCCCAACTGTTGGTGTTTTTCTGGTTTTAAAAAGGCTTTCCATGGTAGGTGATACAATAGCCCATGTATCTTTAGCGGGTGTTTTAGGTGGTTTATTGTTGCGTTTAGATCCAATTTTAGCAGCCTTAATAACAGCTGTGGTAACTGCTTTTGGTATCGAAAAAGTTCGAAGAGTTTTCTGTGACTATGCTGAATTAGCTTTAGCAATTTTTACTTCTGTTGGTCTTGGTTTGGCAGTAATTTTGTTTAATGTTGTAAAAAGCAGCGATACATCAGTTCAGAGTTTGCTTTTTGGCAGTATTGTTTCCGTTACCGGACGTGACATATGGGTTATTTGGATTCTAGGCCTGACTGTATTAACTGTTGTGTTGAAGTTTTACCGTGAGTTTTTCTATTTAACTTTTGACGAGGATGGCGCAAGTTTAGCAGGAATTAATACAAAATTATTTAACTATTTATTATTGTTGATGACAGCCAGTATCGTTGCTGTCGGTATGCCCATTATTGGCGCTCTTTTGATTTCATCATTGTTTGTACTGCCTGTAGCTGCAAGCCTTGTAGTTAGTCACGATTTTAAATCCACTCTTATAATTGCTAATATGGTTAGTATATTTTCAGTTTACACAGGGATCATTCTTTCTTACTTTTATGATGTGGCACCAGGTGGAGCAATAATAGTAGTGATGGTCGGTATCATGATTTTAATGTACCTGGTCAAGAGTTTTGTTTTTAACAACCTTAAAAAAGCACGGGCTGGAGAGGGGGAGGGTGATGAGCGGGAAGACTGTTCAGGCTATAGTTAATACGCTAAAGGGTAGGGGTGAAAAAATAACACCGGCTCGAAAAGGAATTTTAGAGGTCTTGGCTAGTACAGACCAATTGCTAAATGTAGCTGAAATTTATGAAGCATTGCGAACTAATGGCGTTTTTGTAAACTATTCAACCGTCTACAGGACTTTAGATTATCTTTCCAAAAATAATCTGATAGAAAAGCTAGTGGTTACAGGGGAGAATAAATATAAACTTTTAAAGCATCGTGAGCATATACATCATTTAATATGCAAGAAATGCCACAGTACCCAACCTTTTGACTATTGTCCTTATGACGATCTAAAAGACATCATCAAAG
This sequence comes from Clostridia bacterium, assembly GCA_012838615.1. Taxonomy (GTDB): domain Bacteria; phylum Bacillota; class DUOV01; order DUOV01; family Zhaonellaceae; genus DUOV01. The sequence goes on along the minus strand of DUOV01000005.1, from coordinate 31,134 downwards.
CAAAGACTAACTTTTTACCTCTTGAGCATCGCTTAGAGATTTATGGCTATTGTGAAGAATGTCAAAAAAAGCATAACAGTAATTATAAGTAAAGACAACCTTGGCTAGGTTCGTCTTTCTTTTTGCTATAGTTTTTAAAATTTTATGTTCTTTTAGAAAATTTTGATTGACATTGTCAGACCTCAGACAGTATTCTATTAGTAGAGGGGGGGAGGGAGTGAGAAATTCACTTTACATAGAAACAAAGCATAATTTGCTGAAATTGATTAATAATTTAAATCTTAAAAAAAATAACCAGTTGCCTTCGGAAGACAGTCTGGCCGAGCAACTCAATGTCAGTCGCAGTACCATACGTGAAGTTTTGAGGACTTTAGATAAAGAAGGTATTATTAGTAAAAAACATGGATTTGGCAATTTTATTCATGCAAGTGCTTTAAATACTGTTATGCGCATTGACCAAATTCAAGATTTTATCAATCTAATAGAGGATGGCAATCATCAAGCCAGCTTTAAATTACTCAATAACGAATTTATTAAAGCTGATGATAAAATTAAAAAGTTTCTTAAGCTGGAAGATGATGAACTAGTATTGGTTAGAAAGGGGCTTTATTACGCCGATAACAATCCTGCAATTTATTGTGAAATATTCATTCCTCAAAGACTATTCCTGATCCAGCCCGATCTTAAACAAGTAGGCCGTAGCATTTTTAAGTTTTTAAAGAAGTATTGTAATCAAGAAGTAGCTCAAACCCTGATTTACTTTCAGGCTGCAATAAGTGATGAAGTTTTAGCAAATTACCTGGATGTACCGCTACTGTGCCCGTTATTTGCCTGGGAAGAGGTATATTTCAATTTTAAGGATGAAGCTATTTGTAGTGCTAAGTGTTACTTTAAACCGGAAATCATGAAGCTGACCATGTTGCGTAAGACTGATGGACCCCTTGATTAAAATTAACAAACTTATTTATGCACTACATTTTTTATATCAAAGGAGGAAGGTAAATGTTTAGTGTTAACCAAGAAGCAGTCAGGATTGTTAAAGAAAAGATTATCCCTTATGCTGAACAATTGAACTGCAAAGTCATCAAGCTGAAAAATGGAGCTACAGTAGTGGATATGGGGGTGGAAATGCCCGGAGGCTATCTGGCTGGCAAACTTTTTGTGGAAGCTACCATTGGAGGTCTTGGTCATGTGGACTTTGGCACTTTCTCTGCAGATGATATAACTTTGCCTTCAATTGATGTGTATATCGACCATCCGGCTACTGCTTGTTTGTCTTCCCAGTTTTCAGGCTGGAAAATGCCTAGCAAAGATATTCCAGGTTATATTAATCCAATTGGTTCCGGCCCAGCTAGAGCTATAGCTAAAAATGATATCTTCTCCCAATGTTGGCACTATCAAGATATCCACCATGAGACTGTTTTTGCAGCCCAAACTCAGGAAATACCGGATGAAGCACTAGCTCAGCAAATAGCAGATGAGTGTAAGATTCCAGTAGAGAACGTCTATATTTTGGCAGCTAAAACAGGTAGTCTGGCAGGCTCAATCCAGGTCTGCTCTCGAACAGTTGAAGCGTCTATCTGGAGAATTCAACGTAAAGGTTTTGATATAAGTAAGATAATCAGCGGCATGGGAACTTGCCCCATTGCTCCTCCGGTAAAAGACGAGTTATTTGCTATGGACAGAGTTAATACAGCTCTTCTTTACGGGGTTACGGTACGCTATGTGGTAGATTGTACAGATGCAGAAGTAGAGGAAGTTATTGAAAAGCTGCCTTTTAATGCTTCAAGGCGTTATGGTGAGGATTTTATAGATATTTTTGAAGAAGGTAAACGTGATTTTTATATTGTTGATAAAGATATACATACAGTAGCCCGGTATGAAATAACTAATTATGCAACTGGTAGTACCTTTGAAGCTGGGGTAATCAGACCGGATAAGTTGAAAAAATCTTTTTATAGAAAAGCATAATTAGCAGTTTACAATTAACTTGGCCTTTCCTGGTTTGGGAAAGCCAAGTTAGTTTCCTTTCTAAATGACAATTAGATGAGCTGAACCAGAAGGGAGTGAGGCAATGTCTGAAAGAGCCGATGTCGTAGTAGTTGGCGGAGGGGTACTCGGTTCTGCTATTGCCTATAACCTTGCCAAAGCAGGCTATGATACAGTTATTTTAGACAAAAATGAATTTGCTTCTGGAGCTTCAGGAGGAAATTTAGGTCAAATATCTTTATTTGATCGTTGGGAAGATTGGCATATCTCCTTAGCTTTAGAGTCGTTGGAAATGTATAAGTTATTCGCTCAAGATTTTGCTATTGATTTTCAAGAAACAGGTGGTCTTGTAGTACTAGCAACGCCTGAACAAGAAGAAATGGCTGAGAAAATAGTTGGAAGGTTTAAGGACTTTAAGATAAGTCCACAAATATTAAAAGGTAAAGATATAAATAGTGTCGAACCTTATTTGTATCCCGATGAAGTTTGCGGCGCGGTTTATTGTCCGAGGGAAGGAAGGTTGGATCCCTTTGCCGTAACCTTAATGTTTATTGAACTAGGTAAGCAATACGGACTTAGGATACGTCCCTTTACAAAAGTAATAGGTTTTGAAAAAAAAGGTTCGATGATCCATAAGGTTTTAACTTCAAAAGGAGAAATAACAACTAATTTAGTTATTAACGCTGCAGGTTCATGGTCCGGTTTAATTGCTCAACTGGCTGGCGCATCTATTCCCCTTAAATATCATCATGGTACAGCTATGGTTTCTCAGCCTGTACCAAGAGTAATTTTCGGTCCTGTTGTAGGCGGAGGTTTTTTAACAGGAGCGATGTTAAAGACCACTACTTTAAGGATAGGTTTAAGCGCTGTTCAATCCGCTCGTGGTAGTGTAATCATAGGTCAGGGTACTGAAGAAAAAGAACTTGACAGTAAGGATGTTCCCTTAAAAACTTTTCACAAGACGGCTAAAAATTTCAGCAGATATTTTCCGAAACTTATGAATTTGGAGATAGTCAGAGTATGGACTGCCGTAACACCTTATACAAATGATGGGCTTCCGATTTGCGGATTTAGTTCTAAAGTACCTAATTTGTTTACCGCGGCTGGTTTTAAAGGGGCATTTACAACGGCACCCGCCATTGGAGTAAAAGTAGTAGAGTATATACGAGGAAGAAGCAATTGGCCTATAGAAATGTTTTCCCCAGATAGAGTTTAAGGAGGGATCTAATTGAGTGTAATTGATTATTATCCGGGAGATTCATTGGTACACAGACTTGATCCAAGAGTAAAATTAATTACCCTAATAGTTGTAACAGTCACAATCTTCTTACTTTCGAACTTTTTTGTGATAGCAGCTTTCTTTTTAAGTTGTCTTATGTGTTGGCACATTGCTGGTTTACCTTTAAATAAGGTTAAAGGATTTTTAAAATTCTTGTTAAGTCTTTTTGTTTTTTTAACTGTAGTGCAATCTTTATTTTTACCTGGTGAACATTATCTTTTTAAAGGTTTTTTCAGTTTAGAGGGAGCGATTTTCGGTTTACTATTAAGCTTTAGACTTCTCACCTTAATATGTTTTATGCCTTTGGTTATTATGACTACACCTATTAACAAGCTTGCTTTAGGTTTGGTTAAAATGGGCATGAGCTATAAAATTGCCTACATGGCAACTACTGCCCTTAATATTATCCCAACATTCCAGGATGAAACCAAGGTAATAATGGATGCGCAAAAAATGCGCGGGCTTACAGTTTTTGAAAAGGGTAAATTGATAGAGAAATTTAAAGCATATCCTACGCTAGTAGTTCCATTGGTAATTGGAGCTATGCGCAGGGCCCAATTAATGGGTGTAGCTATGGATTCCAGAGCTTTTGGTGCTGGTAAAACAAAAACTTTTATCGAAGATATTTCACTTCAGAACGTCGATATAGTAGCCTTAGTTTTAATACTAATATTATGCGGAATTGCTCTTTGGGTGAATTTTGCATGGTAGGGGGTTCAGATGTGGCGGAAACTATAATTAAGGTTGATAATGTATCTTATCGCTATCCCAGAACAAAAAAGTGGGTTTTAAAGGAGTTAAATCTAGAAATTAAAGAAGGGGAATTTATTGCTGTAATGGGGGAAAATGGTGCAGGTAAGACAACCTTTTGTCAATGCATAAACGGGGTTATTCCTCATTCTCAGCAAGGAAAATTGAAAGGTGTTATCACGGTCGCAGGTCTAAATACCCTACAGACACCAATATCTAAATTGTCGCAGATTGTAGGGATGGTCTTGGAGGATCCGGAAACTCAGCTGTTTACTACTAAAGTAAAAGAGGAAGTGGCCTTTGGACCAGAAAATTTAAGTATGCCAGTTCCGGAAATTTTAGAAAGAATCCGTTGGGCTTTGAAAGTAGTACGTTTAGAACAATATGCAGAACGCCATCCTACAGCCTTATCCGGTGGGCAAAAACAACGACTGGCCATTGCTGCAGCAATAGCCATGAAACCTAAAATTTTGGTGTTAGATGAGCCAACTTCTCAGCTAGATCCTATAGGTACGGAAGAAGTATTTAGTGTTATCAGAGAACTAAAGGATGAGTACGGAATGACTGTTGTTATTGCTACTCATAAGAGTGAAGAAATTGCTAAATTTGCTGATAGGGTACTGGTTTTAAAAGATGGCCAGATACAAGCCTTTGACATTCCTCAACTAATATTTAGGAATACAAAGTTAATGAAAGACAACTGGATTCGTCCACCTCAAGTATCTGAACTGGCCACTCTTTTAGAAGAAAAGGGACAGCTTTTAAAGGGCTTTCCAATTTTACCAGAGGAGGCTATACAGTTGCTTACCAAGTGGTATGAGGAGGGGGAAGCGTGAGGGAATCAGTTATTAAAATCGAGAATTTATCTTACAAATACGAAAAAGGTAGTCTAGCTTTAAAAAATATTAATATTGATATAAAAAAAGGCGAATTTGTTGGTATTATCGGACAAAACGGGGCAGGAAAATCTACTCTGCTAAAAAATATTACGGGGCTTTTGCGACCAACAGAAGGAAGAATTCTGGTTAACGGAAGAGATACTATAAATGTGCCTGTATCAGATTTGGCCTTAGAAGTGGGTTTCGTTCTCCAAAACCCGGATCGTCAACTTTTCGCAAATACTGTAGAAGAAGAAGTAGCTTTTGGGCCTAAAAATGTGGGTTTAAACGAAGCTCAGATCAAGGAAAGGGTCGACTATGCTTTAGATGCAGTAGGCTTAAATGATTATAGGGATGCCTTCCCTCCTGCTTTGAGTAAAGGGGATAGGGCAAAGGTTGTTATAGCTTCTGTCCTTGCCATGGGCCCTCAGATTATCATTCTGGATGAGCCAACCAGCGGTCAAGATTACCGTGGCTGTTATCAGATCATGGATATTGCTAAAGAATTTAATAAAAGGGGACATACTTTGGTGGTTGTAACTCACCATATGGCTTTAGTTGCCGAGTATACCGAAAGAACCATTGTAATGATGAATAGTGAGGTTTTGTTGGACGGCAGTACAAGAGAAGTGTTCTCCCACCCTGACAAGCTTAGAATGACCCATATTAAACCACCCCAAATTACAGAAGTTGCACGCAGCTTACAACCGAAAATACCCATAAACCAAACTATCCTCAACGTTGGGGAATTTGGCGAAAAATTAATTGCTCTAAAAAGTGAGAAAGGCGGTAACGCGGTTAATGCTGGTTGATGCTCATACTCATTTAACCGAGCCGGAAGAGATAATACTTAAAAGACTTAAACGAGCTGGAATCGACAAGGCTGTAGTCTGTTCTTCTGGGTTAGCCAAGGGTGAGCACATTTATTCCTTATTGGATGCCAAAACGACTTTTAACAGAATTACTGAGGCCCAAAATGGAATGGGTCAGGAGCTGGCTTTGCAGGATATCAATACAAAACTTGCTCAAGTGGTAGCTAACCATTGCCAAAGGTTGATTGGGTTTGGCAAGATTGATTTATTTCAAAGCGAGATACTCATGGAAGCGCAGAAAATTCTAGACTTAGGACTAAAAGGTATCGGAGAAGTAGTAGGTATTCATGGCAACACTAAATTATTAGAGCCTTTGTTTCAATTTTCCCATGAACAAAATGGTTTTCCAGTATTTATCCATTGTGATTACCCTGTAGATGTTACTGATTTAAAGGCAGTATTTGAATTAGCTAAGCGTTTTAACAGGGCGAAAATTATCGTTGGACATCTGGGAGGAGATTATTGGATTGAAGCAATTGAAGTTGCCCTTAACTGTCCTAATATTTACCTCGATACTTCCGAGGTTGTAAACGCAACTGCCCTACAAGTAGCTGTACGGGAATTACCTGACAAGGTTGTTTTTGGTTCAGATTTTCCTTGGGATTCCCCTGAAGCTATGCTTAAGAGGTTTGATTACTTAGACATAGATTCAGGTGCTAAAAAACGGGTCTTGGGCTTGAATATGCTTGAGGCCCTGGGAATCTAGGCGTCTTTGGGGAGGCAAAAAGAAATAAACAAGGAGGTGGAAACCTGTAGCCTTAACCTAACCTAAATTAGTCTCTATAACTAAAAAAAGGAGGTTGAAGTCGTGAGTGAAGTCAAGTTAAGAGAGAAAAGCTTTACTGAAAAAATGGGCATGGGAAATACTCATCCCGCTGTTCTTGCCGTTTGGGCTGCTGTAATTGCTGTGGCTCATATGCTACCTTCTATTCCTATTTTAGGAACAGGTGGTACTTTTTCAGTTAGTTCAGCCCTTGTCCCCTTGGCAGGAGTATTTTTTGGACCTATTGGGGGTGCTCTTTGCGCTGCCATCGGTAACTTTATCGGACAAATTATTGCTCCCCACACAGCCTGGGCGGGGATAGGAACATTTTTAATAGGTACTATTAATGCTTTTGTATCAGGTACTGTCTCTAGGGGTAAGTGGCCAATAGCTGTAGGTATTATTGCTCTTGGTACCGTACTCTGGTTTACCCATGAAATTGGTCGTCAGGCTCCATTTTTTGCAATTGTATTTTATGGACTGGGAGCTATTATGGCAATTATTGGTGGTATTATAGGAACTAAATTAATCAAAGAAGCTAATTTCTTCAAAAAATTTATAGCAGTTTGGTTAGCTTCTTTTGCAGGAATGGTTGGAGCTGCTGCCCTTGCCAATTATTTTAGTTTAGTCGTATATCAACTTCCCGCATCCTTGTGGAACATGCTAATTCCTATTTCTCCTACTGAGAGAACGATATTTTCTATCGGCGCCGGAATTATCGGAGTACCTCTTCTAATAGGTTTGCCTAAGATCGGTATTTTTGTTGGACCCGAGGCTGGACTGGAAGATGATGACGAAGATTAAGTAAAAAGCGGGGCTAAGCCCCGCTTCTACACCAAAAGGTAGGCGAAGACTATGGCACATATTGAAGAACATCCTATTCTTGGAACCATGGAAAAGAAAAAATATGTTACTGTAAAAGTTGACGGCAGGGAAATACAAGGTATTGAGGGGGAACCCATTGCCGCCGCTTTACTGGCTAATGGTATAAAAATTTTTAGATTCACTCATAAGTTTAATGAACCTCGCGGTTTATTTTGCGGGATAGGCCAATGTACCGATTGTGTAATGGAGGTTGATGGCGTTCCTAATGTTCGAACTTGTGTGACTCCAATCAGGGAAGGAATGGAAATAAAAACACAGCATGGGTTTGGAAAGGAGTCAACATATGAATAAATTTGATGTAATCGTGATTGGTGGAGGACCGGCTGGCCTGGGGGCTGCTGTAGAAGCAGCTAGGTTAGGGGCTAGAACTTTACTTCTTGATGAGAATTCCAGACCTGGCGGTCAGTTGTTTAAACAGATTCATAAGTTTTTTGGTTCAAAAGAACATTATGCCGGCACCAGAGGTTTTGATATCGGTGAAAACTTACTTAAGGAAGCAGCTAGCTTAAACGTGGTTTTAAAGTTGGATACAAGGGTTTGGGGTGTTTTTCCGGGGGGTATTGTAACTGCTTATTGTGGAGAGAAAGGTCTGAAATTTGAAGGGAAAACTATTATTTTGGCCACAGGAGCTTCGGAAAATGTTTTAAGTTTTCCCGGTAGTACCTTGCCCGGAGTTATTACTGCAGGGGCTGCCCAAACTATGGTTAATTTACACCGGGTTTTACCGGGTAAAAAGTTTGTAGTAGTAGGCTCAGGTAATGTTGGTTTAATTGTTTCTTACCAGCTAAAACAGGCTGGGGCAGAAGTACTAGCAATCGTGGAGGCTTTACCTCAAATATCCGGTTATGCGGTTCATGCCGCTAAGGTAAAAAGGGCAGGAGTAAGAATACTGCTGAGTCATACTGTAAAGGAAGCGATAGGAGAAAAAATCTTGGAACAAGTTATTCTCTGTAAGCTTGATAGTAATATGAAACCTATTGCCGGAACAGAGTTTACTTTAGACGCAGATACCCTTTGTTTAGCTGTTGGTCTTAATCCTAGAGTGGAGTTGGCCGCCTTATGTGGGTGTCACCTAATATATTCCCCGGTTTTAGGGGGTATGATGCCCTGGCATGACGAAAATATGTGTACCTCCCAAAGCAGAATCTTGGTTGCCGGTGATTTGGCCGGAGTGGAAGAAGCCAGCACAGCGTTAGATGAAGGTCGTCTAGCAGGTTTGTCAGCAGTCCAAAAACTTGGCTTAAGGAACTTTAAAGAAGTGGATGATGAAATGCAGAAGATAAAAGACAGGCTGACCAAGCTACGCCAGGGGCCTTTTGGCGAGAAAAGACAACTAGCTAAACAAGGAATAATTAGCATGAAAATTCCTAAGGAGTCATGTCTATGAGCAAACGAGAAATAATTTGTCGGTGCGAAGAAGTAACAAAGGAGGAAATAATCCAAGCTTTACAAGCAGGAGATACTTCCTTAGAAGCAATTAAGAAGAGAACCCGAGCTGGCATGGGCTATTGTCAGGGTAAAAGCTGCAAGAGGCTCGTGGCAAAATTGTTAAGTGCTTATTTAGGGATGCCTGTGGCTCATTTCCTGCCAGGTAGTATTCGGTATCCGGTCGGACCAGTAACCCTCAAGGTGATAGCAGATTTAGATTTAGCTGGGGGTAAGGAAAATGAAAATTGATTTTCATGTCCACGTAACTCCGCCGGAAATCATTAAAGATTATCAGAAAATAGGCGCCAGAGAACCTTATTTTAAGCTTTTATCGGATAGTCCTAAAAATAAGTTTGCAACTGCTGAAGAGGTTGTGGCCGAATTACAAAGAACAGGTGTAGATAAAGCTGTAGTTTTTGGTTTTGGTTTTAAAGATCCTGGTTTATGCAAGATGGTTAATGATTATGTAGCTGAGGCTGTAAAAAATCATCCTGATTTTCTGATAGGGTTTGGGATTGTTAATCCTAATGATTCCAAGGTTGAGCAGGAATTGGACAGGTGTTTAGATTTAGGACTTATCGGCGTTGGTGAGATATTTCCTGATGGTCAGAATTTTGAAATAGAAAACCCAAAACACAGTATCATTTTTGCCGGTTATTTGCAGGAGAGGAATATGCCATTAATTGTCCATTCCAATGAACCTGTGGGACACTATTATCCTGGTAAGACAACAACAACTCCGGTAAAACTTAATGCTTTTGTAGATAAGAATCCGGACTTAACAGTAATTTTTGCCCATTGGGGTGGGGGGCTCTTTTTCTATGAATTGATGCCTGAGCTTAAAGAAAAATACAAAAATGTCTATTATGATACTGCTGCCTCACCGTTTCTATATGAGCCTAAAGTATATAAGGTAGCACAGGAAGTAGGAGTATTAGACAAGATTTTATTAGGTAGTGATTATCCTCTGTTATCACCCCAACGTAATTTGGAAGAAATGACTCGCAGCGGCTTAAATCTGGCTGAACAGTCTTTAATAAGTGGGATAAATGCCTTAAACCTTTTAGATAAGATCATAAACAGGAGTGGGGGCTATGGCAAGAAAAGTATTAGTTGATTGTCCTGAAAGGATCCCTTGCAATCCATGTGAATACGCCTGTCAAACAGGCGCCATCAGAGTAGGGGAGGATTTGACTGCAATACCTGAAGTAAACCTGGATTTATGTACTGGTTGCGGTCGGTGTATAGTTGCTTGTCCAGGCCAAGCCTGTTTTGTAGTCGATTTAGATTACAGTCCCCATGAGGCAAGTGTAGATATACCTTATGAATATTTACCTCTCCCTGTAAAAGGACAACAGGTTAGGGCTAGAAATAATGAGGGCGAGGTAATTTGCCAAGCTCATGTTGACAAGGTTATAGTTAGTCCTAAAAATGACCATACCCCAATTGTCAGACTCATAGTTCCCAAGGATAAAGCCCTCCAAGTTAGAGCTTTGGCTATGGAATAGATAAGGGGGAGTTTTAGTGATTTTACTTAGGAATATTAGCTACCTTGTGCAAAAAGCGGATAAAGTGCTTACAAATATAGATTTGCTAATTGAGGGAAACAAGATTAAAAAAATTGGTCATTTTAAATTAGACCAATGGAAAGATGAAGTAAAAATAATTGACGGAACAGGTAAGATAGTCATCCCTGGGCTGGTTAATGCTCATACGCATCTGTATCAAAATATGCTAAAAGGAATTAGAGACGATTTGCGACTTAAAGAGTGGTGTGAGCAGGTAACTTTCCCCTTTTCCCGTATTATTCATCAGGAGCATCGTCAACACAATAGTATAGAACTAGGCTATTATTATGCAGGTTTAGGTGCTTTAGAAATGGTCAGGTCCGGCGTTACTTCTTTTGTGGATATGGATATTACTCTGGATAGTATTTTTGAAGCCTGGTCAGATATCGGTGTACGGGCAACAGGGGCGCTACAAACAGTTAACAGATGGATTCCTAAGGTTTTAATGCAAACAGAAGATAAGAAGAAGCAAGAAATGGTAGGGTATATAGAAAAATGGCATAATAATGGTATTTTAAAGGTAGCCTTGGCTCCTTCTACCCCTTTTGCTTGTACACCAGATTATCTGGATTGGCTTAAACAAGTAGCTGAAGAGTATGGGGGACTGCAAATTTACATTCATGTTTCTGAAACAAAATGGGAAGTTGAGCAATCCCTTACCGAGTGCAATAAAACGCCTTTAGCTTATCTGGATAGCCTTGATTTCTTATCCAGGCCAATTTGTGCTATCCATTGTGTACATTTAACTGAGGATGAAATTGAATTGGCTAAAAAGAAAGAAGTAACCGTGATTTATAATCCTAAGAGCAACGCTAAACTAGGGAGTGGAATTGCCCCTATCGTGACTTATTTAAAGAAAGGTATTCCCGTTACTTTAGCTACTGACGGCGCTGCTTCCAATGATCTTTTAGATATGTTTGAGGAAATGCGTTTTGGTGCAATGCTCCAGAAAGCTGCTTATGAAGATCCGGCTGTTATTTCTGGTGCTGAAATGTTTAAGATGGCTACCGAAGCTGGGGCAAAAATGTTGGGAATAGAAGCTGGTATTCTTGAGGAAGGCAAACTTGCTGATCTTGTTGTTTTAAATCCCAGGTTAGCCCATATCCAACCTTTACATGACATAATACAATCCTTAGTTTATTGTGGTAAAGCAAGTGACGTGGAAACGGTAATTATTGATGGAAAGGTTATTTTAGAAAATCAAAAATTCTGTACAGTTGACGAGGAAAAAATCTTACAGCGAGCCATTGAACTAGGGAATGAAAAATATCAGGAATCAAGAGGAAATGTGATGGCAGCTGAGTTTTAGTTTTTAAAAAGCTGATTAAAAGGAGAAGGGATGAAAAAACTAAAAGAAAAGGCAATTGGTTATTTGGAACAGCATAGTCAAAAGTTTATTGATTTAGGAAATAAGCTTTTCCGGACACCAGAACTAGGTTTTCGCGAACATAAAACGTCTCAGCTCGTAGAGGACTTTTTTAAAGAGCTAGGTTTAAAAACTGAAAAGTATGCCCTAACCGGTGTAAAAAGTAGGTTTCAGGGAAAAAACAGCTATGCTTCGGTGGGGGTCTTAGGTGAGCTAGATGCTATTTACTGTCCAGAACACCCGTTAGCTGATAAAGAAACGGGAGCAGCTCACGCCTGTGGCCATCATATGCAGCTAGTAGCCGTTTTGGCTGCAGCTGAAGCTTTAGTTAAGTCTGGAGTGGGTAGTCAACTTGATGGGGACATGATATTTTTTGCTGTACCTGCCGAAGAACACTTAGAGTTTAATTTCAGAAACCATCTTCTTGAGACAAGACAAGTGGAGTTTTCTAGTGGCAAGCAGGAAATGCTTAGGCTTGGCTGTTTTGATGATGTAGATATGGCACTTACCACTCATGCTTTATCCCGGGACAATGAACATCAGGCTGAAGCTATCTTGTGCGTTAGCTGTAACGGTTATGAGATAAACAGGTTTAGGTTTATAGGACAGGGCGGTCATGCCGGACTTAACCCCAGTAGATGTGTTAATGCCCTTAACGCTGCTATCTTAAGTATAAATGGTATCCAATTTTTACGTGATACATTTCCCGAAGGGGATAACATTAGGGTAAGTTTTATCTTAACTGAAGCAGGTAAAGTCCTTAATATAGTTCCTGAGGAAGCTGTTTTGGAAGTTCAGATCAGAGGACGAACTATTAAGGCTATAAAAAATGTGAGAGAAAAAATTATAAGGGCGGCCCAAGGAGGGGCTAATACAATTGGTTGTAAGCTCGAAATTGAGCGGATCCCAGGCTATAAGCCCTATGAATCTGATCCTTTACTTAATAAAGTATATACACTAAATGCTGAACGGGTTTTAGTTAATCAAAAAGTCAAGCACCAGGAGCATGGTTATCAATGTACAGATTTAGGTGATTTATCCCAAAAGCTTCCTATAAGCCAGTTATGTTTAGGGGGATTTGCCGGAGATTTACACTCTAAGGATTTTAGGGTAATTGATGAATATGCGGCCTACATTATTCCAGCGCAGATTATCTGTGCTACTGTTTGTGACTTATTGGTTAATGGAGCTGAGCTAGCCAAAGCAGTAGGAAAAAGACTGATCTAAAGTATAATGTACTAGAATAAATAGTTGGTTCATAAAAAGGAGAGGTAGAGTTGTCCGGTAGTATTGCACATGTAGATATAATAGGCAGGGAAGTTGTTAAAAGTTTAAAGCAAAACAACTTTGATGCTTTTTATTTTTCTAAGCGTATAGAGGCAGTAGAATATATTCTTAATTTAATACCTCAAGGTGCCAAGGTTGGTTGTGGAGGTTCTGTTACTTTAAAAGAGCTTAATATTATTGAATTGGCTAAGGCTAAGGGGGCTAAAATACTTGATCACAATTTACCTGGACTGACACCTGAGGAAAAATCGAGAATAAGACATGAGCAGTTAGCTTGCCAAGTATTTTTAACTAGTACTAACGCCTTAACTTTAGATGGGGTTTTAGTCAATATGGACGGGGTAGGAAACCGGGTTGGTGCTATGACCTTTGGACCTGAAAAGGTAATAATTGTAGCTGGGGTAAATAAAATATGTAAAGATATTAACGCTGCTATCGAACGTATAGAGCTTGTTGCTTCACCCCAGAACAACCTTCGCTTGCAAACCCAAAATCCTTGTACCGTTAAAGGGTACTGTATGGATTGTCAAGGTAAAAGCCGAATTTGTAACGTGTTATCAATTATGTATAAAAAACCATTTGCAACTGATGTGACGGTAGTGGTTATAGGAGAATCTTTAGGTTATTAAAAAAGCCCCTGTAGGGGGCTTTTTTAATACCTAGTTAAAGCTTTTTCTAAAATTTTGTTCATTCTTTGAACAGTAGCACTTGGATCGGTAAGTAACCCTGCAGAAAGTAAAGCAGTATCAAGAAGCTGCCAAGCTGCAACTTCGGCAAAGGGATCTGATTGTTTGCGCAGCTCATTAATACCTTTAATAATTTCATGTTTCGGATTGATAGCAAGTATGCGAGGAGTATTATTTTTTTGGTCAGGGTTCATTATATGCATCATCTTTAGCATATTGTTAGTCATGCCTTCCGGATTTAAAACCATAGCCGGGCTGGTTGTTAAGCGTTTAGAGGTTTTGACTTCAGAAACTTTTTCGCCCAGAGTTTGTTTTAACCAAGCCTTAAAAACAGGCAGTTCTTCTGCAGGTAATTCTTCGCCTGCTTCTTCCTCTGTTTCTGGCAAATCTATGTTTTCCTGATCAGCAGAAACAAGTTTTTTACCGCCGAACTCATTAACAGTAGTTAAGACATAATCATCTACCGGATCATAAGTATAGAGAACTTCGATTTCTCTGACTTTAAAAGCTTCCAGGTAAGGGCTGGCTTCTACAATTTCCCGCCTCATTCCGTTAATATAATAAATTTGCTTTTGCTTAGAAGGCATTCTCTCGACATATTCTTGCAAGGAGATAAGTTTTCCTGGCTCAGTTTTAGACGATTCAAAGCGTAAGAGTTGGGTAAGTTCATCTTTGTATTCGAAATCGGTCACTAAGCCTTCTTTAATGAAAATGCCAAACTGTTGCCAAAAAGCACTATATTTTTCTGGGTCATTTTTACTTTGTTCATGTAGGAACTTTAAGAATCGCTTAGTAATAACTTTGCGAATTTTAGCTACTAAGGCGTTATCCTGCATAGTTTCCCTGGAAATGTTTAGTGGAAGTTCTTCACTATCCACCACTCCTTTTACAAAACGCAGCCATTTAGGTAGGATGCTTTCGGCTTCCTGCTGAATAAGAATCTTACGGCAGTAAAGATTTACTCCCGGATCGAGTTTACCAAACCCCCAACGTTCTAGATTTTCTTTAGGAATAAAGAGTAAGGCATTGATAGCAAGTGGGGCATCTGCACTAAAGTGAAGTTTTAGTAGTGGTTCGTCAAAAGCATTTGCTTGGTATTTATAAAACTCATTATATTCTTCGTCAGAAATTTCATTTTTGTTTTTTGTCCAAATAGCTTCTATAGTATTAACTTTTTCACCATTGACCAGGATAGGAAACTGAATAAAGCTAGAGTATCTTTTTATAATACTCTTGATTGTATATTCTTTAGTATATTCTGACGCATCTTTTTTAAGGTGGAGGACGATTTTTGTGCCTCTTTTTAGATCTTGAGTTTCCTCAATAGTGTAAGTACCTGTACCGCCAGATTTCCAGATTAAGCTTGCGGAGTTAGGTTTATAGGAACGGGTGTAAAGGGTAACTTTTTCTGCCACCATAAAGGCTGAATAAAAGCCCACACCAAATTGGCCTATAATATCCAGGTTTTTTTGTTCAGTTTCATCCAGGTGTTTCAGAAAACTTTTGGAACCTGAGTGAGCAATTGTGCCTAGATTTTCCACCAATTCTTCTTTTGTCATTCCTACTCCGGTATCTGTAATGGTAAGTGTATTTTCTTTTTCATTGGCTTGAATGGTTATTTCGAGTGGTATTGAAGGATCTAAAATATCTTGATTTGTTAATTTGGCATAACGAACTTTTTCTAAGGCGTCTGAAGCATTAGATATTAACTCCCTTAAAAAAATTTCTTTATTAGTATAAAGGGAGTTAATCACAATATCCAACATCTGTTTTACCTCAGTTTGGAATTCTTTAGTTTCAATGTGATTTGCCAATTTTTTTCTCCCCTTTCTATTCTCATTACTATTTTTTTATCATATTAAGATTATTTAAACAAGCAAGGAGCCTGTAATTACTTTTATGTCCCGAATATAAGTTCCATAAGCAAGCTGCGGAGGATTTATTTTTTGGGGAAAACAGTTTCGGTTTTAAAATGGATAGTATGGTAAATACATAAAAAAATGATAAAAATTACTAGAATGTGATTAATATCACAGCTTGTCCTAAGGTTAAATCCTATAATAAAAATTAGCTAGTTTAGAAGGGAGAATGCGTATATGTTTTGTAATCAATGTTCTCAAACTCCGGTAGGGGGATGTACAAAAATTGGTGTATGTGGTAAGAATGAAGATTTGGCAAGTCTTCAGGATACAATTGTTTTAGGTCTGAAAGGTGTTGCGGCCTATGCCACTCATGCTCGTGAAATGGGTTATACAGACTCTGAAATTGATAAAATTACCCATGAAGCTTTGTATTTTACTTTAACTAACGTTAATTTTAATTTACAAGAACATATTAACATGGCTTTAAAAGTGGGAACTGCTACTATCAAAGCTATGGAACTGCTGGATAAGGCCCATACAGACAGGTTAGGAATACCTCAGCCCATTAAAGTTTCTAGTGATAAAATTGAAGGAAAATGTATTATTGTAACAGGTCACAATCTGTTTGCTTTAGAAGAACTACTTAAGCAGTCTGAAGGTAAAGGGATTAATATCTATACTCACTCTGAGATGTTACCTGCTCATGGTTATCCTGAACTTAAAAAATATAAGCACCTGAAAGGAAATATTGGCAAATCTTGGCTTGATCAGCGAAAGGTGTTTGAAGAATTCCCAGGGGCTATTTTAGCTACTACCAACTGTGTAATGCCCATTAGAGGTAGCTATGCAGATCGGATGTTCTCTTATGACGTAACTGGCCTGGAGGGAGTTCGTAAAATAGAAAACAATGATTTTACTCCACTTATTGAAAAGGCTCTAGAATTGCCGGAAGCTAACGTGGAATCTGACAAAACGATTTTAACCGGTTTTCATCATAAGACTGTCTTAGGTTTAGCTCCAGAGATAATAGAAGCTGTTAAAGAAGGTAAAATCAAAAGATTTTTTGTTATTGCCGGCTGTGACGCTCCTATGAAAGGACATGAGTATTACCGTACTCTTGCAACTTCAGTACCGGAAAACTGTGTCATTTTAACTACTTCCTGTGGTAAGTTCCGTTTTAATGATATTGACTACGGGGCTGTTCCAGGAACCAATATTCCACGCTATATCGATTTGGGACAATGCAACAATTCAATTTCTGCGGTGAAAATAGCTGTTGCCTTGGCAGAGGCTTTTGAATGTAGTGTAAATGAGCTGCCTTTAAGCATTGTGCTTTCTTGGTTTGAACAAAAGGCTGTAGCAATTTTACTAGGTCTATTAAGCCTGGGTGTTAAAGATATCCGAATTGGCGCGAGAGCCCCAGAATTTATAACCCCCGGAGTTTTAAATGTCTTAGTTGAAAACTTTGGACTTAAACTAATATCCGATCCAGAGCAAGATTTAAAAGACATGCTTGGAGTAGCTGAAAAGGAAGCATTAGCTTAAAAGTTTTTCAACATATTAAAGGTGCCAACCATTTAGGGTTGGTACTTTTTCTCATTGCAAATGCTTTTCCGTTTATTAAAATAGAAGTAAGTTAATATAGCAAAGATAGGAGATATAAAATGCAGCAAATTACTTGTTTAAACTGTCCTTTACGATGCTCTATAGACGTTGAATATGATGAAAGTGCAATTTATTCTATTGAAAGGAATAACTGCGAGCGAGGATATCGTTTTGCTATTGATTTACTAGACCTGCCAAACAGAAATATGTTTGGCTATGTAAAAGTAGAGAATAGCACATCTAAAAGTGTAAAAGTTATCACAACAAAACCGATTCCCCGTGACTTAATTCCTGTGGTAGAAGAAATGTTATCTAAGATTACTCTCAATGCGCCTGTCGAAGTGCAGGATCTTGTCATTAAAAATGTGCTAGATACAGGTGTGGACATTGTAGCCGCAAGCCAGGCTCTTTAAAACAAAATTTAAAAATGAATGCGCTTTAGCCGTTAAAGCTAAAAAAGGTCTTATATAATTCATGATTTAAAAAACACCGTTTTTATTATTAATAAAAGCGGTGTTTTTATTATCTGTTGAGAGTAAAGAGCTACCTATTTGCTTGTATTCTTGTAGATTACATAAGAATAAATAGTTGGTATTATGGCTGCAATCATTAGACAGGCCATAAAAATCCAAAAGCTAGCAGGATGGTCGAAAAAGGCAACTACTAGGGCAACTATTCCTGCAACTATCCATAAGGGACCGGCTAAACGGTGGGTTTTATTCCATACAGTTTCGTCTGCTAAGGTCCAAGGTGTTTTAATGCCAACAAAGTAATTATGTCTTATTTTACCGAAGTAGTTACCTATAACAACAAACAGCAGACCAAGAGCAAATTTAACAAAAAGTCCAACTTTAATTTGATGTTCAAAGGCTGCCATAAGAGTAACAATATACATAAAAACCATAAAAAGAACTAAAAAGGTTTTAAGAATGTTATAAACTCCGCTAAATTTAGCATAATTTTCCTTACGGGGATCAATTTTAGGGGTGACTAAAAGTAAAAGCAGAATTCCTAAGGTTAATAAGGGTATACCAAAGGCACCTGCTAAAGGAGAGCCGTAGCCATCTATTTCGCCTGCTGCATTCCAATGCATAGGTACCTGATCCGGTAACTTGGGGTAGATTATTGCTCCGCAAATAAGCATAGCACCAATTATGCCCAACAGAAACCAATCAATTTTTTTCATACTCTTCCCTCCTCCTTAGTTGTAAAAACCAACTTAAAACATCTTCTAAGACACTTGTATTAAGAGAGTAATAAATATTTTGCCCTTTTCTTTCATCAATAACTAGACCTGCTTGTTTTAAAATATTTAGGTGGTGAGAAATACTAGGCTTGGAAATATTGAACTGTTCAGCAATTTCCCCTGCACTTAAATCTTGTCTTTTTAATAAGTTGAGTATTTCTCTGCGGGTACTATCAGATAAAGCTTTAAAAGTATCTTGCAAAGACATGTCATCCCTCCTTAGATAATTAGATAAACTTCTAAATATCTTAATTTAATTTTAGCAGAAGCTCAAACCTTTTACCAGAAGAAAGTAGTTTTAGTGAAAAAGGTATTTATCACAAGTTAGAGAATAATAAATTATCGATCCAAAAAGAAGGTGACTTTATGTGTCGGATTATCAATCATCCCATAGTAGAGCGGGAAGAAAGAAAGAATGTTACCATTTATGTTGACGGTAAAAAATTGGAAGCCAAGGAAGGGGAAATGATCGCGGCAGCCCTTTTAGCCAACAATATTCATACTTTTAGATACACTAAAAAGCAGCGTGAGCCTAGAGGTATTTTTTGTGGCATAGGTCAATGTAACGACTGTGTAATGATAGTTGACGGGGTTCCCAATACGCGAACATGTGTAACGCCGGTTAGGGATGGTATGGTAATTACGACCCAAAAAGGTTTAGGAAAGATAGGTGACCATAATGCTCTATGATGTATTAATTGTAGGAGGGGGACCGGCAGGCTTGGGTGCAGCCATAAATGCAGCTAAGGCGGGTGCCTCTGTCCTCCTTTTAGATGAAAATCATCTTTTAGGTGGTCAGCTGTTTAAACAAATTCATAAATTTTTTGGGTCCCAGGATCATTATGCCGGTTGGCGAGGAATTGATATTGGTCAAAAGCTCCTGCGAGAAGCAGCTGAAGCGGGAGTTAAGATTAAATTAAACTCCAGGGTTGTAGGTTGCTTGGAAGATGGCCTTATTAGTGTTTACGAAGAGCAAACTGGAAAGTTGATTGGCTATAAAAGTAAAAAAGTAATCTTGGCAGTTGGAGCCAAAGAAAATGCGGTCAGTTTTCCAGGTTGGACACTTCCCGGAGTCATGACAGCAGGGGCTGCTCAAACTTTTGCTAATGTTCATGGTGTATTACCTGGGAAAAAGATTTTAGTGATCGGTAGCGGTAATGTAGGATTAATTGTTTCTTACCAGTTAACTCAAGCAGGTGCCGATATTGTGGCAATCGTAGATGCTTTACCCGGGATAAGCGGCTATGGTGTTCATGCTAGCAAAGTAAGTAGACTAGGCATTCCGTTTTATCTTAAACATACTATTTCTCGGGCATCAGGAGAAGACAGGGTCCAATCAGCTGAAATAGTTCAAATTGATAAGTCTTTTGACCCAATTCCCGGTACAGAAAAACAGTTTAAGGTTGATACAGTACTATTGGCTGTGGGCTTATCTCCCAAAGTTGAACTTGCTACCATGCTAGGTTGTGACTTCCATTATGAGCCTAGGCTAGGAGGACACACTATCTTACACGATAAGAACATGGAAACTTCTGTTAAGGGAGTTTATGTCTGTGGGGATTTAGCAGGGGTGGAAGAAGCCAGTACAGCCTTGGAAGAAGGTAGGCTGGCCGGTGTTGCTGCTGCCGAAAGCTTGGGCTATTTAGAACCCTCCCAAGCTTTAAGATTAAAAAAGGATATTTGGAAGAATTTAAATGAGCTGCGCAAAGGAACTTTCGGTGAAGCAAGAAGGGATGCTAAAGAGCATTTGCTGACAATGTTAAAGGAAGTTGGAAGTGGGAGGGTGGTGTAAATATGTTTCATGATGTAGGATCCAAAGGCTATATAAGTTTGGAAGAATTAAAAGCTAAAGAAGACTACCCTACTGTTGAAAGACTGGAAAAAGGGCCGATAGCTATAATTGAATGTCTGCAGGATATTCCCTGCAATCCTTGTCAAGATGCTTGTCCGGTAGGTGCTATAAAGTTTTCCCAACAAGATATAACAGGCATCCCTTTACTGGACCAAGAAGCTTGCCTTGGCTGTAAAAAGTGTATCTCCTCTTGTCCTGGTCAGGCTATTTTTGTTGTCGATTACTCATTTAGTGAAGAACTTGGGACTTTAACTTTTCCTTATGAATATTTGCCCCTACCCCAAGAAGGTGCGGAACTTCCGGGGGTTAGCAGAGAGGGAAAAGAAGTTTGTCCTGTTACAGTTGTTAAAGTTGAGCAAAGGCCAAACCTTAATAAAACAGCTTTGGTAACTATTGCAGTTCCTAAAGAATATCTGGAAATAGTGCGTTTTATTAAATATCGGAGAGACGGTGTTAGTAATGAATAGTAAAGAGTATATTTGTCGTTGTGAGGAAGTGACAAAAGAAGAGGTATTACAAGCAATCAGGGAAGGCAAGCAGACTTTGAAAAGTATAAAACGAGCTACCAGAGCCGGAATGGGTGCTTGCCAAGGACGGACTTGCAGTAAACTGATTACTACTCTGCTTTTAAGGGAAGGAGTTCCTGAAGAAGAAGCCTTAGAACTTGATAAAGCCAGATTTCCTCTTGTTCCTATCCCAGTATCTTCTTTGGAGATAGGTGGTGAAGGGGATGTCTAAGAAAGCTATTGTGGTTGGGGGCGGTTATTTTGGCTGTAGTATTGCTTATTATTTAGCCAAGAATAAAATTAAAACTATCCTTGTGGAACAAAATGAAGTCGGCTCAGGCTCTTCAGGCGGGAATTTCGGTTGTGTCCAGGTACAAGATTCTGAACCAGGTTTGAGCTTAGAACTAACTCTAGAAGGTTACCAAAGGGTACAGCAGCTAGAAAAAGAATTTAATCTTGATTTGGAATATCGGGAAATGGGTTCCTTACTTATAGCGGAAAATGAAAAAGATATGTCTTTTTTAATCGAACAAGCAAAAATCAAACAGAGCTGGGGATTAAAAATTGATTTGCTTGACCGGAATGAGTTAAAAAGAGTAGAGCCTAATCTGTCAACAGACAGTATCCGTGGAGCAAGCTACTGCAAACAAGGCCATTTAAACGGTTTTAAGCTGATGAATGCTTTTATTGGTCAGGGGAAACGGTACGGTTTGGAGGTTTGGGAAAGAACCAAGGTTAAAAAAGTAATTGCCGCGGGAAATACATGTAAGGGTGTGGAGTTGGCTAGCGGGGAAAAGCTTTATGGGGATTATGTTATTCTTGCAACCGGAGCTTGGACAAAAGAACTTTGCAAGTCACTTGGTTTAAATGTACCTATTGAATATGTTAAAGCAGAGGCTTTTGTAACCGAACAGATTCAACCCTTTCTTATTAATTATTTTTCCTTGGCATCATTTTTTACTGAAGCCCACGGGCAAGACGAAACCACAACTTCCTTCTGCTGTGTACAAACTAAGTCCGGTAACCTTTTGCTAGGAGAAACGAGTAAACCTGGCTTAGTATCTACGGAGGAAAGTGGAACCAGGAATTCTCGGGAACATTGCCTGGGTATTTACCAAGAAGTTAGGAAGTTTTTCCCTAGCCTGCTGAATCTTAATATACTGAGAAGTTGGACTACATATTCACCTTACACAGTTTCACATATCCCGGTTTTTGGAGAAGTAGAAGTCCAGAACCTTATTTTAGCAGCCGGTTTTAAAAGTGCAGTTGTTTTAACTCCTATTGTTGGAGAAATCGTAACGGATATTGTTAGAGGCGAAAGACTAAAATATGATTTATCTCAGTTTACCCAACAATCCCGCCTTGCCTAAATAATTATGTTAAAACAAGGGTTTGCCCCTTGTTTTTTGTTTTATTACTAGGAATTAATATTTGGAAAGTCGGCGGAAATTATTTTTTAAGTTATTCCACAATTTACATTTTTAGTAAAATTACATTGACATTATTCGACATACCTGCTAAGATAGTATGACATTTTTCTAATTTTAAGTGTGTAATAGTCCATTATTTACTTTTTAGTATACTTTGTTAAAATAAGAGGGGTTTGTGTTTACACAACTCATGGACTGCTTGATAATCTTCTAATAGGGGAGGGTTAGTAGTGAAAAAGGTACTGACAACTTGTGGCTATTGTGGTTGTGGGTGTAACTTTTATCTCAATATAAATAAAGGTGAAATTGTTGGCGTTACGCCCAAATTTGATCATCCAGTAAGCAAAGGAAAGCTTTGTATTAAAGGGTGGCAAGGTTTTGGATTTGTTCGTCACAGGGATAGACTTAAAAAGCCTTTAATAAGAAACGCTGCTGGAGAATTTGAAGAAGCTTCTTGGGAGGAAGCTTACAAATATGTTGTAAATAAATTAAGTAATATTAAGGAGAAACACGGCGGTAATTCTATTGGTTTTTTGTCTTCAGCTAGGTGTACTAACGAAGAAAACTATTTGCTCGTTAAGTTGGCTCGGGCTGTGCTTGATAGTAACAATATTGATCATTGCGCCCGACTCTGACACAGTCCAACCGTAGCTGGTTTAGCTACTGCATTTGGAAGCGGAGCTATGACTAATTCTATTGAAGAATTGGCGCAAGCTGATGTGATTTTTGTTATCGGTTCAAATACTACTGAACAGCATCCTTTGATCGGTATGCGTATTGTTGAAGCCGTTCGAAAAAATGGTGCTAAATTAATTGTCGCCGATCCGAGGAAAATTCGCTTATCTGATTTTGCTACGATTGATGTTAGGTTAACACCCGGTACTAATTTAGCTTTTATTAATGGAATTCTTAATACTATTGTAACTGAAGGCTTGGCTAACGAAGAGTTCATTGCTTCTAGAACTGAGGGTTATGAAGAGTTTAAAGCAAGTGTTTTAAAGTTTACACCGGAAAAAGTTGAAGAATTAACTGGAGTTCCTGCAGCGACTATTCGTGAAATAGCGCGGATTTATGCAAAAGCTACGAACGCTTCTATTGTTTATGCCATGGGTATTACCCAACATGTGACCGGTACTGCTAATGTAAAGGCTTTGGCTAACTTAGCTCTTATTACCGGCCAAATTGGTAAAGAGGCTAGTGGTGTTAATCCTTTAAGAGGTCAGAATAATGTGCAAGGCGCCTGCGATATGGGAGCTTTACCAGATGTTTTACCTGGTTATCAAAAGCTTTCTGAGGAGGATGTCCTGAATAAATTTGCCCAAAAATGGGGACAAAATTTTGCCCATGGTAAAGGTTTGACTGTTTCCAAAATGATGGAGGAAGCAGCCCATGGAGGGATTAAAGCTCTTTACGTTATGGGTGAAAACCCTGTCTTGTCCGACCCCGATTCGAGCCATGTAGAGGAAGGCTTACAAAACGTAGAACTATTAGTAGTACAAGATATCTTTATGACTGAAACTGCTAAATTTGCTCACGTTATTTTACCAGGAGCAAGTTTTATTGAAAAAGATGGAACATTTACTAATACAGAGCGCCGAGTCCAGCGGGTTAGAAAGGCTTTAGATCCTATAGGTGAAGCTAAGCCTGATTGGTTAATTCTAACGGAGCTTATAAAGGCTTTTGGCTATGAAGCGAGTTATACTCATCCCAAAGATATTATGGATGAGATTAACCAGTTAGTACCGAGCTATGGCGGCATAACTTATGAAAGATTAGAAAATCAGGGTCTCCAATGGCCTTGTCCGTCAGTAGATCATCCAGGTACTAAATATCTTCATAAAGATAAATTTTCCAGGGGGTTAGGTAAATTTACCCCTGCAGTTTACAGACCTGCTGAAGAACAGGTAAGCGAGGAGTATCCTTTTCTTTTAACTACAGGAAGGGTACAGCATCATTATCATACAGGTACCATGACCCGTAGATCCTGGGCTTTAGATAGGGAATATCCGGATGGTTTTATTGAAATTAACTCTGAAGACGGTAAGGCTTTAGGGATTTGGAATCATAGCAGGGTAAAAGTGATTTCTGCTCGTGGGGAAATTGAAGCAAGGGCGGTTTTAACTGATCGTATTAAACAGGGAGTTGTTTTTATGACTTTTCACTTTGGCGATTCACCGGTCAATAAATTAACTAACCGCAATTTAGATCCAGATGTAGAAATCCCTGAGCTTAAAGTTTGTGCAGTTAGAATTGAGGGGGTGAGATAAATGCGGTGGATAAAAAAAGAAAATTTAAAACCTCTTCTAAAAAGATGGTCTGAAAAATTTCAAGTCTTAGCACCTGTGGAAGATGAGGGTACCACATTACTGCTTCCCTATGATGAAGACAAATTTACCCTTGATTATATTAACTTTGCTTTACCGGTCAAGGAAAGCTTATTTGAACAAAAAGAAAAGCTTTTTGAGTGGAAAAATGTTAATGGAAATATTGAAACCTCAAGCCCTAAAGAAACAGATTTTAACAAAAAGATTTTGTTTGGGGTTCGCCCATGTGACGCCTATGGTATTGCTTATATGGATAGATTTTATTTAAAAGAGTTTCATGATACCAATTATGCTCTAAGGCGTGAAAAAACCTGGGTAGTAGCTTTAAACTGTTTGGAGCAAGGGAAACATTGTTTCTGCCATGATATGGGTGTGGGTCCCTTTGCCAAAAAGGGTTATGATTTACTTTTAACACCTATAAATGATGGGTTTATGATAGAGGCTGGTTCACCAAAAGCAGAAGAATTGCTCAAACTAGGAGAAGAATTTTTTGAAGCAAGCAACTTAACTCTGGAAGATAAAAGCAATCTTTTAGCGGAAGTAGAGGCTAAATTTACCAAAAAACTTGATACAAAAAATTTGCATCAAGTGTTAGAAGCCTCTTTTAATCACCCTATGTGGGAAGAATACGCTAAGCTTTGTATAAGCTGCACAGGTTGTACCAATGTGTGCCCTACTTGTACCTGCTTTAACGTGGTAGAAGAAAATATTAGCTGCAACGAGGGGTGTAGAGTTAGGTATTGGGATTCTTGCCAAAACGATTCCTTTACCCGAAACGCAGGCCACCACAACCCCCGGGACAGAGTTGCCAAAGTGCGTTATAGATTTTATGACAAGTTAAAATATATTGAAGATCGTTTTGATTTTAAGGGTTGTACCGGTTGTGGCCGTTGTATTGAAGTCTGCCCAGTATTTGTAGATATAGTAGAAATTGCTACAAAGTTGCAACAAGATTATGAAAAACAAGGAACAGTTACCGAATTGCAAGTGGAAGACCGAAAATACCAAATAGCCGACCATAGCTGTACCGGATACTGCGAAAGCGTTTATACGCCTCAAATTGCTGTTATTAAAGATATTATTGAAGAAACTGATAGTATTAAGCGTTTTATCGTTCAATATGAAGATAAAAGCCTTCATGAAAACTTTAAGTTTTCCGGTCAGTTTTTTGAGATTACTGTCTTTGGGGTAGGGGAAATTGCCATTTCTATTCCTTTTGGCCCTTCCCAAAAGGATTACTTTGACTTTTGTGTGAAAAAAGTAGGTAAAGTTACTACTGCTCTACACAAGCTTAAGGTTGGAGATAAAATTGGTCTGAGAGGGCCTTTTGGCAAAGGTTTCCCCTTTGAAGAGATAAAAGGCCGGGATGTTTTAGTCATCGGTAGCGGTGTAGGTTTAGCTCCTGTTCGGACTATGCTGGTACAAGTCCTTGAAAATAAAGAGCAGTTTGGTAAAGTTGTAGTTATTGCTAGCGCTACATCTTACGAAGGTCTAGTCTATAAAGAAGATCTGATAAAATGGAGTGAGATGGAAGACGTCAGGGTACTTTACGCTTTAAGTAAGCCGACAGATAAAGTTGATGCTCATGTTGGTTATATTAATGATTTACTACCAAATTTAGGCTTAGATTGGGCTAATACTACTGCAGTAGTATGTGCATCTCCTAGAAGAATTAAAGCTGTGGCTAGAGATTTACTAAACTTAGGCATGAAGGGTACGGATATTTTAACGTCCTTAGAAACCCATATGCGCTGCGGTATTGGTAAATGCGGTCATTGTAAAGTAGGTTCCAAGTATATGTGTGTCGATGGACCGGTATTTAATTACGAGGAGATGTTGAAACTTCCCCCAGAGTTTTAGGTATACTTGCATATTTAAAACGGGTATTTGTAAGAAGTTGTGATAGACTTCTACAAACACCCGTTTTTTACGTAATAGTTCTTACTAAAGGAGATCCGGATTTGGTTCGATAGGTTCGAGAGTATATAAATGTC
This sequence comes from Clostridia bacterium, assembly GCA_012838615.1. Lineage (GTDB taxonomy): Bacteria > Bacillota > DUOV01 > DUOV01 > Zhaonellaceae > DUOV01. The sequence continues at coordinate 4,564 of DUOV01000005.1, read as the reverse complement.
CCCAGATGGCTTCCTGTTCTTCACCTTCAACCAAAAACTTAACTGCCTTTATATCTGGTAACTGTGTCAGGGTATGAACAATTGAATAGACGGTCATCGATTCACCTGCTGTACCACCGGGATGATTAGTCTGGATTTCTTTTGAAAAATTGACGATAGCAATTTTCTCTTTAACTTCTAGGGACAAAAGTTTCGTTCCTTCCGGAATGGTTGGCATAAGGTCTTGGGACTTAGGCCCTTTAATTAATTCTTCAATCATTAGTTCTGCTACAGGTCTGTCATCTTTTGGTACTGCTCGCTTTTCCTCTTTAAGGTACATGGCTTCATCGTCACTAAAGTAGACTGTAAATTCTATAGTTTCTTCCGCCGGAGTTTCCTCGTTTTGTTGATTTGTTTCAGTTTGTGGCTGTTCAGTTGTATCATTATCTTGTTTACTCTGACCTAAGCAGCCGGCTAAAAAAGTAACAACTAAGATAATTACTCCAAATACTAAAAGTCTCTTCTTCATAATGAAAATCCTCCTTAGGCAAATCCTTGTTACTATCTTTTAGACTGTGTTAATATGCATAGTGTTCCATGATCTAGATTTTTTTACTACCATAAACCAATTTAAGTATATACTGATTTTTTAGAGAAGGAAAGCAAATAGGGTTTAAACTTAAGAGACAGTAAGAAAACTGCCAATAAACGATTCTATTTTCCAATATTTACCTCATGACTCCATTGAACTACGCATATTGCCCATGAACTGATTTGAATTTAAGTTGGCTATGTGGTATAGTCTTAAAGTAAAAAAATTGGCAAGTTACTACCATGAAGTAGGGTTAGTCGGTAGGCAGTTTGTGAGCGTGGGTATGCATAATCTGTATTTTAGAAAAATGTAGATCTGCGTAAGCAAACAAAAGCGGCTGAAATCTAATCTGAAAAATGGCAAGCTTAATAAAGGCTGGGATTCCCATTGGTTCAAGTGGATCAATGGTAGGCTACTATAAAAGTGGCTTAAGGTGAGTCGAAAGGCGAAACCTGGGTACCCTAACCTTTTCTTAAAAAGAAAAGGTTAGGGTACCCAGGTTTTATTTTTTAGCAAACTAGGAGGATTAGATTACAAAGAAAGGAGAAAGCGAGGGGACATGATTGATAGAATTTAAAGATGTTACTAAACAATATGAAGATGGCTTTGAAGCTTTAAAAGGAATTAATTTTCATGTTAAAGAAGGAGAACTATTCTCCTTAATTGGCCCATCCGGTTGTGGCAAGACTACGTCTATGAAAATGATTAATCGCTTGATTGACCCGACAAGCGGCCAAATATTAGTTGAAGGTGAGGATATAAAAAAGAAAGACCCAGTTAAGTTGAGGCGAAATATAGGCTATGTTATTCAACAAATAGGTTTGATGCCACATATGACTATTGGGGAGAATATAGCTCTTATTCCTCAACTAAAAAAATGGCCAAAGGAGAAATATCTTGGAAGGGTTGATGAACTTTTAGATTTAGTGGGAATGGATCCTTCTGTTTATAAGGATCGTTATCCATCTGAATTATCAGGAGGTCAACAACAGCGCATAGGGGTAATTAGAGCTTTAGCAGGTGATCCTCCTATTATTTTAATGGATGAACCTTTTAGTGCTTTGGATCCTATTAGCCGTGAACAGTTACAAGATGAACTCCTTAAATTACAAGAGGAAATTCGTAAAACTGTTGTTTTTGTAACCCACGACATGGATGAAGCTTTAAAACTTTCAACCAGAATAGCCATCATGAGAGAAGGAGAAATGGTTCAAATCGATACACCAGACAAAATACTACGTCGTCCTAAAGATAAATTTGTACGGGAGTTTATTGGTGAAAAAAGGTTAAATGCCCAAATGAGTGATCCTATTGCTGTAGATTTAATGCAAGAAAGGATTGTGACTATTGGCCCCAAAAGAGGTTTGGCTGAAGCCTTGCAAGTAATTAGAAAAGAAAAAGTTGACAAACTTTTTGTAATTAATAAGGAAAGGGAATTACTTGGTGTTGTAACCCTTGAAGATTTAACTAATCACTACCAAGATGAAGAAAAAATAATTGCAGATATTATGGAACCTGAAGTTTTAAAAGTATATACTGACCAAACAATTGGTGAAATAGCCGATTTGTTTTCTAATAAAGAAGTTAACGCTATTCCGGTTATTGGTGAGGGAAAGGTCAGGGGACTTATTACTAAGGCTAGTATTATTCAAGGTATTGCTGAATGGAGACATAAAAAGGTGGTGAATGGGGATGAATAGTCAAGGTTTTTTATTGGGGCTTTATAACACTTTTATTGAGCGTTGGGACTTAGTTAAATTAGGCTTAGAAGAACATATTTTTCTAGTATTGATTGCCATGACCTTTGCTACTGTTATTGCCGTACCCTTAGGAATTTTATTGACCAACTACAGAAAATTTGCTGAGCCCGTTATTGGGGTGACTGCTATTGCTCAAACTATACCAAGTTTGGCTCTGCTTGGTTTTATGTTACCTTTGGTTGGTATAGGAAAAACTAATGCAATTATTGCCTTAACTATTTATGCTTTATTACCTATCTTGCGTAATACTTATACGGGTATTTTAGAGGTAGATTCGGCGATTATAGAAGCGGGAAGAGGCATGGGTATGACACGCTGGCAGATTCTTTATAAGGTTGAATTGCCATTAGCGCTACCGTTCATCATGGCGGGAATTAGAACCTCGACAGTTACTACTATAGGAGTAGCAACGTTGGCTACTTTTGTGGGTGCTGGTGGTCTTGGCGACATAATTTATCGGGGGATTACTATGCAAAATAATCAACTTATCTTAACAGGCGCTATTCCGGCAGCGTTGTTTGCTGTAGTAACCGATTTTATTTTAAAGAAGTTTGAAGTATGGGCAACGCCTGTTGGAATAAGAAAATAAAGCAAATATGAGGAGGAGAAACTTATGAAAAAAATATTGCTTGCTTTATTAATCATTCCACTATTGTTAGTAGGGTGCGGCAGAGGTTCAGGTGAAGACAGTATTACTATTGGAGGTAAGAAATTTACCGAGCAGGTGATTTTAGTTCATATTCTTGAACAATTAATCGAAGCCCGTACTGATATTGATGTGGTAAACCAGGCTGATTTAGGTGCAACTGACGTATTACACCAGGGTATGCTTGATAAAGATTTGGATATGTATGTTGAGTATACCGGAACAGCTTATATGATTGTTTTAAAAGGGAGGTTAGATACTACTGATCCCCAGGTTATTTATGACAGGGTGAAAGACCATTACGCCAAAGAATATGAAATGACTTGGTTAACTCCTTTTGGTTTTAATAATGCCTACTGCGTTGCAATACGCTCAGCAATGGCTGAGGAACTAAGTATAGAAAAGATTTCTGACTTAAAGGAGCATGCACCAGATATGATTTTAGGTTCAGATTTTGACTTTTTAGAAAGAGAAGACGGGCTCGATAACTTTAATAAGCTATATGCTTTAGCCTGGAAGGATAACAAAGGCATGGATCAAGGGCTAATGTATTCAGCTGTAAAAGAAGGACAATTAGATGCAATTATAGCTTACGCAACTGATGGTCGAATTCCGAGATTCAACTTAAAAATTTTAGAAGATGATCAAGGTTTCTTCCCACCTTATTTTGGAGCTGTAGTTGTTAACAACGATACTTTGGAAAAACATCCTGAAATAGCAGATTTAATTGATGAATTAGCTCCTCATTTAACTATGGAAAAGATGGCTGAGCTAAATTCTCGGGTTGATATTGATGGAGAAATGGAAGCAAAAGTAGCTCAGGAGTTTTTGGAAGAAGCAGGTTTACTAGAGTAAACTTCAAATTGAAGGGGGGTTGGCAACCGATTGCATCGGGCAAATAAAATTGACTTTATAATCGGAAACCGCTGAAAAATCAGCGGTTTTGCAAAGTCGGCGGGGGAGCGAGCAAATGGATAATCGTTCACCTGCTTTTTCATACTGTTTACCGAGTCAGTATAGGGTGTGTAATCATTCCGGTCCTGCGAATATCAACCTTAACATTGATTTCTACAGGAAGGTTAATAAAATAATCACGCCAATTATCTTTGATTTCTTTCCAAAGTTTAAGCTCTTTTACGATAAACTATACAAAACATCCCGTGGCCCCCTGATAAACTGCTCGGAAGGTGGCACTTTTATGCACCTGTTTTCTATAGCGTTTGCTTCAACAATTAGGCAGGTGTTATATCCATCAATCAAGAGAGCGACATTACCGCTAAGGATGTATTCAACAGTCTCAACTATGTCAGAACTGTCTTCAACCTCAACAGAAGTTATAAACATTCTTTTCAGATGACTAATCAGCTCTTTAGGAGGAAGCTGGGTATTTTCTATGGTCATTAGTGGTTTTAAAACATGGTTATTTACTATTTCTTTATCAATCATGCTTGGAACATAAATACAAACTGCTTTGAGGGGTGATGGACCTCTAAGTTCAAAGCTTCTGTAATTAATATCGCTACAACGTTCAAAGATTTCTTCAAAAAATTTAAGGTTGTTGGCAAGATCTTTAGTAAAAGGTCTAGT
>DUOV01000061.1 GCA_012838615.1 Clostridia bacterium | reverse complement strand
TATTTAATAAAAATAAAAAAAGGAAATTGAAAACCTTTGCAGAAAAATATAATTATAAAATGCTTAATGCTAAATGTTGAATTCAAACCTGTCTATTGTAAGACTCTAGGTCTATTACAATACGGAAGTGAGTTGATTAAATTTTGAAAGTAGTTGAGATGGAAAACATTTGCATCTCCTTTGGTGAGAACAGAGCAAACCAGGACGTTTGTTTTGAACTGGAAAAAGGTGAGGTTCATGCACTATTAGGGGAGAACGGAGCAGGTAAAAGTACCCTAATGAATATTTTATACGGCTTATATAAGTGCGATTCCGGAACTATTAAAATCAATGGTCAAGAAGTGCAGATGGATAGTCCGCGAACAGCAATTAAATTAGGTATAGGCATGGTCCACCAGCACTTCATGCTTATCCCCCAGTTTACCGTTACCAAGAACATCTTTCTGGGCATGAAAGAAAGCGGATTTTTTTTTAATGAGGAAAAGCTTAACAAAGAAGTCCAAGAATTAAACGACAGATTTGGCTTCAACGTAGATCCTACAGCCTACGTTTGGCAATTGCCCGTTGGCGTTCAACAAAAGGTTGAAATTCTTAAGACTTTGATTCGGAAGGCCAAAATTTTAATTCTGGACGAACCGACAGCTGTGTTGACGCCAAACGAGGTTGAGGACTTATTTGTTTCCATCAGAAAGCTAACCAAAGAGGGTTACTCGGTAATTCTGATTACCCATAAAATGGAGGAAGTTCTAAAGTACACCGATCGGGTTACCGTTATGCGGGAAGGTAAAGTAGTAGCTACTAAAAAAGTGAGTGAAACCAATTTAAATGATTTGGCAGCTATGATGGTCGGGAGAGACGTAAACCTGTCGAGAAACCTTAAGCCTCAGACACCTGGGGATGTATTACTCAAATTAGAAAATGTAAAGGTAAAAGATAACAAGGGCCAGTACATCGTTAATGGTGTGAGCCTAGAAGTTAGAGCGGGAGAAATTGTCGGTATTGCCGGGGTGGATGGCAATGGCCAGCTAGAACTTGGCGAAGCCATTGTAGGCTTAAGAAAAATAGAAGAGGGCAAAGTCGAAATTTGCGGTCAAGATACGACTAATGCTACTCCTCACAAAATCTTAGATGCAGGCCTGGCCCATATTCCCGATGACCGGCACAAAAAAGGTTTAGTATTGCCCTTTACAGTTAAAGAAAACCTAATTCTGGGCTTACAGCGGGATAAACAGTATTGTAAAGGGATAACTTTGGACTACAGAAAAGTTGAGCAAAGCGCTCAGAAGCTGGCTGAAGAATTTGATGTCAGACCAAGAAATATTGAGCTCCAGGCGGGGATGTTATCTGGCGGTAATCAACAGAAAGTAATCTTAGCCCGGGAAGTGAGCCGTTCTCCTGAGGTACTGATAGCACTTTTACCAACCAGGGGCTTAGATATAGGCGCCATTGAGTTTGTTAGGAGTAAAATTGTTAACGAAAGAAATAATGGGAAGGCTGTACTATTGGTATCTACAGACTTAGATGAAATCCTATCCTTGAGTGACCGCATAGCCGTTATTTACAAAGGTGAAATTTTGGATGTGGTTTCCCCTGATACACCGGTAGAGGAGATTGGGCTTTTAATGGGTGGCGTCAAAAGAAAAGCAGAGGAGGTAAGTCAGGTTGGATAAGATCAAGCAAATATTGAAGCCTCTTTTTAAACCTGCAATAGCCATGGGAGCAGCTTTCGCCATCGGAGGAGTACTTTTAGTTTTAGCAGGATATGATGTGAATACTGCCTTCAAAGCTTTATGGGATGCCAGTTTTAAAAACTTGAGATCATTTACTGTAACAATCAACAGGAGTTCGCCGATTATTTTCACCGGACTGGCCATAGCCATAGCCTTTAGGGCCAATGCCATGAATATGGGGGCCGAAGGACAGTTTCTTTTTGGGGCTATTGGTGCCACTTGGGTTGGTTTAACATTTACCACTTTACCGGGATTTATTCTCATACCCCTGATGATTATAGTTGGTGCTGCCTTTGGAGCCTTTTGGGCACTAATCCCGGCTTTCCTTAAGATTAAGTATGAGGTAAGTGAGATTATCACAACTATTATGTTTAACTATGTTGCTTTGCATTTTATAGGGTTTTTAGTTCGTGGACCTTGGCGTGATACGGGACAAGCTGAACCCCAGTCCTTTCCCATAGCTACTCAAGGCTTTTTGCCCGAATTACTACCCAAAACAAGGCTACACTTTGGCTATTTTTTAGGGATCCTAATGGCCATTGGTTTATTTTATCTGTTGTTTAAAACTTATATCGGCTATGAAATCCGAGCCGTCGGCTTAAACAAAGATGCTGCCAGAACAGCAGGGATTAGCGCCGAGAAAACACTATTAGGAACCATGCTTTTAAGCGGTGCCTTAGCCGGAATGGGTGGTGCCATAGAGTTAGGCAGTCTTCACTATCTGATTGAAGGCATATCCCCCGGTCATGGTTGGACCGGAATAGCCGTATCGGTTTTGGCAACTAATAATCCTTTGGGAATTATTTTTACTTCCTTTCTCTTTGGAGCCTTAAGTTCAGGAGCAACCTCCATGCAGAGGGCTGCCGGAGTTTCGGCTTCCTTTGTGCAAATATTCCAGGGTATTATGATTATCGGCATAGCCTTAGCTACTCTACAGACTATGAAAAAAAGCCCAAAGAAGGAAGTTAAGCAGGAGTTAAAACAGGGGTTAAAAAAGGAAGGGGTGGCCTAAATGGATATTTTAGTGTTAGAAAACTTTTTAAGTTCGTCGGTTAGGATGGCAACACCTCTTTTAATAGCTGCTTTAGGCTTATCCATATCTGAACGGTCAGGGGTCATTAACATTGGGGTAGAGGGTATTATGTTAATGGCTGCCTTTGGGGCCTACGTAGGGGCTAAATTGCTTGGTTCCTACTGGATGGGTTTATTGGTAGGTATACTTTTTGCCTTATTAACGATACTGGCTTTTGCCATTCCGACCATTACCTATAAGGCCAATCAGGTTATTGTAGGCACGGCTATTAATATTCTTTCAACTGGACTTAGCAGTTTCCTCTATCGCTGGATATTTTACGGTACCGGCCGTTTAGATGAAGGAATTGCGGCTGTAACGTTTCCTACCATTGGAATACCGGGATTGTCGAAAATACCGGTTTTAGGAAAAATGCTTTTTTCTCATAATTTAATTGTTTATTTTGGTCTTGTAATGACAGTTATTTTGTGGGTGCTTATTTACAAGACCTCCCTAGGCTTAAAAATCACCGCGGTGGGTGATCACCCTAAGGCTGCGGAAAGTGTGGGCATTAATGTTATTAAAGTGCGCTATTTATCTGTTCTATTTTCCGGTGTTTTAATCGGAGTTGCCGGTACTTTCCTCTCTATCGCCCAGTCTTCATCCTTTGGAGAAGGGATGACAGCAGGAAGAGGTTTTATCGCCATGGCAGTTATTATCCTTGGCAAATGGAACCCGCTAGGCGCCTTAGGCGGTGCGCTGGTGTTTGGTGCTGCTAGTGCTCTGCAGATGTTTTTCCAAACCCTTGGGGTGGAAGTTCCAACCAACTTGATTATGATGGTTCCATACGTTGCCACAGTAATTGCAGTTTTATTGTTAAGCAGACATAAGGTAGGGGCTCCCAGATCCTTAGGTGTGCCTTATTAACAAATGTTAAAAATTCAGCTTAGCTGAGTTTTTATAACAAAACGCAAAAGGGGAGAGGTTACATGAAAAAGAAGTTTTTAGTTTATTTGCTGGTCGCTGCTTTATTTGTAGGACTGGTAGGCTGTGGCGGTTCCGGCGGGGATTCTAATTCAGATTCAGGAGATGTAGCAAAAGAAGATGTAAAAGTGGCTATTCTAATCCCAAGCTCACCAACGGATGGTGGTTGGGGTCAAGTTGGCGCAGATGGACTTAAATATGTTGCTAAAGAGCTTGGAATCGAACCGGTTATTATTGAAGCTGCAACTGCTGACTTAATGAAAACTGAAGCTGAAGCTTTGGCTGCTGATGGGTTC
>DUOV01000060.1 GCA_012838615.1 Clostridia bacterium | reverse complement strand
TTTTAAAAGCATATCTAAGAGATATCAGTTAATGCATAATTCTTAATGAACCGCCGTATACCGAACGGTACGTACGGTGGTGTGAGAGGACGCTGAATAAAATAATTATTCAGCTCCTACTCGATTATAATACATAGAAAGGGAAGAAAAGCGAACAAAATAGTTGAAATTTTCGTCAAATATGTAAGAGGAGGTGTGATTTTGGACGGAAAGATTGCTGGAAATATTAAGTCCTTATTGATTTTGTTATTAGCGCTTATTTTTTTGTTTCAAGTTGTGGGGCCTTTATATGCTGCTCCAAGTAGTGATATAGTGTATGTGGTTCCTGTTGAAGGTATGATTGATACCGGTATGGTTAATTTTATCGAACGTGTGTATAAAGAAGCAGATGAATTAGGCATTCGAAATATTATCTTGGAAATAGACACTCCGGGAGGCCTGGTCAATGAAGCAGTCCGGATCAAAAAAATTATCGATCGCTCGGTTACTCCTACTATTGCTTACGTAACTGGTGGAGCAATTTCGGCAGGAGCACTTTTGGCCTTGACGTCTCCTGAGTTAATCATGGCTCCCGGGACAACTATGGGAGCAGCCGAACCACGAATCGGTGATGAAAAGGCTGATGAAAAAACTGTTTCTTACTGGGCAAGTGAGCTTGCCGGCGCTGCTGAGCAAAATGGCAGAAATCCTGAAATTGCCAGAGCGATGGCAGATTCAGATATTGCTATTCCTAATTTGACTGAAAAAGGAAAACTGCTTACTTTGACGGCAAAAAAGGCCCTGGAGCATAAGATGATTGATGGTATTTTGGCTAATCGGGCGGAAGTACTAGAATTTTATGGTTTAAGCAATACTAGGGTTATTGAACAAGAACCGGCTTTTACCGAACAAGTATCCCGTTGGGTTACAAATCCGTATGTCAGCTCAGTCCTACTAACAATTGGAATTGCCGGGATCATAATTGAGATTTTTACTGTAGGATTTGGCATACCAGGAATTATTGGGTCCTTGGCTTTAGCTTTGTATTTTGGTGGTAGTCTTTTAGTAGGCCTTTCCGGTTGGGGAGCAATTCTCCTTTTTATTTTAGGCTTAATTCTTATGGCCTTAGAGGCTTTTGTTATTCCAGGGTTTGGGGTAGTAGGAATAGCCGGTTTAGCTTCTCTAATTACAAGCATTTTCCTGGCTGCACCTTCTAGTGAGCAGGCTTTGACTTCTTTAGTACTAGCTTTAATCGGAACTATTGTTTTAGTAGGTCTTAGTATTAAAATTTTGCCTACCAGAAAGGTGTGGCAGCGTTTGATCCTGGGTACTAAACTTGAAAAATCCTCAGGCTATGTTGCCTCTAGTCCTGATTACAGCGGTATGGAAGGGAAGGAAGGCAAAGCTTTAACTCCTTTAAGGCCAGCTGGAGTGGCGGAAATTGATGGTTTGCGGGTAGACGTAGTTACGGAAGGAGGTTTTGTGCAGGTTAGCCAACCGGTAAAAGTTATTAAAGTGGAAGGTAACAAAGTTGTTGTTACAGCTTTAAAAGATTAACTTGAAGGAAAAAAACAAAGGAGGAGAATTAATGGATTTTGCATTTTTTACTAGTTTAATCTTTTTTGTGATCATTTTGATGGGTATCGTTATTCTATTCAGCTTTATTCCTGTAGGACTTTGGATTTCTGCATTGGCTGCAGGTGTAAAAGTAGGCATCTTTACCTTAATAGGAATGCGTTTAAGGAGAGTTCCGCCTCATAAAATTGTAAACCCTTGGATTAAAGCAGATAAGGCTGGAATTGAAGTGAGTGGTAACCAATTAGAAGCTCATTTTTTAGCAGGGGGAAACGTAGATAGAGTGGTGGACGCCCTAATTGCAGCTGAGCGGGCTAATATTCCTTTGCCTTTTGAAAGGGCAGCAGCTATTGATTTAGCCGGGCGTAACGTTTTAGAAGCAGTTCAAATGAGCGTTAACCCTAAAGTAATTGAAACACCAATCATTTCGGCTATGGCTAAGGACGGGATCGAAGTTAAGGCGATGGCCCGGGTTACTGTCCGTGCCAACATTGATCGTTTGGTCGGTGGTGCCGGCGAAGAGACAATTATTGCTCGTGTTGGTGAAGGAATCGTAACTACTGTAGGTTCATCAGGATCTCATAAAGAAGTATTGGAAAATCCTGATCTTATCTCTCAAACAGTACTCAATAAGGGTTTAGATTCTGGTACGGCTTTTGAGATACTTTCTATCGATATTGCCGATGTAGATGTGGGTCGAAACATTGGTGCCCAGCTTCAAACAGATCAAGCCGAAGCTGATAAACGAATTGCTCAAGCTAAAGCTGAAGAACGCCGGGCTATGGCCGTAGCTAAAGAACAGGAGATGAGAGCGGCAGTAGAAGAAATGCGGGCCAAAGTGGTTGAAGCAGAAGCTGAAGTTCCCAAAGCAATGGCGGAGGCTCTTAGAGGGGGAAAATTAGGCGTGATGGATTACTATAACATTCAAAATCTATTAGCCGATACTTCCATGCGGGAAACAATATCAAAAATAGGACCAGAAACTGAAAAAACCCAGAGACAGCCTGATAAGAAATAATGACGTCAAGTAAAGTCTAGGGGGTGGCTTTTATCGATTTTTTATTTATAATAGGTTTTATTGTCTACGTAGTGCTGAAAGCTTTAGGAGAATCAACTAAAAAAAGACAGGAATATGAAAGAAGGGCCAAGCAGGTTCCTAAAAGTCAGGTGCCTGAAACAGAAGTCTATGAACCTGACTTAACCACAGATTATTTCCCTACTCTATCTGGGGAAGAAGAGACTAACGATGAATTTGGTTGGTTAGAAGAGTTTGGTCAGGATACTTCTACTGTCCCCGAGGGATATGATCTAGAAAAATCTAGTTTGAAAAATCGAATAGAAACTGATAATATTCTGATGGATCAAAAGTCTTTTTCCCATAGGAGCGAAGGACTCTCCCGAGATAAGCAAATTATACTTGAGGGTTTAAGTCCTAATTATTCACTTCAGTTAACAACCGAGCAAATATGGCAGGGTATTATCTGGTCGGAAATCTTAAATTCACCTAAATGTAGAAAATATAGCCGTTAAGGTGACCAAAAGTACCAGGAAATGAAACAAGGGGATTTACAACTGGAGGATTAACCAGATGAAATGCGTTATTGTGGCCGGGGGAGAAAAACCCCAAGGTAATTCTTTAGCAAGTCTTGAACAAGCCGATTTACTAATATGCGCTGACAGCGGGGCAAATCATGTTTATGAACTAGGTTATGTACCTGATCTAATCATAGGCGATTTTGACTCCATCAAACCTGAAATATTGCAAGCCTATTGTGCAAAAGGTTGTGCTATTAAGACTTATCCCTCAGAAAAGGATTATACAGACACGGAACTGGCCATTCAACTGGCTTTGCAGGAAGGGGTTACTCAAATCGATCTTCTTGGGGCTATAGGAAATCGTTTAGATCATTCCCTGGCCAATATCTTTCTACTTGTGACCTACCAGTCGGAAAATTGCCAGATCCGAATAGTTGGGTCTGATTGTATTGCTTGGGTGACCAAAGACAAAGCAGTTGTTTTAGGCGATCCGGGCGACTTTGTGTCAATAATCTCTCTAACTAGAGTTTCCCAGGGGGTTGGGCTGGAGGGGTTTAAGTATCCTTTGTGTAACGCCAGTATATTCATGGGAAGCACTCTCGGGATCAGCAATGAGCTGTTGTCAACTAAAGGTATTATTAGTGTCAATAGCGGACTTTTGCTTATTATTCATACCAAGAACTCTGTTTAGACGGAGTTCTTTTTTTGTTGGTTATGAATTTTAAATCTTTGTGGTTTTGAAAAGTTGGCGGATGAGCGGAACAATCATTCGCCAGCTTTTTTTAACAACTATTTTCTGAAGTATTAGCAGAACTTTATTCTGGCTTATTCTAAAAGTAAGTTTTGTTTCATAAATTAGGTAAAAGGAGTAAGGAGGGAATCGTATGTTAAAAGCAACAAAATATCTTTTGGAAAAGACCAGGAAGATTCAAAATCAGTTTGCTGAAGCTTTTGAAATTCCCCAAGATGCCTTACTCAACTTACCGAGGATTACAATAATTGGAGATGGAGAGCTTCATTTGGAAAATCACAAGGGGATCATTGAGTATAGTAGTGAAAAAATCCGAGTTAGTGTGTTAGGTGGTAGTCTGGAAATAACAGGAGAGGCCATGGTCTTAAAAAATATAAAACCTGATGAGATTGCTGTTCGTGGCACAATTAGTCAGTTATTGTTTAGCAAGTAATAGCAATATAAACCGCTTACCTGGATGTAAATGAGGAGGCACTTTGATGATCTTAAAAAGATTATTAGATTATTTATTGGGCTATTGTATCATAAAAGTTGCCGGCCCTCGCAAAGAAAGATTTATCAACTTTATAATTAACGAAAAAATTCCTTTATGGGATATTGTGCAAAAAGGCGAAGATGAATTGTGGGTAAAAGTTTATGTCTCAGACATTGGAAAACTGAGGCATATAGCGAGGAAAAGCCGCTGTTCTTTTAAAATCAAAGCAAAAAGGGGATTCCCCTTTTTAGCTTTGCGTGCTGAAAAACGTAAAGGATTAGTTGTGGGAATATTTTTATTCATGATCGTGCTTTTTTCTCTTTCCTCTTTTATCTGGTTTGTGGATATTCATTCTTCCGAGCCTTTGGTGCTACTTTCAGAGGAAACAATACTCAGAGAGGCTGCTCGTTTAGGATTAAAACCGGGCGCACTTAAATCTCGAATTCATATTGATAATATCGAGCAGAAGCTGACAGTTAGCCTTCCCCAATTAACTTTTGTCGGTATTGAAATACAAGGTACTTTAGTCAAGATTGAAGTAGCGGAAAAAAAAGTAATCCCTGAGGAAATTAAAGAAAAACCAGCTCATTTAATTGCAGCCAAGGACGGTGTTATAGAAGAAATATTGGTTTTAGCAGGTGAGTCCAGGGTTAAGGTAGGAGATACGGTTCAAAGGGGACAGCTTTTAATTTCAGGGTTGGCTCCTCAAAAAGTTGTTGATCGGAAAACGGGAGAGTTTATTGAGCAAGGCCCCCCCAAAGTGTTGGAAGCTAAAGGGATTGTCCGAGCTAGGGTTTGGTATGAAACTGTTAGCGAAGCCCCTATCATAGAAAGGGGTAAAAGATTAACTGGGGCCAAACGGGAACAATGGTCTATACTCCTAGGAAATAAGAAGATTGTCCTAAAAGGTCCCCGCTTATCTCCTTATGCGGACTATGAGGAAAAGCGGCAAACAAGGACAATTGAATGGAGGAATTTAAATGTGCCCGTCGAAGTAATTCAAACGATATTTTACGAGCTTAAGCCCTACCAGCGTAATTGGGGTCAGGAAGGCGCTATAAAAAACGCTAAAGATCTAGCCTTAAAAATACTGGAAACAAAAATGCCGAAGGAGGCCAGAATTTTAGACCAAAAGGTTGACGTTATCAGCCAAAGTGGTAATGTTATTAAGGTAAGAGTATGGATTGAAACCTTGGAGGATATTGGAGAAAAACAGTACTTCCAGCCTGAAACCGATTAAAGGTTAGTGTAGCTGGCAATATTATTAAGTGCTTTAGTTAAATTTACGTTATGGAGGAATTAACAGCTTGACAGAACAACTAGAAATTAAAATAGTTATTGACAGTAATACGGATGCTGTTGCCTTATTTGGTCAGCAAGACGAATATCTACATCTTATTGGAGAGAAAACAGACACTCATATTAATGCTCGCGGTAATGAAGTTATTATAAAAGGTTTTGAAGAAAACGTTAAAATAGCTCGTGAAGTCATTAAACAGTTGGTAGATCTGATTCATGGCAAAGTAGTAATTAACAGTTCAACTGTTAATTATGTTATCGATCAGGTAGGAAGGCAAGGAACAGAACAAAACATTGCTAAAGTTCTTACGGAAGTGATCCATGTGACCCCCAGGGGAAAACAAATTAAGCCTAAAACTATTGGCCAGCGAAATTATATTAATGCTATTAAAAAGCATGACATAGTTTTTGGGATAGGGCCCGCAGGAACTGGCAAGACTTACCTGGCTGTAGTTATGGCTGTGGTGGCTTTGAAAAATAAAGAGGTAAACCGCATAGTTCTGGTACGTCCTGCAGTCGAAGCGGGAGAAAAACTTGGTTTCCTGCCAGGAGATTTGCAGGACAAGGTCAATCCTTACCTTCGTCCGTTATACGACGGGCTCTATGATGTTTTAGGTATGGAGACGGCCCAAAAGTATATGGACCGTTCTATTATTGAAGTCGCTCCTCTTGCCTATATGCGTGGTAGAACCTTAGACGATTCTTTTATTATTCTTGATGAAGCTCAAAACACTACTCCTGAGCAGATGAAAATGTTTTTGACCCGAATTGGATTTGGTTCAAAAGCGGTAATAACAGGTGATGTTACCCAAGTTGATCTACCTAAAGGTAATTATTCCGGCTTGGTTGAAGTTCAAAAAATATTGCCTAATGTTGAGGGGATTTCTTTTCAGTATTTAACTGAGGCAGATGTAGTGCGACACCCATTGGTACAAAAAATCATCTTGGCTTATGAAGCATATCAAAAAGAGGACAAGCACTCCTGAAAGGAGTTTGGATAATGAAATTAAATTCAGCGGTTAGCAATAAAGAAGCAGACCAAATGTGGCTAAAAAATATTAATGTACGCAGGGTTTTATGGTTTATTTTATTTTACGCCATTGCCCTGGCCGTGTTAGGTCTGGGTTTATTAACCAGCGGGGCTCAGCTGGAGGTTAACCAGCCTAGCCCACGTAAATTTGAAGCTAATCGAACCATAGTTTTTGAAAGTAATGTTTTAACAGAGCAAGCGAGGGAACAGGCAGCCAGAGAGGTGGAACCTGTCTTAAAAGTTGACAAAGCTGCTGTTACGGAAATGGAAGCCCAGATTAAAAATTATTTTCAACAGATAAAATTTGTACGAGATGATCAATCTATAGATGAAAATGAAAAGATCCAGAGGATAACTGACAAAGTAGGTTTGGAGATGAGCAATAATGCGGCTCGAGCTCTACTGGAGATAGACGGAGATACCTTTGAACATTTACAAAAGCAGTCAGTTCAATTGATGAGGCGTTATATGGAACAAGGGGTCCAGGCAGAGGCCTTAGCAACCGTTAAGGAAAACATGCTAAACGAGATAGAGTTATTAGTTGTAGATGCAAATTTCCAAGAGGCTTTGAAATCGGTATTGGATGCTATAACCCTTCAAGAGACCTTAGTCTATGATTCGGAAGCTACTGCCCAAAAAAGACAGGAAGCCAGGTCTGAAGTGGCACCTGTCCAAGTTACTATTAAGAAAAATGAAAAGATTGCCGATGTGGGTGACATCCTTACTCCTGCCAAGCTTGAAGCCTTGCAGCACCTGGGAATGCTTAGAGCAGAGACGGTTTATACAAATTTTTTTGGGTTGGCTCTACTTATTTTTGTAACATATGTTTTAACCGTTGTCTTTATTTATAATTACCGTAAAGAATTTATTCAAGATGAAAAATACATGGTTCTTTTGGGGCTACTCTTAACAATTGGCATTATTTTAACCCGTATTTTGGCAGGTTTTGACGGTACCTCAGAAATGACTTCAGCTTTAGGGTACCTTGTACCTGTTGCAGCTATTACCATGTCTATAGCAATTCTCCTAGACAGCAGACTGGCAATATTTATCGCCGTAATCTTAGGCATATATAACGGTATAGTCAATGGAAGTGAACTCCAGTTTGCTGTTTTCTCTATTGTAGGTGGGGTAACAGGTGTTTATAGTGTTTCCCACCTGGCTGAACGGGGAGACTTAATGCGAGCATCTCTTTATATCATGTTTGCTAACGTAGTAACAGCTTTAGCCATAGGGTTTATGCTTGGCTTTAGTTGGACTAAACTGGCTGTTGTGGTTTTATTTAGCGTTGCTAATGGTCTCATATCTTCAGTCGTTACAATCGGAACACTTCCCTTTTTGGAGACCGCCTTTGGGTTGACTACTTCTTCAAAGCTATTGGAGTTGTCCAATCCTAATCAGCCAATTTTACGCAGACTTTTGATGGAAGCCCCCGGAACTTATCACCATTCTATTATTGTAGGTAATTTAGCGGAGGGTGCGGCTGATGCTATTGGAGCAAATTCTCTCTTAGCAAGGGTAGGTGCTTACTACCATGATATTGGGAAGATCAAGCGTCCTTACTTTTTTATTGAAAATCAAATAAACAGTAATGAGAATCCTCACGATAAATTAGCACCTACTTTAAGTACGTTAATTTTAACTGCTCATATTAAAGATGGGTTAGAGTTTGCTAAAGAATATAAATTGCCTAAGATTATTGCTGACATAATTGCCCAACACCATGGTACAAGTTTAATTTCCTTCTTTTATCACAAGGCTGTGGAAAATGAAAAAACTGAAAATCTAAATAAAGCAGACTTTAGCTATGAAGGACCAAAACCACAAAGTAAAGAAGCAGCCATTGTCATGTTGGCCGATTCGGTTGAGGCAGGTGTTCGTTCACTTAAAAACCCAACTCCTGGTCGAATGGAGGCTTTTGTACGTAAAGTTATTAAAGATAAATTAGAAGAAGGACAACTGGAAGAGTCTGATTTAACATTCCGGGAATTAGATACCATTGTTCAAGCTTTTTTAAGAGTGTTAAGCGGTATTTTTCACTCCCGGATTGAGTATCCTGATCAGTTTTTAAAAGAAATCGAAAGGAGAAAAGTTAAAGATGGAGCTCCTCGTAAGCAATGAACAGGGTATTCACTTGGTAACGACTGAACTGGAATTGCTTTTCAAAAAGGTTTTAGAAGCCGTATTACAAGCAGAAGGGGAAACCGGAGAAGTAGAAGTCTCCTTAGTTTTGGTGGATGACAAAAAAATACAGGAACTAAATCGGGATTATCGCGGCATAGATAGGCCTACTGATGTTCTTTCTTTTCCTTTGCGTGAGGCGGTAGAAGATGAAGGTCCTAAAGTTTCCGTTGATGAGTGGCTTTTAGGTGATATAGTGGTTTCTATGGAAACTGCTCTAAGGCAGGCAGAGGAATATGGCCATTCTCTGGAAAGAGAATTAGGGTTTTTAATAGTTCATGGTTGCCTTCATCTTTTAGGTTACGATCACCAAAGGGAGGAAGAAAGGCAAGTGATGCGGGAAAAAGAAGAAGCCATTCTTACTTCTCTAGGGTTAACCAGGTAAGATATAATGAAACAATCTTGGCTATATAGTGTTAGTTATGCACTTCAGGGAATCCTTGAGGCTTTCAATTCTGAACGTAATCTGCGTATTCATTTTAGCGTTGCCCTACTTGCCCTGTTGGCTGCAGTAATTTGTCAAATCAATTACTTAGAATTAGCCCTAGTCATTTTTGCTATTGGCCTTGTTATCGTAGCCGAGTTGCTAAATACCGCCATTGAAAAAACTATAGATTTATTTCAGCCCACTTATCATCCTTTAGCCAAAACTGCTAAGAATGTGGCGGCAGGAGCAGTTCTTGTAGCTACTTTTACTTCAGTAATGATCGGGATATTAGTTTTCGGACCTTATTTACTAAGTATGTATAGTGAGATTTTTATGTGATTTAAGAAATGTAAGGAGCGCTGACTTTGGATAAAAAATGGAGGGTGTTTTTTTATTTTCTACTTTTTTCTACTTTGACCCTAAATGGTTGCGGTGAAAAAGTACCGGCAGCAGTTGAGGAACCTGTTGAAGAAGTAGTTGTTGAACAGGTTGAGGAGCTTGCTTATGATTTTTATTGTCCGTTAGATGGACAAGGTTTGGAAGAAGAAATACAAGTCAGGCCGATAGCAGTTATGCTTGGTAACAATCCAAGTGCCAGGCCTCAATACGGCATGGCTGAGGCTGATTTAGTGTACGAATTTCCTGCCGAAGGCGGTATAACACGTTTTATGACTATTTACTATCATCAGCAAGCGGCCAAAATTGGGCCTGTCCGCAGCGCCAGACCTTATTTTATCGATCGGGCCCTGGATTGGGACGGGGTCTATGTTCATGTTGGGCAAAGTCCTCAGGCTCAAGTTTATTTTAAGAATAATAAAGTGGCTCATATAGATGAGTTTAGTAACTCTAAATTTTTTTGGCGGGATAAAAGTCGCAAGGCACCGGACAACCTATTTACCAGTACCGATTTGTTGCGAGAGAGAATGAAAGGGTTAAATTACGAAAGAGAAATTAAGTTAATGCCCTTTCAATTTGCTACGGAGCCGTTAGGTGAAAAAGGGCAAGCTGCTTTAAAGATAGAAATCAATTATCCGGAAAAAATGAACAGGGCAGTATTTGAGTATCTTCCAGAACAAAATGTCTACCAAAGGTTTACAGGTGGGAAACCTCATTTAGATGGGGAAACTAACAAACAACTACAGGCAAGTAACATTATTGTTCAGTATGTTACTTCCAAAGTTTTGGACAAAGAAGGTCGTTTGGAAGTAAATATGTTTGGACAGGGTGAGATAGATTTTATTAGCGGGGGACGTGTAATTAAAGGTACCTGGGAGAAAGAGCAGCTAAGGGAACCGACTTATTACTATGATTTAGAAGGAAACCCTTTGACTTTTAGCCCGGGCCAAACATGGATTCAGATTGTTGATAAAAATACTAAGGTAGTCGTTAGTCCTTAGTCATTGGTAAAACCAGTCCTCAGTCACTAATTACTGGTGACTAGGGACTGGTGACTGACAATTTAACACAACCTAGAAGTAGACTCGGCGACAAAGTC
>DUOV01000059.1 GCA_012838615.1 Clostridia bacterium | reverse complement strand
GCTGCAATGTTTATGATTTAAATTTGCTAATTTCATACAAACAAAACAATTCCGCTTTTTTATATTTACCGGGGATTTACATCTTTTCGTTTATGAAAAGTCAGCGAAAAGCAAAAGGCGTGCAATTAGTGACTTAATCGCCGTCTTTTTTATCATTAGGGATTGTTTTTTAAAAATATAAATTAATATTAATTATGGCTTGCTTATTAATTAGGAAATAGATTAGTTAATGGAAAAAGCTTTTTGAGAAAATCATGGTTTGTTAAATCAAAGTGAAGAGGTGTAATAGATATAGCCCTTCTTGCCAAGGCTGCGAGATCGGTATTCTTTTTGCTGTCTATTTCTAATAATTCACCACTTAACCAATAATATTCCTTTCCTCGTGGATCTAACCTTGTAACAATGGTGTTTCCATACCTTTTTAAGCCCTGGATGGTGATTTCTACACCTGAAATAGGTCCTAATGAAATTCTTGGAATGTTGATATTTAAGACAACCTGGTTTGTAAATTCTTTCCGAGGAATATGTGTTAAAAAATTTTTTATAAACTGAGCAGCGTAGATAAAGTCTTCCTTAGTTGCCTCTTCCTCAACTGAGACAGCTATTGCCGGAATTTTTTCTATTATTGCTTCCAGAGCTGCTGAAACTGTGCCAGAGTACAATATATCCGTACCCATGTTTAATCCATTATTAATGCCTGAGATTACAATATCAGGACGAGTAGGTAGAAGTTTGTCCAAGGCAAGTTTTACGCAATCAGCTGGTGTACCTGATACAGACCAACCGTAAGATTTATCTTCAAAAAATACTTTATTGGCTCTTAAAGGTTTATGCATCGTGATGCCATGTCCCATCCCACTTCTTTCGCGCTCTGGAGCAACCATGCTAGTCTGTCCCAACTCAGCTAGATATTGCCTTAAATACTGAATGCCATCTGCCAGGAGTCCATCATCATTAGTTAACAATATGTGCATAAAAATCCCCGCCAATCAATAAGTAATATTATATTTCATAAATTGTTATAGTCATGGTATTATTCTTAGTATTTTTAGTTAGTCCACACATAATGTTATGGCTTTTCAGATTCTTATTGAAAAAATCGATGATAATGTACAATTCATCATAACTTTTAACGGTTTTTGTAGCTATTATTTCTAATTTACCTTTGTTTTCCGTAGACATTGTATACCTCTCTAATTAAAAATGTGTTGTGTATAGTTAGTGTTACTTCACTATAAATTAGTATACCACATTATTATTGTCTAACTTAACAATTAGGCCGTGGTTATAGTCTTTTCTTAAAGAGCATATAAGTAAAATAGGAGGTGATTAGATGCAAGGAACCGGAAATAATAAAACCGGATTAAATCCTTTACTTTATGGATATTTACATACTGTTATCGTGGCAATATTATTAGCAACAATTACTGGCTTAGTTTTTCATTTTTCTTCCCTTTCAGAATCAAATTTAAGAACTATTTCTATAGTTATCATTGTAGTTAGTGTTTTCTGGGGTAGTTTTAAAGCAGCCCAAAATTCAGAATCTCGTGGTTTACTTCATGGTTTAATGGTTGGACTTTTATTTCTATTAACTACAATAATAATAACGTTTTTAATCTCAGAACCACTAATATTTAAGGGAATTGCCAATAGGTTGCTCTTTTGTGTTTTAGGAGGGTGTTTAGGAGGAGTTATTGGCGCTTTGCTAAAATAAGGGAGTAGCTTTTGACTACTCCCTTATTGTTTAAGTACTTTTTTTAATATGTTTTTCAGAAAACCAGGCAAGGGAATAAAATACACTTTCATTATATCACTCCTTTTTCCTTAGGCCTTCTCTCATTATAGTGTATTGAAGTTTAAGGAAAAGGTGACAGTCTAGAAAAAAATTTAATTGAATGCCTAAATAATCTCTTTTCTTTGCTCAGCAAGATTATCAGGCAGGATAGGGTCAAATATGTGTTAGCTGAAACTACAACTAAACAAAGCGGAAACAAGTAACTTGTAAGTTTAATTGTCAGGATTTTTTTGTTTGTCAACATTAAACAACTAAGAAATAAAGCTAAGCTCAATTGAAAGGCTTGGGGTTCAAGCACTATGCTTAAAGACCAATAGAAAAATAATAAATAAAGCTGTGAACATCCATAATTTAAAGTTAGGCAAATAAAATACATGACTAACCCTAAATAAGAAAATATATTTTGCTTGTAACGAAAAATTAAAAAGCTTGCTCCAATTATGATTAATATTTTGCTAAACTCCCAGAAAATATAAAGCAATATTTTTTCAAATACCCATGGAAGATTTAAACGGTAGTATTCTTTACTTAAGACTTCCAAATCGTTTTTAACGGAAATACAACCTAATAGACAGCATAAGAGAAGAAAATAGCAATAGTCTAGCATAGCATGTCCCCCCTGATACAATATATGTAATGGAGGGTATAAACATGAATGATATTACTTTAAATAACTGAATCTATTGGGACTTGGTTTCTGTTTAAAATCATTTTAATAATTTC
This sequence comes from Clostridia bacterium, assembly GCA_012838615.1. Lineage (GTDB taxonomy): Bacteria > Bacillota > DUOV01 > DUOV01 > Zhaonellaceae > DUOV01. The sequence goes on along the minus strand of DUOV01000059.1, from coordinate 14,617 downwards.
TTGAAAGCTACCCCTAAAATGTGTTGTGACAGGCAGGGAATTCAAAAATTTTTTACCATATGATTTTTCAATTATTCTTTTGTCTAGGACAACTACAATTCCTGAATCTTGTTTTGACCTAACTAATCTTCCAAAACCTTGTTTGAAACGAATAACAGCCTGGGGTAGATTCAAGTTACTAAAAGGGTCTTGATTGTTATTTCGTAAATATTCCATTTTGGCAGCTAGAGTTGGGATACCGGGAGCTTGAAAAGGTAATTTTACAATAACTAGTAAAGTTAAATAGTCACCTGGTAAATCCACCCCTTCCCAAAAACTGTTGGTTCCTAAAATAACTGAGTTCTTCTTCTTTTTAAATTGTTCAATGATAGAGGTCCTGTTTCCATCAATATGGTGGGCCAATAGATTAATATTTTTATTTTGCAATGTTTCTTTCAATGAATAATAACAATTAACAAGTTGTTGATAAGAAGTAAACAAGACTAAAGTTCTTCCTTCATTTGCAATTATTAATTCTCCAATGGCCATGTTTAGTTCCAAATCATTTCGATATGTAGCATCTAGTGGGCCGGGTAAATCAGTAGGAATACATAAAAGAGCTTGTTTTTCATAATCGAAAGGTGATTCATAAACGGCAGTTTTTATCCTGTTTTCGGCAATTAAATCTAACCCAACCTGTTTTTTGAAAAAGCTAAAGTCTTTTTCAATAGTTAATGTTGCAGAGGTAAAAATGATACTATTTTTATCTTGATAGATCTTTTCGCATAATAAGTACCCTACTTCTAAAGGAGCTTGTTTAAGGGAAAAAGCATTGTCCTGGTATGTTTCCAACCAAACAACTTTTTCTTCGTCCTCCAAGTTTAATAAACTCATAATATTTCCTGCGTATTCTTCGCACATCTGGCTCCAGGTATGGATGTCTAAGTTATTGGTAAGTTCTGGAATGTGTTTTATTTGGTTTGAAATTTTAAAAAAGTCTTGGGCTAAGCTTTGTAAACGATAGATTACATTTTGAGCTTCAGAACAGACTAATAACCATTCGTCTTTATTTATAAGATCCTTTTTTAACCATTTGGAATAATTATTATTGGCAGTATCGAAAATGTTAGCTAATTTTTCTATGGATATTTTAAAGTTATTCACAGCTTGTTGGAAACCACTTAAATTTTCCAAGGCTTCAATTTTTAATTTTTTGATATTAGTTATTTTTTCAATCTCCGTTTGTTCTAGGTTTTTCTTCTCAGTTTTAGTAAGTAACATTGCTAAATGTTCAAGGGTTTGCCGCAGGTTTTTAATAAGGGCAAACAATAAATAGCTGGAACACTCTATAGTAAGGTGATTTATGGATTCTTGCTCTAAATTGTGGGCTTCGTCTATAATCAAATACTTATATGGGGGCAGGATTCCATTATCAAGTTTTACATCACTAAGTAATAATGAATGATTTGTTATTAATATATTTGCCTGTTCAGCTTTCCTTCTAGCCTGCACAACGAAACAGGCATTATAAAAATTGCATTTACTGCCTAAACAAGTATAGCTGTCTGCTGCTACATTAGCCCAATACTCATGCTCATGCTGTTTTAGATTTAATTCATTTTTGTCACCGGAACTGGTATTAGCTAACCAATTTGTGATTCTTGCCAGGAAGTAGTTTTGTTGGAGTGTATTTTGCGCAGAGTTGCTAAAGTGCTGCTCTAGCTTATTCAGACACAAATAATTACTTCTTCCTTTTATTACAGTAGAAACTAGATTATCAAGGCCAAGGATTGTCTTAATTTTTGGCAGCTCTTTTTTAGATAGTTGTTCTTGGAGATTGATAGTGTGTGTTGAAATCACGACTTTTTCTTTCCTTAAAACTGACCACAGAACAGCAGGTATAAGATAGGCTAAGGACTTGCCAGTCCCTGTTGCCGCTTCAGCAATGAACAAGCGATTATCCAAGAAGGAAGCACAGACCTCTTTAAGCATTTCAAGCTGTCCGCTTCTAAACTCAAAATTAGGATATTTGTTCAGTATAGGACTATCAGAAGAACAAAGCAAAGTATCCAAATTTTGTATGGTAAATTCATCTAGATACGTAAATGTTGCTGTTGGTTTTTCCTCCTGGGCTTTAGTTTTATATATAAGGCCGTGAAAAATAGGCTCTTTAGATTCTATTTTAGAAGACCATGTTCGCTGATAATACTGTTGTTGGATAATGGTACCCAATAAATTGGAAGGTTGTTGTAAAAAATTTACTAAAACAGAAAGAAGTTGTGGTTTTAAGCCATCAATTAACTCTAAATTTTTAATTAACAAGTAGCCACATGTAATAGCATCATCTAAGGCCCTATGACTTGGGGATGGGAGATTAAAATAGTCAGCGAGACTTTTTAAATCATAGGCTGAAAGCGAAGGAAAGAAAATCCTTGTAATTTCTAAAGTATCAAGATATTGATTTAAGACTGGTTTTCCATAAAATTTCTCCAGAAACGCCAAGTCAAAGGGGGCATTATGGAAAACAAGAGGTTTATCTTCACAAAAATAGGCTAGTTCATTTTTAACTTGCTCTGTACTGGGGGCATTTCTAATCATTTGTTCAGTAATTCCAGTTAGTTGGGTAATAAAGCTATTTATTTTTTTAGTAGTAAAAACAAGACTTGAGAAAGTTTCAACTGCTTCGCCCTTACAGAATTTTACTGCACCAACTTCAATAATGTGATCCTGTTCAGGATTTAGTCCTGTAGTCTCAATATCAACAGCTATAAAATTTTCCATGCTCTTTGTATAATCTTTCATGTTACCACCATAATTATAAATTTCACCTTTTTTTAGATTTTTTGGTAAGGAAGCCGCCCTTGTTGATAAAGGTCGTTACCTTTTATATCATTAATAACTATTAAAGGAAGATTAGTAACTTCTAATTTATATATAGCTTCTGGGCCAAGTTCAGGGTAGGCTATAACTTCTACTTTTGTAATACACTTAGACATTAAAGCAGCAGCTCCCCCAATAGCAGCAAAATATACTGCTTTATACTTTTGTATAGCTTGGCAAACTTCTTCTGAGCGGGCCCCTTTTCCTATCATACCTTTAAGTCCCTCTGCTAAAAGAGCAGGTGTATAGGGGTCCATTCTGCTACTCGTTGTTGGGCCGGCAGAACCTATAGTACGGCCAGGTTTTGCCGGGCTTGGACCAACATAATAAATGACTTGATCTTGCAGATTAAAAGGTAGATTTTTTCCCTCATTAAGGAGGTTGATAATTTTTTGGTGTGCCGCATCCCTTGCTGTATAGATGACACCAGAGAGAATAGTTTTATCTCCTGCTCGTAAATGCTCAATTTTCTCATCTGTTAAGGGTGTAGATAGTTCGTAAATGTTCATTAAATTTCACCTATAATATAATTGTTTTATGTCTACTAGCATGACAATTTATATTTACTGCCACAGGTAAGCTCGCAATGTGGCAAGGAAAAACCTCAATATTTACCGCTAAAGCTGTTGTGTTTCCTCCAAAACCTTGCGGTCCTATACCTGTTTTATTTATATCCTTTAGTAATTCTAATTCTACTTGGGCTATAGCTGGATCCTGATTAAAATGACCGAGTTTACGAAGTAAAGCCTTTTTTGCCAGTAGGGCAGCTTTTTCAAAGTTTCCTCCAACACCTACACCTACTACGAGGGGTGGACAGGCATTTGGCCCCGCCTTTTTCACGCTTTCCAAAACAAACCGTTTAACTCCTTCCAGCCCTGCAGCAGGGGTAAGCATCTTTAGAGCAGACATATTTTCACTTCCCCCACCCTTTGGTGCAACTGTTATTTTTAGTTTATTTCCTGGAACTATTTCAGTATGAATTATGGCAGGAGTATTATCATCAGTATTTACACGGAGCCATGGGTGTTTGACCATGGATTTTCGCAAATACCCCTCTCTATAACCTTTTCTTACGCCTTCGTTTATAGCGTCATATAAGTAACCACCTACTATTTTAACTTCCTGGCCAATTTCTAAAAATATAACGGCAGTACCAGTATCTTGACAAATAGGTATTTGTTCTTTAGCAGCTAATTCCCAGTTTCTTTGCAAATCTTTAAGAACCTCTTTACCTAACGGAGAGGATTCTTTTTCAATTGCTTTTTCAATGTAAATTTTAATATCTTCGCCTAAAAAATAGTTTGCCTCCATACATAGTGATTTTACTTTTTCCCTTATAGTATCAAAGTGAATTATTTTTGTTGTATCGACATTCATAGTCATCTCTCCGTTACGTTATATAAATATTTGCCAAATCAAATAAAGGTTTATAAATTGACCGTTTTATAAATTTTTGTTATAATCACCTATGTAATTGCGCCCGTAGCTCAGGGGATAGAGTGACGGAATCCGAATCCGGAGGTCGCAGGTTCAATTCCTGCCGGGCGCGCCAAGTAATTATTAAAAGAAATTCCTAATTTATAATGACTCCAAAAGTCCAACATGGTATATCTTAAGTGTCTGCCAAGGATTGAGTTCTGATACGGAAACTCAATCCTTTTAATTTTACGATTAGTATCCATAACCTATCGGTTTTATAAAAGTTGGCTTAAAAAGCGGGGGAGAATAATTATTCGCCCGCTTTTTTATGTTGCTAGGAATTTGTAATTTTGATCATTTGAGCAGAGTCAGTTAAATCTTTGCTTGTTTTAAATATAATTGATGACGAATATCTAAGTCCACAATTAAACGATGTAGTTGGCAAAGTTGAAGAAGCCTGGATGTCATACGCTCTCCAAGGCATTTTTCTAATTGAAGCATGTCCAAATTTGTGGTAACAACTAATGGCAGCTCATTGTTTGCTCTATAGTTAATAATGGAGTACAGTTTATTGATTGTCCATTCCGTATAATTGTGTACGCCTAAATCATCAAGGATTAATATCTCAGCTTCTCGAGCAGATTCTGTAAGTAAAAGCTCAGTCACTTCTTCGCTCTGTTTTTGATATGTTGAACGAATTTCGTCAAGTAAATCTGGAACAACAACAAATAGTACTTGTTTATCTTTGGTGATAAGATAATTTGCTATTGCTGCTGCCAAAAAGGTTTTGCCACTTCCAACAGGACCGGTTATTAGTAACCCCTTACTTTTTTTGTTGTTAGCTATATCTTCAGCGAATTGTTTGGCAGCGTTTAAGGTGATTTGGGCAATTTGCCGATAATTAGGATTACCATTCTCATCATTGTTTGTATCTGGGTAAAAGGATAGATTAAAATTCGTAAAGTTGGCATTTTGAATTTGTGCGCCAATGTTTGCATGCTTGAATTTGTTGTTTATGCTTTTTTGCTTCATACAAGAACAGACAACAGCTTGTTCTCCTTTTAAGATTATCCCATGATCTTTGCAAGTTTCGCACTTATATTTTATTTCGGGTTTATTTTGTTCCTTGCTTAAACTAGCATAACTCGCCAATTCCTGTAATTTCTCTTGAATAAGCCTATTCATATTGTTCACCTAACTCAAATAAAGGTTTTTATACTTATCTTTTTCTTTATCATTCAAATTTTTCACGGGTATTTTACTTTTAGTAGTTTTTCCAGAGGGATTACTTTTTTGGAACATTTTATCATGAGCTTCTACTTGTTTAACACTTCTTATATTATTTTTGTCCCAATCTTTAAGAATAGAATCTATGTATTTAAAGTTTAATACATTTCTTAAAACAGCTCTTTTTAAAGCCTCATATATCAGTTCTGGAGAATATTTGTTTCCCTTGTACCATTCAGCAATTTGGCTTATTTCCATAGGGGATAAAAGGCGCCCAAACTCTCTTTCAAAAGTCTTATATATTTGGGCAAGGGTTTCCTTCTCTAATGAGCTTTTATATTGAGCATTTTTCTTTTCGTCAGTTTTTTCAAGAATCCAAAAGTCGGCTAACTTTTCAAAGAGACTTTGAGTAGAATAGTAATTAACCCAATCACCGGAAACAACATCAAACCTACGTTCGACCATAAGTATTCCTTTTTCTATCAAGCCGGCAATCATGGATTTTATTGTTAATGAGTCAATAGTCATGAAGTTTGCTAAGTCTTCACATGATGGGAAATAGTTGTTATCCAGTTGACTTTTACTTATTAGATGTAAGAGTAGAACTAATTCTGTCTCACCTATATTTAGTTGTTTGTAATGTTTGAGAAGCATTACAGGGATCGAAACATTTCCTTCCATATATAAATCAGCAGCAAAATGAGCTGTAAATTTAGATGGCTTATCTAGCAATTCCCTCTCCCCTTTTCTATCTTATATCTAAATTATATCATTATAATGGGATAGCATAAAAAAGAAACGCCTAAAAGACGCTTCTAAATTATATTAAATGTTCAATTTTGGCTAACACTTGGTTTAAATAATTCACATTACCTTTTTCAATTTGCCGCGCTATAAATTCGTCCAGCTTTTTATGTATAAAGTTATAGCGGCTTAGATCCGCCTCAATTTTTGCAGGAAGATCTAAAACAAATTCTTGATATAATTCCGGAATATATACATCTGTTTGTGGATATTTATCTCTTAAAAGGTTTGCCAACTCTTTTGGAGAATCTCCCTCGCCATGTGTAATAAAAATTTTTTTAGGAGGTTTATTTAATGAACTTATCCATTTTAATAAACCAGCCTGATCGGCATGTGCCGAATACCCTTCTAATTTTTTTATTTGAGCGTTTACAGCAATTTCTTCTCCATGAATTCTTACTTTTTTTTCTCCGTCAAGAATTCTCCTTCCAAGGGTACCCATTGCTTGATAACCTGTAAATAAGATAGTAGATTCATGTCGCCATAAATTATGTTTTAAATGGTGCTTAATTCTTCCTGCATCACACATTCCGCTAGCTGAAATTATAATTGCTCCACTTTTTATTTTGTTTATCTCCATTGATTCTTCAGCTGTTCTAGCAAAATTTAATCCAGGCATTATGAGAGGGCAACTTTGATTTTTAGCCAGTTCTTTTGCTTCTTCATCATAATATGATGGGTTTTGACAAAATATTTCCGTAGCCTGAATTGCTAGTGGGCTGTCAATAAAGATATGTTCAGGTGAAATTTCCTTGCTTTGGATAAGTTTGTTTAAATTATATAAAAGATCTTGAGTTCTTTCGATGGCAAAAGCAGGAATAATAAGGTTTCCGCCTCTACTTAATGAATCGTTAATAATAGTAGATAGCTGTTCAAGCTTATTGGTAGTTGTTTTAGCATGCAATCGATCGCCGTAGGTTGATTCCATGACTACGTAGTCTGCGTCTGCAATGTAAGTAGGATCATTGATTATTGGCTGGTCAAGATTACCGATGTCACCGCTAAAAACTATTTTTAAGTTTTTCATTCCTTCTTGGATCCATATTTCAATGGTACTTGAACCTAAAATATGACCTGCATCTTGAAATCGAATTCGGATTTTAGGTGTAATATTTACTTCTTGATTGTATTCTATGTTTTGAAAATATTTTATACAATTTAGAGCATCAGCTGCAGTATAAATCGGTTCAAGCAATGGTTTGCCTGCCCTAATAGCTTTTCTGTTTTTCCTTTCCACTTCCATTTCCTGGATGTAGCCGCTATCAGGCAGCATTATCGAAGCTAATTGATGTGTGGCAGCTGTGCAATAAGTAGAGCCGGAAAAACCTTTTTTATACAGCTTAGGTATTAAGCCGCTATGATCAATGTGGGCGTGGGTTAAGAGCAAGAAATCAATTTCGGAAGGATTGAACGGGAAATCTCCATAGTTGAGTTCTTTAATACTTTTCGGGCCTTGAAACATACCACAATCTACAAGAAATTTTGTATCATTTGTTTCCAAAAGGAAGCAGGAGCCAGTGACAAAGCCACTTGCTCCTAGAAATTTTAGTTTAAGCACTTTTAACACCTCATGACAGTTATGCTAGTTACTGTTAACTGCACTTAAATGGGCGTACCGTTTGACAAAATTATCTATTCTATTTAGCGCTTCATTAATTTGTTGCAAAGATGAAGCATAGGATATTCTAATATGTCCTTCACCGCTTTCCCCAAAAGCATTACCAGGTACTACGGCAACTTTTTCTTCATCTAATAATTTTTCAGCAAACTCATCGGAAGACATTCCTGTAATTTGTACCGATGGAAAGACATAAAAAGCTCCCTTAGGTTCAAAACAGCTTAACCCTATTTCATTTAGTCTAGATACTATCAATCTTCTACGATAGTTATATTGGTTAACCATATGGCTAACTTGTGCTCTTCCATTTTGCAATGCTTCAATAGCTGCTTTTTGGGCCATAATAGAAGCACACATTATTGTATACTGGTGAATTTTGACTATAGCGTCTATGAAATGTTTATGAGCACATACATATCCTATTCTCCAACCGGTCATAGCGAATCCTTTAGAAAAACCGTTAATCAGTATAGTACGTTCCCTCATTCCAGGGAGGGAAGCAAAACTGGTATGCTTACCTTGATATGTTAACTCGCTATAAATCTCATCTGATATAACAATAAGATCATGCTTTTCTACAACTCTAGCTATCGCTTGTAAATCTTCTTTGCTCATGGTTGCACCGGTAGGATTGTTTGGATAGCAAAGAATAAGTATTTTACTTTTATCTGTAATGTTTGCTTCCAACTGTTGAGGGGTCAGTTTAAATCCGTTGGAAGCGTTAGTTTTTATTGTAACAGGCGTACCACCTGCCAGTAACGTGCATGGACTATATGATACAAAGCAAGGTTCTGGAATTAGTACTTCATCACCAGGTGTTAATAGGGCACGTAAAGCAATATCAACAGCTTCACTTGCTCCAATAGTGACAACAATTTCATTATCCGGGTTGTATTCTACCTCATAACGTTTCAAGAGATAAGTAGAAATCTCTTTTCGTAATTCAGGAAGACCATAATTAGAAGTATACATGGTATAGCCTTTTTCTAAAGAGTATACACATGCTTCTCTAATATGCCAAGGTGTAACAAAATCAGGTTCGCCAACTCCTAAAGAGATAACCCCTTTTGTATTAGCCACTAAATCAAAGAAACGTCTAATACCAGATGGGGGCATATTTTTAACTACTGGAGAAATAAATTTATCAAAGTTTACGCTCATGGCGTTATCACCTGCCTTAAATCTTCATGTTGATCTTCAAATACTATACCATCCTGTTTATATCTTTTTAGTACAAAATGAGTTGTGGTGCTCTGAACATTATCCATACTAGCAAGTTTTTCAGCTACAAATTTCGATACTGCTTTTAAATTTTTTCCTTCAACCAAAACGGATAAGTCGTAGCTGCCTGACATTAAATATAACGCTTTAACTTCTGGATATCTTTGAATTCTTTCCGCAACTTGATCAAAACCCACATCCCTTTGTGGGGTAACTTTAACGTCAATTAGAGCTGATACAACTTCTTCATCTGTTTTTTCCCAGTTAATTAGTGCACCGTAGCTTAAGATTACTCTTTCCTTTTCTAATACTTTAATTTCATTAGCAACGGTATCTTTATCAATGCCTAGCATCTTTGCAATATCTGGAGCTGATAGTCGACAGTTATCTTCAAGTATCTTTAGGATAGCTTTGCGCAAGTATTTCACTCCTTTACCTATAAAAATAAAATCTCTCATCCATGTGCAAGGGACGAGAGATTTACCCGCGGTACCACCCTAATTGGTAAAAACCCAACTTAGTGCTTTCTAGCTTAGTGATAACGGGACTACCGGCTTTGCTTACTCAATTTTTCAGCTAGCAACTTCGGAGTGGCGTTCATTGGATTCCCTTGCTAGTTTGCACCATCCACTAGCTCTCTGGAAAGTGAAATTCCAACTAATCTTCTCCTGCATAGTAGTTATGCTTTGTAATTTTAAAGTGATTATAACAAGGCATTGAAATTCTGTCAACAATTAAGTTGAAATTGTTACATCGTTTCTTGTTTAAGAGCATGCTTTTTTATAAACTTACTAAAAGCTTTATAATTAATAAGTTTCTCTTTTTGAACTTTTAGTAGTTTAATATCAGCTTTTCTACAGTAATATTCTTTCCAAACACTTGACTTATTTGTCTCTCTATCTTTATCCTTTTCTATTGCTAATTTTAATTCTGGTAAATAATATGCAAGTCTAACACTATGCAATTTATAATTTTTAAGTAAAGTTAAGTCATGAAAGAGAGTACGTAAGTAAATTTCTAATTCATCAGGTTTGGCATTTGTTTCATTAGTTTCGGCTTTAGTATCCATTATATGTTGGTCAATATGGTTTGTTACAGGATAAACTACTGTTTGCTCCCCATCTTCACTAGTATTTATTTCTACAGAATCTAAAGATATATTTGTTGAATAAGTTTCATTAAAGTTGGTTTGTTCCTGTTCTGGTTTAGAATGAAACTTCTTAATACCTTCTTCAATAACTTTTTGTAAGCTAGCGGAGAATTGAGGAAAATCAGTTAGAATCCTATTGTCAGGCATTTTTTGTTGAATTATTTGCTGCAAAAATACAGGCACATAGCCATCCTGACCGTCTAAATATAACGAGAGTTTACATGCTAAACAGCTAACTAATTCAACACTTTGCTCAAATTCCTCTCTATGATCTATACTTTTGCATGTTTTAATCACAGATTCAATAACCTGCTCTGTTATTTTTATTATTTCTTTCTCTAGGCTTTTCTTTTCCTCGCTTTGCATGTCCACACCTCTTTTTGTTTTCCTTTCTAGTAGGTTATTCTGCTTCATCTGTGGATATGACAGCAATTTTAGTTAGAAAATTAAAGAGATGTGGAACTTTATGAGTTCTTGTTATTTTCTATAGCTATGTTAACTTTTTGAATATCTTTAGAATGATCTTTTCCCAGGTAAAAATTGATCCATGAAGAAGTTTGGTAAAAATCCCAATTACATGGTGGAATCCTAAATAAACTTAAGTCCTTTTCTTCCTTATAGTATTTTAAGCGGGCATATGCTTTGACCCAAACACATTTTTTCTTATAAGGGTGTACTTCGCACCAACCATAATAACTTCCTTCACAAGCCCCATTACGTTGGTGCTTTGGACATTGAGACATAGGGCAAATATATGCTAAATCAGGTAGTGCGCAATCTCCGCAATCCTTACAGTCGTAAAGTATAACTTTGGCGATATGTTCTAAATAATGAAAAATCTTTTCTAATTTTGTATTACTAACAAGTTTGCATATTTTCTGCATTATAAAGTAAAGGTTTTTGTTTTGTATAAAAAACAAGTAATGAACAAATCTAGATAATTTATAAACAAAATGTACAGGTGCATTAAGAGGGAGGTTTTGTCTGTTTACAGGTTCAGTAGTATTTAAACCGCTTTTCTCGTCTTTTTTAAAATAGTAAAATCCCTCTTTTTGAGGGTAATCAAATTCTTGTACAATATCTTCCCAATTTACAAATAACTCTTCCCCTTTTTTTACAATATATTCGACTTGTTCATATTTAAGGTTATAGCCGCCTATATGTACACCTGCAAAGCCAAGGCCTTTCATGATGGCATACATCTTAGCCGCCCTAAGCAGTTTAGCTTCTAATCCCTTATCCGCTCCATTTCTTTCTTGTTCAATTTCCTGAAGTAGTTTATCAGTAACTACTGCTCCTGGAATTTTGTTTTGATTTAATGTTTTGGCTGTCCCATAGGACAATACATATATATTACCAATAACAGGTACGTTTAAATTATGCATTCTCATAAATTGTAGAAGCTCATGATACTTTCTGGCGTCATAGCCTACTTGTGTAACTATAAATTGGGCACCTGACTCGATCTTTTTCAGTAATTTATAATATTGAATCATCTGTTCGGCTTCAGTTGCTTTGAAAGGGGAAACTGCAGCACCAGCAAAAAAATTGGTAGGTTTTAATTTAACAGTACCTTTGTTTGTTGGCAATTCCAAACCAGAATTCATATGGTTAATCAGCTCAAGGGTTTGGAGAGGATCTAAATCAAATACTGGTTTAGCAGTACCTTTAAAACCTGTAACTGGATAATCTCCTGTCATGATAAGTAGATTTTTAACTTTAGCACGTTCTAAGGCATATAATTCACTTTCCATTTGATTTCGATTTTTATCTTTGCATGTAAAATGGACCAGAGGTTCTATTCCCAATTTTAATATTTCCATACCTAAATAGGATGCTGATATTGCCGGGTTGCCACCAGCGTTGTCCGTAATAGTAAGTGCATGAATAACGCCTCCTTTTGCCGCTTGTTCTGCCGCAAGGAAAGCGTTTTCTTGAGATGTTTCTGTAGCACCTCTACCTGGAACTAGCTCCCAGGTAACAGACATTATATTTTTATCCAGCAAAGAGCTTCTAAATCTATTATCCAAAATCTCCACCTCCACTCACTCATAAAATAATGAATTATATTATAAATTAATTAATACCTGCAGTTTGTAAAAGATATATTGTTTTTTACCAGAAATAACAGAGCCCTACAAATTAGAAAAACTTGGCTTGCGCCAAGTCCTTTTATACTATTCGTTTTATAATAAAACCTTTATAGGTTTAAATTTAAAGAGATATATTTTCGTGCAGTTCGCTAGGAATAATTATATTAAGCTTTTCAGCACTTTTTCTATTAATTAATATTTTATTATGGTTACTATGTTCTATGGGATGGTTTTCTAAGCTAATCTTATTAGTCAGACCATCAACAGCTATTTTACCAGTTTGCCGGCCTAGTTTATAGTAATCAACTACGACAGTACATAGTGCTCCTTGTTCAATACCTCTTTCATCACCTGATATAATTGGCTTATTGGCCAAGTCGGTCCAGGTTGTTAAGTCTCGTATTATCGGTGTTACGGTTAAATCTGATGGTACATATAAAGCATCTATTTCTCCCAGCAAGTTTTTAACTGCATTAATAGCCGCTTCGCTGGAGTTTACTTCTCTATGAATACAGTTAATATTATTTTGAAAAGCATATTTATTGACCAGCTTAACTTGAGATAAACTTAATTTTTCTTCTGGATTATAAATAATACCAATAGTATTGAGGCCAGGAATAATTTTTCTTACCATCTTCAACTGTGATTCTATTGGAATCATATCACTAACACCAGTCATGATTTTTGCAGGTGGATTTAAGGAATTAATACTTTCAACATCTGATACTGCGGTAAAAATTATTGGAATCTTACTATCAACCTGACATATATCGTATAAACTTTTTGATGAGATAGCTAATAATAAATCAATATCTAAGGCCTTGGATTCTGATGTAGTGTCTTTTGCCAATAATTGTCCTTTTGATATTGTCAGATTAACAATTTCAATAGGTTTCTCATTTTGTAAATTATAATTCTTAATTTCATCTACAATACCTTGCCAAATAGTCGTTAATGTAGGATGGTCAACTGTTTGCACTATGCCAATAGCTAAATTTTCCTCTTTTTTACACCCGGCTAAAATCATAATAAAAACTAAAAGGGTGAAAAATATTTTTCGTAACAAGATTAACACTCCTTAGCAAATTACTTTGCTTCAGGTTTTAAAAATAGGAGTAAAAGCAATACCAATTGCGCCTGGACCTACATGGGACCCTATTACCTGGCCAATATCACTATGTTCAAAGGTTAGCTTGGGGCATCTTTGCTTAATAAGTTCAGCAAATCTTTTGGCTTCGTTCATAGCATCAACGTTCATTATTACAGCTTTCATACTTTCATAACCTTAAGTTTTAACAGCTTCTTCAAGTGCATCAATTATTACGGTTAAGGCCTTCTGTTTGGTTCTGACTTTTTGATAAACATTTATTTTTCCTTTTATTGTTAATATGGGCTTTACCTGAAGCAATGTACCTAATAAGGCTGACGCTCCTCCGATTCTGCCTCCTCGTTTTAAGTACTCGAGATTATCTACCATAAATAAAGTCGTTAAATTGTTACTCAGGAATTCAATAGCTTTTAAAATTTCTGCCTTGCTTTTACCTTGTTGGGCAAGATAAGCAGCTTCTTTTACGATTAAACCTTGACCGGCAACTGAAGTCATAGAGTCAACGACATTAATATCGTAGTTCGGGAGCAAGAGGGCAGCGCTTTGAGCGGATTTAACCGTGCCACTTATTTCTCCCGAAAGGTGTATGGATATAATTTCGTCATTGGGAGAAGCTACTCTTTTATAAGATTCTACAAATTTTCCAACTGATGGTTGTGAAGTGGTCGGAAATAGATTACGGTTAGTTCTTAATCTATGAAAAAATTCGGTATTTAATATTTCACCTTCTTCAAAACTTTCATTACCTAATTGTATGTGGAGGGGTACAACTGTTATGTCATATTTTTCTATTTCTTTTGGACATAAATAAGCAGTACTATCGGTGACAATTTTTATCATTTGTGTTATCACTCCTAAAATGTTCTATGATGATGATATGCTATAAGAAATTTAAGTGTCAAGAAGTATATTTGATTACTTTAAGATTACGTTTTGTTTAACAGCAGTTTTATCGATTATCTGGCTACCTTTACTTTGTCAGTTACTAAGTAATACTTAGGAGGTTCATTGTAAAATTAATTGCAACAGGAAAAGTGGTAAAAAAAATAACAACCATAGTGAGAAATCATGTATGATTTAGGTGTCCAAAACCAAACATACAGGAGGTTCTCAACTAT
>DUOV01000004.1 GCA_012838615.1 Clostridia bacterium | reverse complement strand
TTTTTCTATCAGCATGGTGAAGGGCATCCCAACTGTCTTGAAAACATAAATGGATGCTTAAACAAACAATACCCAATCATTCATCCTGTTAATTTATTTATGCATACAAAAATAAATTCCGACGGAACTATATCTGTTGAACAGCCAATTTCAAAGCCTGGAGATAAAGTGGTTTTGAAAGCAGAAATGGATGTTCGCCTTGGAATTGCTGCTTGTAGCGTATCTGAGAGTAAGTGTAATGGAGGTAAATGCTCTTCTATAAAAATTATAATTGAAGAGATGTGATAAATAAGAAATAGTAATTATAAAATGTTACGCCGCACTTTTCTTATGTTGCGCATCAGTAGAAAAATGCGCACTAAGTTTATTCCTATATAGACAAATGTTTGTTACTGCAGAGCTACTGCTTTCCGCGGGCTGCCGCTCATTCGCTACTCACTTGCCAAAAAAGCTACAGGGCAAAAACCCTGGGGCAAACTGCAAGTGAACCCTTGCCCTGCTTAACGTTTTTTTGGCTGCGTTCGTTTAACGCTCATTCCGCTAAAGGCCCGCTCCAAGCAGTAGCTCTGCTGTTTGCCAAGCAACTTAGAAAATAAATAGTCGAAGAATGGGCAGAAGGTGCACCAAAGCCAGTCCCCAGCAAAAACATGCATACAAGGAGGCGAATGTTTTGTGGAGCGGGACTTGCATCCCCAGCCGTCGTGAGCTTGGCTCACGTTAACGGCGTAGGATGCCGTCCAGAGCGGAACAACCATTCGCCTCCTGGCATGCGTGAAAAATTGATATAAATACTGTTATGAAGTAGGCAATTTTCCATTTGGCTGTTTTATTTCACATTCTTCTACTAATGTTCATTATAACTACTTATCAACTATGATCCATTTATTACAGACCATGACCCCTAGTGATTACCTTTAGGTCGAATTTTCCCACTATATATAGAAAGCATATTTCATTTTACTCAAATTATTTTCCATTATTTTGCAGACAACTCTTTAAGCATTAGAATATGTGGGATTCCATCTTCCATAAAGGTAGCAGATGAAGTCCGATAACCAAGTTTTTTATAAAAGCCTTCGGCCTGCGTTTGCCCGTGTAGTTTTACCTGAGACAGTCCCATTTCTTTTGCTATTTCTTCTAATGCATTGATAATCACTTTTCCAAGACCAAATTTACGGTATGGTTTTAAGATGCAAATCCTCTCCAATTTACCTAAGCCATCAAGGGTTCTTATCCTTCCCGTACCGACTGGTTTCTGATTATAATAGACTAATACGTGCTTACATTGTCCACTCAGCGTGTCAAATTCATCAAACTCATCTTCTAACGGTACGCCCTGCTCCTCAACAAAGACTTCTTTTCTTATACAAAATGCTGTCTTTAAATCCTCATCTACTGTAATTCTATTTACTGTAATTCCTCTTGAGTCCACCTATTTTCAATCCCTTCTGGATTTGTTCTCTTTATCAATCATAATTAGTTCATACATAAAATAATATATATGTTTTTTGTTGCAAATACAAAAAAATTAGATATGAGCTTCTCGCTATGTGGACTGATAAGGGGACAGGTACCCGTCTGGTGCAGAGGCTTAGACAGACAGGTCCCTGTCCCCTTGCCTGAGATTCATAAATTGGTGGGCATAGGTATAGCATTTTTAATGAATGCCCATAATGTTAGAAGTGAATAAAGGAATCTAAAGGAGGATTAATATGCCAGAAAACAGTTTTATTCTAGATGTTAAAGATAGTTACTTTGAAGAGAAAACGATTGAACTAGAAGAATTAAAGAAAAATTTAAAAGAAGTCATGCCTGTAGAGGGCTATGTGGACTCTGAGATGATCGCAAAGGATGGAGTCATGACCTTTGTCTTTAAAGACTACTATAATGAAGATAAGTGGGATGTAGCAGACTTTCTTTGTAAGTTAAGTATTAATTCGGAAGGAATCATTCAAGTTGTTGAACACGACATGCCGCCGTTTTATAACAAGAAAAACAAAAATATAGTTTTATTCCTAGCAAGTCTTGTTGGGAAGAAGCTGAATTATAAAGTAAAAGATGACGAAAACGATCCTCTTGAGCCGGTTATCGATTATATGTATGATGAAACGAATGAGCCAATAAAGTAATAGGTTGGCATCTTTAGTTTCCAATAGGTAGTTGCCAGATTTTATTATTAGAAAGGGATTAGGAACTGATTTATCGAAGTCCATACATAACAATTGTGAACACCTTGTTAATTAAAGAATGGAGCTGATTTATTTGGTAAAGAACAAGGCAGGTGCCATGGTTGTATTTGCGACCAACATAGCCGTATTTGCCGCTGTATATGCCCAATATCAGTTGCCGCCAGTTGCTACCAAGATC
>DUOV01000058.1 GCA_012838615.1 Clostridia bacterium | reverse complement strand
TTCGGACCGAGCAACATGGCTGCCAAGAGGACCATGATATCGCCTAAATTGAAGAACCCTTTAGTTCCGGGAGTGGGAATGCTGATCAGCATGGTACTTACCGTGGTAAGGGCAATCATGATGGCATATTGAATCATCAGTTTTAATTTATCGTTAGTCATAAAAGTTTCTCCTTTCTCCTACTATGTATAACACTTTGCAAAACTGTATCGATACAAATAAGCTATTTTGCTTTTAGCCTAACTATAATAATGAGCAAATGTTCTTGTGTCAAGACTTTATTCGTAATTTTACTAGTTATTTATAGGAAAATGATTGGCAATTGAATCGATACAATCTATGCTGTAAAGAGTAAATGTTAAATAAAAGTTTAAGAAAGTTTTAAGAATTGGAGTACTAGTATCTTAAGAAATGAAAGGTATAATAGGTTTGTACTTGTTATACGGGTTTTTGTGAGGGGTGGAAAATGGAAACGTATAATGTTTTAGTTGTGGACGACGATAAGGAAATACGGGACGCTATTGAAATCTACTTAAAAAATGAAGGCATACAGGTGATTAAAGCCGCAGATGGACTGGAAGCTTTAGAAAAACTTCACGAGGAAACTGTGCATCTTATTATTTTAGATGTGATGATGCCTCGCTTAGATGGGATTAATGCAACCTTTAAAATCAGGGAAAAAGAAAACATCCCCATCATTATTTTAAGCGCCAAGAGTGAAGATACGGATAAAATCCTAGGCTTGCAAGTAGGCGCTGATGATTACGTGACTAAACCTTTTAATCCTATGGAATTGGTAGCTCGGGTTAAATCCCAATTGCGCAGGTATGTTAAGTTAGGTACTTATCAGGGCAAACAAGGGATAATCGATCTAAATGGTTTAACCTTAGATCGGGAAGCGAAAGAGGTTACAGTTAACGGAGAAGTGGTAAAGCTAACACCTACCGAGTACAAAATTGTAGAATTATTGATGACTAATGCAGGAAAAGTGTTTTCCATCAGAGAGATTTACGAGCGAGTTTGGAACGAGCCCGGGTATAACGCAGAAAATACTGTAGCCGTTCACATCCGGAAGATTCGTGAAAAAATTGAGATTAACCCTAAAAATCCAAGGTACTTAAAGGTGGTGTGGGGCATTGGCTACAAAATGGAAAAATAGACTGTATATTTTAGTCACAATTTTGCTCTTTACTTTTGGGGTAAGTGGAATACTTTCCAGTATCAGTCTAAGTAGCAAATACCTTGAATTTAATTATGCCGAGACAAGTGAGTTTAATGAGTATCTCAATGAATTTACTAATCTCTTAGGGCTGTTTGAATTAAACTATTCTTCTCAGGCTGAAATGAAAGCAAAAATTACAGTTGCCCGGGAGGAAATTGATGAACATCGGTACCGTTACGGTGATTTGCCGGAACAAATTGAGTCAATTAAGAGTCAGTATGAAGAAAAAATCCTTTCTGCCAAACAAATGGGTCTGCAAGATATTGCTGAAATGTATGCAACTGAGCGGGATGAAAAAATCGCGGATATAACGAAAAACTTTACAAGTGATGACCACGTGCGAGCCAAAATAGTCAAGGAAAAAGAAGAGAAGATTGAAAAGTACTTTAAGGAATTAGAAGGTTTACGACCAAGATATGAAGTCCTTAAAAAAGAATTTCGCTATTATCTGACTGACAGGTTAACCGGTCAGGTTTATAAAAACATTGCTGCAGATAATGAAAAAGAAGCAAGGGAGATTATTAGCCCGGCCAAGATGCTGGCTGTAGTCAGTTACCCCCATAAGGAGAGAGGTTACCTTCGGATAAACGACGATTATTCCGAACTTCCTTTTATAAACCGAGATGAACGGACCTTTGCTGGTTTAATTGGGGTGCCTAAATCAGGTGCATCTTTAATAGAAGCCGGCTTAAATGAGTACCGACAAAGACAGGTTTTATACGGAACTTTTGTCTTTTTAAGCCTTATGGCCTTGGCCTTAAGTATATATCTTTATAAAAGGAGGCCTTTTACCGATTTGCCGGAAGAAGAAAAATGGCAGACTGCATACAAACGTGTACCCTTAGATTTAGGATTGCTTATTTTTCTTCTGACATTTATGTTTACCTACGACAGGTTAGCCTATGCCTATAATTATTATATGTATCGCCAGTTGGATAGATTGATTTTTGACTTTTTGTTCGGTTTATGCGTGACAGCATGCTTTTTGGTTGCTACTGTCCTGCAAGGAAAGTTGCTTCTGGATAGAGTAAATAACTGGGATAGTTTTGCGAGAGAATGGCAGACGAGTATCATCTACAGATTTTATCAGAGTATCAAAGAAGCGTTCTTAATACGTAGCCTGGCCACTCAAGTGCTGATCATTTTAATGATAGTCTTTGTTTTTGGAGCAGGCGCTGTAATTGCCCTGATGGAAATGGAATTGATTTTCCTTTATTTTCTTGGTTGTTTGTTTGTTGGGCTTCCTATACTCTATGCTATCATTAGAAACGTTGGTTGTTTTAATCGAATTGTCACTAATACAAACGGCATTGTAGCCGGTCATTCAGAGCCGGACTTACCACTTAAAGGTATAACTCCCCTAGTTGTTTTAGCTAACAACATCAATACGTTGAAAAATGGGGTCAAAGTCTCCCGGCAAGAGCAGGCTAAAAGCGAACGATTAAAGACCGAACTGATTACTAATGTGAGCCATGATTTACGTACACCTTTAACTTCCATTATCACTTATATAGAACTTTTGCATAAACCAAATTTAACAGCAGATGAGCAGCAGGCATATATTGGGATCATAGACCGGAAGGCCAAACGCTTAAAGGTGTTGATTGATGACTTATTTGAAGCTTCGAAAATGGCTAGCGGGAGTGTTGAGTTATCCATCCAGAAGGTGGATGTGGCTCAACTGCTGGAACAAGCTTTAGCTGAACATGGGGAAGCAATTAGTACCTCACCTTTTGAATTTCGGATCAGCAAACCTGAGCAGCCTGTTTATATCATGGCCGACGGGCAAAAAATGTGGCGGGCATTTGATAATCTGATTAATAACATTTTAAAATATACCTTGCCTCAAACTAGGGTCTATATAACCATGGAAGCCCAAGAAAAAAGAGTTTTTATTACTTTTAAAAACATTGCCAAATATGAATTGGGCCAAAACACAGACGAATTATTTGAGCGCTTTAAACGTGGGGATGACTCACGCCATACGGAAGGCTCAGGTTTGGGCTTGGCTATTGCCAAATCTATCGTAGATTTACATGGGGGAAGTATGGAAATTAAGGTAGATGGAGATCTATTTAAAATAATAGTTAAGTTGGATACAGTTAAACCCTAAGATTAGAGTCCTGCCGAATCTGGTGGAAGGAGTAGTAGGTATGCAAGAATCAGCAGTCATAAATTTAATAGGCCAATGGGGTTATTTAGGAATTTTTGCCGGCATGTTGTTGGAGGGATTAACCATACCTTTTCCCGGGGCTTTCCTGGTTTTACTGGGTGGGGCTTTAGCTTCCAAACTACAACTAAACTATTGGCTGGTAGGGCTTTTAGCGGTGCTCGGTTATTCTTGCGGTACTTTGTTACCCTATTATATTGCCCGGCTTGGCGGCCGCCAGCTGCTTGTTAAATGGGGTAAGTATGTCTTTCTGACACCGGAAAAACTGAAAGTAGCTGAAGCCTGGTTTGAGCGCTATGGTAGCTGGGTGGTGTGTTTGAGCCGACCATTCTTTTTTGGCAATTATGTATCTTACTTGGCAGGTCTGGCTAAAATGAACTTTGGGCAATTTATGCTCTTTACCTTGTTAGGCGCTATGCCCTGGTGTTTTGTTTTAAGTTTCTTAGGTTATTATTTCGGGCAAGCTGCCCAAATACTGTTACAAAAGTATGGCGCACAGGCAGTAGCAATTACTGCCCTGTTGATAGTGCCCATTAGCTTAGCTGCCAGAACAGTTTATAATCGCTGCAAGCCTTTTCTAAAAGACAAGAAGGATGAAATATAAAATTTAACAGTATTTAGTAAACACAGTATATTAAGAGCAGAAATTCTTAAATACAGATATGGCGAAGAATATGAAAGTTAATTTACCTAGAATAATTCATATTTTATAAATTATGCGTCGTAGCTGATAAGTAAGATATAATGAACATTAGTAGAAAAATGCGCACAATAGATCAGTTTCCA
>DUOV01000057.1 GCA_012838615.1 Clostridia bacterium | reverse complement strand
CAAAAGAATTGAAACTACTTTATTTTTTGATAATTTTTTTGAATATTAACCTTATTAACCGGAACAGGCTCAGGTTTGCCAATATAATGACCTTGGACATGGTTTATCTTAAGTTCTTTTAACACTTCCATTACAGAACCATCCTCTACAAACTCAGCTATTGTCGTCTTCCCTAGAGAAACTGCAACTGTGTTTATCGCTTGTACCAAGGCCCTGTGCTTATCATTTCTATCTAATTCCCTAACATAACTTCCATCAATTTTTACATAATCCACAGGTAAATACTGGAGATAAGAAAAGGTCGAAAATCCAATACCAAAATCGTCTATAGCAAAACAACAACCAATTTTTTTTAGTTCTTTGATCCAGCGATCCGCATGAGGAAGATCTTTTATGGCAGCTGTTTCGGTTATTTCAAAGCCAATTCTCTGTGGCTCTATACCTGAGGCTAAGATATTCTCTTTAATGTAATTAAAAAGATACTCTTCTCCAAGACTACCCCCTGAAATATTAATAAATAAGTGTAAGTCAGGATATTTATCCAACGCCTCAAAAGCCAGCTTTATAACATGTTTATCAATCTGAGCCATTAACCCAAATCGTTCAGCGATGGGAATAAACCTACTAGGTGGTATTATATTATTTGAATCATCTAGCAATCGCAAAAGGCCTTCATGATGAGTAATCTCGCCAGACTCCATATTATAAATCGGTTGAAAATAAAGCACAAATCGTTTTACTGCTGCAGCATCAGATATCAGCCGAATTATTTTATTGGTCTCCTTAAATTTTTCTCTGTTTTTCTGTTCACAGGTCAGACAAACTACTCGATTGCGTCCTTGTTCCTTAGCCTGGTACAAGGCGAAATTTGCTTGAGCCATTATTTCATTAACATCAAACATGGTACTGTCTATGGCGGTAACGCCTATGCTAATTGTAAAACTGCTAGTAGTTTTAAATTGGTTGGGATATTTGATTTTTTCTGCTACAACATTTCTTAGCCTTTCCGCAAAAACTTTTGCTTCACTTATCTCAGTTTTGGGAAAGAGAATAGCAAATTCATCTCCACCTATTCTGGCCATAATGTCTTTTTTCCCTAGTTGCTGCTTGGTCAAAGTAACTAAGTCTATTAATAATTTGTCACCTTCTGCATGTCCAAAAGTATCATTGATCAATTTAAAATTATCAACATCGAGCAACAACAATGTCCCTGGACTTTGATTGGAAATCAATTCAGCAATAGTTTCTTCCAGCACGTATCTATTTGCTATTCTGGTTAAAGGATCATGGGTAGCTAAATAACGAAGTTCATCTTCAATTTTCTTTCGTTCACTTATATCCCTAATAATGTTGGCTAGGATACTTTTTCCCCCAACTACCGAACCTCTTGCACTCACCTCAACTGGAAATGTGCTGTTATTTTTTCGCAAGTTAACCGCTTCGTAAACAATACCGTAGGAACATGCTTCCTTAAGCTTTCTTTCCAGTATTTCTTTATCTGGACAAGCAAAAAGGTCATAAATAGTCATCTTTCGAAGTTCGTGGTTAGTATAACCATAAGCTCGTTCTGCTTCTTTGTTTGCTTCTAATATTCGACCTTCAGTATCACAAAAAACAATTATATCTTTTACTTCTTCCAATAAAATTTTATATTTACTTAAAATTTGCTCCGCTTGATTACGCTTAGTTACATCCTGAATGTTAATTATTATTACACTACTAGTTACTCCGACTGACCAATAGGTTTGAATATCTGCCTCGATTACTTGACCGTTTTTCTTTTTTAGCTTCCGTGATTTAATAACATAAAATGTTTTATTGATAATATTACCTAAATCAATCTCTGCAGAGCTATGGTCTAAATAAAAATCATAATAGCTCATTTGCTTTAATTCTTCTCTACTATATCCTAGGATATTTTCTAACTGAACATTAAATTCTAACACTTTTTTAGTAACTGGATCTAAAATAAAGACTCCACCTGGAGAATGCTCCAAAGCAAGGGAATAGCGTTTTTCACTTTCCCGTAGCCTAATAGCTTCTTGCTCCAAAATTTTTATTTGTTTTTTAACAAGGCGATCCTTTTCTGCCAGGTTTTCAACCAAATTGTTAAATGCTTTGGAAAATTCCCCCATAAAGTCTACCCGCTGCTTATAATCACCTTTAGCTATTTGTTGTACCTGCCAGGTTAAGGTTTTAAGCTGAGAATGAAGTTCTTTAAAGGGGGATGCCATAAGATTCTTAGTTTTTGGAGGATCTACTTTTAATATTCCTTTGGATAAAGGTAGAATAAACTCGTGTATTTCGGCAAAAGAGTTAATTACGTCATTAACCAATTCTGTCAACTTGTTTAAATCTTCTCTATCTGGCAAAGGAGTAAGACTGGTTGGAATTTTACCTTGCAATAATTGATTAATACTCTCTGAAATTTGCCTAATTTTTGCCTTTTCTATGGAATCCATCGAAATATCCTTCCCCAAAGCATGTTTTTGTTATTGACTTATGTGAAAACGACAAACTGTATCTCCGCTGGCCCAACAATCGACCTCTTTAACGATAAAGTCTTGCCCTGTATAAGCTTTTAAAATGCCCGCAATGAACCCCTCATCGTAGACACACACAGTTTCCTCAGTAACAGGTAAACCTGAACAGTCCAGATCTTCGGCTATAGTTAAAACCAAATTCATATTCTCAAGATCTAATTCTTCTATCCTAAGAATACCGATTTTCATCTCTATTAACAAATTCTTTAATTCAGTAACAAAAGAAGTAAAATCTAAAGAAGTATCTAAATACTCCCGACAAAATTTTTCACCAGCTAACTTTCCGGCTTTATAGATAATTTTTCGAGCCAAATCTTCCCCATATTCCAAACTTAAAACATCTCGAATGGTATACTGCATCATACGATATATACTAACCGGTACATACTGTCCTAAGTTGGGCCGACCAGAAGCAATCTCTCCCAAGTTATCGGAAAAAAAACGTCCTTTTCCTCTAGTCATCTTAGAACCTCCCATTATTCTTAAAATTACTCCAAAATTCTCTATCATAAGAATAAAATCCTTTTTACAAGGGGTAACTTTATATAATAAATTTACTTTTTTATATAAAGTTTGTAGGCTAAAATTATTTCAAATACCAGAGGAGGAAAATTATGTTTAACTCACTAGCTTCAACTAGTTCCATTAGTTTTTTTCTGGTGCTTTTGGAAGGATTTTTATCATTTTTCTCACCTTGTGTTATTCCATTAGTACCTATCTACATGAGTTATCTAGCAGGCAATGCAGATATTGGGCAAGTTGAGGGAAAATTCATTTATAATAGAAGAAAAGTGTTGCTTAATACTATTTCCTTTGTTATAGGAATTTCTTTTGCTTTCTTTATTTTAGGTATATCTTTTACTGTTCTTGGCCGATTTTTTCAAAGCAAACAATTACTCTTTACTCGTCTGGCAGGGATTGTCATAATTGTGCTCGGTTTATTTCAGCTGGGAATATTAGATTTCAAAATTCTTAATAGCGAAAAGAAAGCCTATCTTAACTTGAACAAAAAAACAATTAACCCCATTACCGCCATTCTGTTGGGGTTTACTTTTAGTTTCGCCTGGACTCCATGTGTTGGACCTGCCTTATCGTCTGTACTTATTTTAGCTTCTACTGCTAGCAGCTCCTTGGTAGGTAATGCTTTAGTATTAGTTTATACCTTAGGCTTTACCGTCCCCTTCCTTTTCCTGGGCTTATTTACAACCCAAGTACTTAATTTTTTGCGTAAAAATCAAAACTTAATAAAATATACTGTTAAAGTTGGCGGAATTATTTTAATTATTATGGGAGTAATGACGTTCACCGGTTGGATGAATAACATTTCCGGCTATCTAAATTATTTAAGTTCAGCAAATATTCCTGAGTTAAGTGATTCTAAAACAAAGGCGCAAGAACCTGCAGCTAATGAAAACCAGCATCAGTCTACCGAAGAAGATTCCAGTTCTTCCACCATTCCCGCTTTTGACTTTACCTTGACAGATCAATACGGTAATGAACATACTTTATCTGACTATAAGGGAAAAGTAGTTTTTCTCAATTTTTGGGCTACCTGGTGTCCTCCCTGCCGAAAGGAAATGCCTGACATTCAAAGACTTTACGAAGAATATAACTTTAACCAAGATGATGTCGTATTCTTAGGGGTTGCAAGTCCTCGTGGTGAAAAAAATAAAAACACCAGAGAAATCGATATGGACGGAATAATGGATTTTTTAGAAGAGAACGGCTATACTTTTCCTGTAGTTTTTGATGAAACAGGCGAAGTTTTCGACCAATACGGCATTTCCGCTTTGCCCACGACTTTTTTAATCAATAAAAATGGTATTTTTTACGGTTATGCACCCGGGATGCTAACTAAAGAAATTATGGAAAATATCATTAAAGAAACTTTGAATTCTACAGAGTAAGTTTAAGTTTAAGTTTAACATTGAGGAGCATATGAAATGAGAAGTAATTATAATTTACCTTGTAACATTGCTCAAACTTTAAATATCATCGGTGATAAATGGACTTTGCTCATTCTTCGCCAATTAGCTAATGGAAACAACACTTATAAATCAATACTGGAAAAACTTGAAGGTATCCCGAGCAACCTTCTATCTAACCGTTTAAAGAGTTTGGAAAAAGACAGTTTAATTAGACCTGTTCTCTATCAAGCTCACCCCCCTCGTTACCAATATATCTTAACAGAAAGTGGAAAAGATTTGACCGATGTTTTTAACAGCCTTATTCTTTGGGGTGAAAAACATTTAAAAAAATGTTACAAAAAGCTTGTTCATGCTTCTTGTCAACACAGTATTAAATTACAATACTACTGTCCCCATTGTAATACCGTAGTTGACAGAAAAGAACTTTCCTTAAAAGACGTTAAAATTTAAAAAGGACTACTCTTACTAGAATCAGATAAGAAGTAGTCCTTCTAAATCATTTATTTTTATTTTCCGATGAGGCAATTGTTCAATATAACCTGCCTCCTCCAAATCTGTTAATTTTCTACTCAAGGTTTCAGGAGTAGTACCTAAATAAGAAGCCATGTCTTTTTTACTCATTGGTAGTTTAAATTCCTTTATCTTTTGGTCCGAATTTATACACTCAGCTAAGAATAGGGCTATTCTCTTTTCGACCTTCTCAGTAGCAAAAAGAGTCGCTTGTTTTTCCGATACCTCCAATCTTCTCGAAAACTCAGCTAAAATTTTTAAAGATATGGAAGGATATTTTAAAAGCAATTCTTGCAAATCCGAACGCTTAATCATACATACCTGCGTATCTACCATTGCTTCCGCATAAGACTCATGAACCGTTTCTCTAAATAAGGCCAATTCACCCGTAAAATCACCAGGAGTTAAAAGACGAACTAACTGTTCTTTGCCTGATTCTGAGAGACGATATATTTTTATTTTGCCATCTCTTACGATATATAAAGAATCTGCTTTAGCTCCGGCATGGTAAATAATTTCTCCTTTTTGAAAGGAAACTGAGCTAATTTTTCCCATTATTTCACTCAATTGTTCACCTTCCAAATGATTAAAGATGGGAACCAAGGATACACATGCTTTCTTAGGATCTGTTGCATTCCTTACGCAACAGCAATGGTTACCCTCCATTTCTCAACCCTCCCCTTAGTATAATTGTTCTTTTATTTTAGCATATTTTCCCCTCTTAAAACTTAATAACCTCGTGGCGAAAAATTTAATACTGGTCTAATTTGTATTTTACTTTATCATATTCACTTAAAAAAGTGGCTCCTAGTATCAAAAATCCGCCAACTGCTTGAACAACCGACATACGCTCTCCTAAAAAAAGACTAGACATTAGAATTGCTGAGAAAGGATCAATATAGCTTAAGACCGCTATACTTTGACCTGGCAACTTTCGCAAGGAAGAAAAATACAGTAAATAAGCTAAACCTGTATGAACAATTCCTACTACCAGCAGTAAGGCCAAAGATTTACCATCTAAAGGAGTTAAATTAATCCCTGAAGTCTTATTCACATATGGAAATAAAACACAAGAGGCAGCAGCCAATTGAATTAATGTGGTCTCTAAACCTGACAAACCTTTGATAAATTTATTCATCAATATAACAGCAGCATACAGGGCTGCAGCTAAAAGACCGTAACCTATTCCTATTAGATGTTCAGTCTGAACGGCCCTATGAGTGCTTCCAACTATTAAAAACATACCTAACATTGCTATCGTTATACTTAATAGCTTAGAAATATTTAGCCTTTCCTTTAACAACGGGGCTGATAAAAGCATAACAAAAATCGGTGCAAAATAATAACTTAACGTAGCGTTAGCTATGCTAGTATATTTATATGCTTCAAATAAAAACAACCAATTAAACCCAATTGCCATACCGGAAAGAAGTAATAATAGAAAATTAGGCTTTACTGCCTTCCAAGATATATGCTGTTTACCGGTTAAAGTTGCAAAAAGCAAAACAAGGCTACCTATAGTTCCCCGTGCCAAAGCAATTTGACTTGAGGACAAATTAATATTCCTTACAAATATACCTATACTTCCAAACAAGCACATTACCAGTATTAAAGTTGTCCTTGCGTTGTTCATGAGCATCCCCTACTAATTCTAAACTCCATATTAAACTCTTACTTGATAAACATAGTAAAAGCGCCAATCTCTGACGCTTTTACACTTTTATCTGTCTGCTAACGGAATATATTCTTTTTCCGTTAAGATACTTTCGTAAGCAGGCCTGATTATTTTATCCGCATTGATCAGTTCTTCTAAACGATGGGCACTCCAACCAACAATCCTCGCCATAGCAAAAATCGGTGTATAAAGTTCTAATGGTATGTCCAGCATGCTATAAACTAATCCGCTGTAAAAATCGACATTAGCACTTACACCTTTATAAATTCGTCTCTTTTGGGCGATTACTTCCGGAGCAAGTCTCTCTATCGTAGAGTATAAATAAAAATCATCATCTCTGCCTTTTTCGTGGGCTAATTTTTCAACAAAACTTTTAAATACTTTAGCTCTGGGATCGGAAATTGAATATACAGCATGTCCCATCCCATAAATCAGTCCACTCCGGTCAAAAGCTTCTTTGTTTAAGATCTTAAATAAATAGTTTCTTACTTCTTCTTCGTCCTTAATGTCCTTCACATTACTTTTTATATCTTGAATCATTTCAACTACTTTAATGTTTGCTCCTCCGTGCTTTGGACCTTTAAGAGATGATAAAGCTGCCGCAATGGCCGAATATGTGTCAGAGCCGGAAGAAGATACTACTCTTGTTGTGAAGGTAGAGTTATTTCCACCACCATGCTCCATATGAAGTACTAAAGCAACATCCAAAACATGGGCTTCGGTTTCCGTGTACTTTTTATTAGGTCTTAACATTCTTAGAATATTTTCAGCTGCTGATAGCTGATCATCCGGTCTATGAATATAAAAGCTATCTCCACATTCATAGTGATTATAAGCATGGTAGCCATATACAGCCAGCATGGGAAATACACTGATAAGTAATAAGCATTGTCTCAATACATTATCTATGGATAAATCAGCAACTTTTTCATCATATGAAGCTAAAGTCAAAACACTTCTTGTTAAAGAGTTCATTATATCTTTGCTTGGTGCTTTCATAACAACATCTTTAACAAAGTTTTTCGGTAAGTTCCTAAAGGATGCCAATATTTCTTTAAATTCCTCTAATTCTTTCTCCGTGGGTAGAGAACCGAATAACAAAAGATAAGTTATTTCCTCAAATCCATATCTTTTGCTTTGAATAAATCCTTTAACTAAATCGTTGATATTATAACCCCGGTAGAGAAGCTTACCTTCACAAGGGACTCTTTCCCCATCGATTTCTTTGTAAGATTCAACTAAGGAAATGCTGGTCAACCCAGTTAGTACGCCCTTACCGCTTTTATCTCTAAGGCCACGTTTCACACCATATTGATCATATAATTCAATAGATATGGAATTTTTCTCTCGACAAATTTTACTATACTTATCAACATAATTCTCAACCATTACTTTCTTTTCTAACATAGATTTCCTCCATTTCATCATATTAACCTAACATTAAATAAATTTTTATTATTTTACCATAATTTAATCATAAACACTACTTCTAAATATATTGAGATGGTGTCAACTTTTTGTAGGATAT
>DUOV01000056.1 GCA_012838615.1 Clostridia bacterium | reverse complement strand
TAATGAAACAACCATCATAACTAACAGCAAGTAAATTGCAAGGTTCTTAAAAATCCGGTTCAAAACTATCCTCCTCCTGGTCATATCTTTTTAGAGTCTCAATTTTTTGTATAATATTCCATATTAAGCTATGATATCACACTTTGACGTAGTTTTCAAACGCTAGAATCATCCGCCTTTTCAATTGCCAGGTGTAAAACTCTTTTAGTGAAAGAAGATATCTTAAATCTGTCATCCACCCTGTAGCCCCCAACCCAAAGGATCCTATCAGTTGCATCTGTAACTATAGGTACCGAGTCCCTCAGAAACCAAGGGACTTTTTGATCAATAAAAAAATCTTTTACCTTCTTTTTCCTTTTTAAACCTAAAGGATAAAAGGAATCTCCAGGTTTGCGACTGCGAATTTTCAAGGGCGTTTTAACTAAATCTAAATCTAAATAGGCCTCGCTCACAGCTGCCTTTTTATAGTTTTGCCAACTTTCTGGTTTTAACAATATCTGAGCACTTAATTTATCTTTATTAGGTAAAGTGATACAACCAGGTACCTCTAAAACAATGCTAAAATCTTTTGGCTTTGCAAAAGACTTGGGGTTACTTAATATTATTATCCCAGGCTTGCTTTTAAGTACTAATTCCTGAGGTAAACCTAAATTTTTATTATAGTTTTCCCCGTTTACAAACTTTTCCATCATAATAACTGTTTTAAAAGTCATATCCGACTTGTTTTTAGTCAAGGTTTGGAACATCAGCCTAAATAATCTCCTGCGTATAGCCAAAGGTAATTCTAGCAAAACCTTTCTGGATATAGAAAGCTCATTAACATCTACCTTGACGTGGGCTTTAAAGGCTTCCTTTGTAATCTTTTCAATAAAGTCATCCTCTACACGTAAAATTTCAGCCATCTGGTTTAAATTATTGGCTAAATTTGGATTATATTTTTCTTTGAGCAAGGGTATTAATTCCAAGCGAATCTGATTACGGGTATAGATGGGCTCTAAATTAGTAGAATCAACCCGGCTTGGAAGTTCGTGCTTCTTGAGATATTGCTCAATTTGGGCTCTTGTAACTCCTAAGAGAGGCCGGATGTATGGTCCCCTTTTGGCTTTCATTCCTGCCAAGCCCTTCATTCCACTCCCCCGCAAAAGATTCAGTAAAATTGTTTCCGCCTGATCATCAGCATGATGACCAAGGGCTATTTTTGTAGCCCTTATTTCAGACGAGATTTTTGCAAAGAAACGATAACGAATGTGACGAGCAGCTTCTTCGGCAGACATGCTTGTTTTAGCTATAAAGGCTGGAACATCTTCTTCAGCTATAGTACAAGGGATTTTAAGTTCCTGACAAAAGGCCCGAACAAAATCCGCATCTGCCCTGGCTTCATCTCCCCTAAACATATGGTTTAAATGGGCAGCATGTAACTCTAAGTTATATTCCCTTTTTAAGCTCCATAAGACATGTAATAAGGCGATAGAATCAGGGCCACCTGAAACAGCAATTAAAACAGTATCCTTGTTATTAAGCAATTTATGAGCAGCAATATAGCCTTTTACAAACTCGATCATTTTTAAACCTAACCTATGTTTTTATTGGCATAATTTAATAGCTTTAATTTTAAAAAGGGAGCTTATCCTCCCTTTAAATTGTAAGCATGTACTAGCTATTATTTTCGTTGTCTTAATAGTATTTCCTTCCATTGACAAATTATTTTCTTTTTATACTTAACTACCTTACCTAAATTAAATAATTTGCCATTGGAGCTTGGCTACCAACACACTTAAATCATCACTACGTCTTTCAGTTGCGTTAAGTTTAGCCTGATTCAAAATACCCTGAGCCATAATGTCAGGAGAAGTATCTTGGCAAGTCTGTAAAAATTCTACCAACCTGCTTTCCATATCAGTAACTTGTTTGGTAGCTTCCAAT
Source organism: Clostridia bacterium (assembly GCA_012838615.1). GTDB lineage: Bacteria > Bacillota > DUOV01 > DUOV01 > Zhaonellaceae > DUOV01. The sequence continues at coordinate 37,070 of DUOV01000056.1, read as the reverse complement.
ACCCCATCTGTCAACATTATTAAGATATCTCCGTTTTGTAAAAGTTCTTTCCTTGATTCAATATTAATCTCTTTAATAATGCCTGCCGGTAAAGCGTTATTATGTACCGGCCAAATTTCCTCTCCCCTCATTATATATGAGGGGGCACTACCTACTTTTATAAACTCTGTCTCCCCCGTGTAAAGATCTATGATTGCCAGATCAATAGTCGCGAAAGTTTCTTCTTCGGATCGTAATAGTAAAAGTGAATTAAGCATATTAACAGCCATAGTCGGCGGAAAACCTGCCATTAAAAATCTCTCCAGTAGGGAAACTGCCGCTTCGCTCTCACGAGCCGCTTTTATTCCCACACCCATACCATCACTTAAAATAAGCACAAATTTTCGGTTGCCCATTGGGAACATGCCACAACTATCCCCACATATTTGCCGCTGGTTTTTTGCTTCTTGGGCAAAGCCAGTTTCAACTCTTAAAGCAGGTAAGGGCATAAGGCGCAATTTACATTTAACGTCTCCCAGTTCCTTACCGCAAAATCTTTTTTCCGCCAATAAGGGTTCTCCTACTAAATCATTTAACAGAGGTTCAATTATATCAAGGCACGGTTCTCCACCGGGGCAAGCACCTAAACTTAAATGTATTTCCATTCCCTGAGCCTCATTTTGTTTCCAGACCTGTACATCTTCGCAGCTAAATCCAGCCTGATCCAAATTAGCTGCTATACTTAACTCTAATTCTTCGTGAAAATAGCCATCTGTCTGAATATCTGTTGCAATTTCCAGCAGAACTTCAGAAGTCCCTTTAAGCTGGGTAACTAACAGTTCCTGGCCATCCCCGATTTTTTTTCGCCAATAATTATCAAGTCGGTAAGTTTCGTAAAGACAATTAAGCATTATAGTTAGCTCTCTGGCTCTAGAGCAGCGTCGATTAAGTTCTGTCGGTAAAGTTTCAGTAGTAATTACCCTATTTTTTTCAACTACTACAAAAGCGGCTAAAATATTTTTATAGGTCTTGTAAAAATCTTGTTCCCAACAAACCGAAAATAATGAGCAATCGGCACAAACTGTTTTAGCAACTGTCTGAAATATCTCCTGAATTCTTTCTTCTTCCACCTCACCCCTGCTGGGCCCTTGCTGAACTATGGCATTTGCTAAGTCCTCAAAAGTTCGGCTAATGTCGTTTATTCTTAACTTAAAAAATTCAGCATATCGACTATAATCATCATAACTTGGTAAAATATTTTTCCAGCCCGGCACAGAACGAAGACGAAGGGCTAACAAATTAGGTGTTAGTAATAAGCAAACAATGGCAACTCCTGTTTCCAACAAAGCGTAAGAAACAGTTTGAGCATCTAAAAGATAAATAGAAAGAATAAGGTTACCCAATAAAAAGCCTAAGCTCACCCCTATTTTATTCCACTTGGCAAAAACCCCAGCTAAGAGCCCTGAAAATGCATATATCCCTACTAAAACCGGAGCGTTAATTTGAATTAAGCTCGGCAAAATACCTAAAACCGCACCAAGAGACGCTCCTGCACCCCCTGCGCCTATCCAAGCTGCTAACATGATAATGTAGCGGCTGACTATACTGCCTACCTGTAAACCTGCTATTTGAAAATCCATTAGCCCTGCAGTAAAGCTTAAACAGAAAATTACCGTGCATACTGACTCCTCCAAGCTTAAGCCACTAGGCAGTTTCTTACTTTGCAATATATTTAGGCAGGAAAGAAAAACTAAAGCTAAGAAAGCAGCCAGCAATGCTTCTACAGAAATGGACAGCAATTTATAAATGCTTATATTATTCCCCATAAGCCACGCTATTTTTACCACCATTAAGGTTAGAAAAACCTTGATAGGTATAACTAACCACCTGTGGGCAAATTTAGTCGGAATAATAAGCTGCCAAATGACAAAAGCCCCTATAACTGAAGCATTTATCATAAAATACTGGGTAGGGTAGAAAAGGGCTAAACCTAATAAATAAACTATTAACAGAGGCCAAAAGTAAATAAAATAACTGGAACTGACGGCTGCGAAAAAGGCTAATCCAAAAGGCGAAATACCACCTAAAATATGGGCTTTAGTTAAAACCAAGCAGGATATCAAGAAAAAAAGGCCTTCTAAGGTAAACCACTTGAGTGGTAGCGAAAGCCTTGCCATACCCAAACCTTTGAATTTACCCGTAGGTGATTTTTTCTGCTTGTTAGGGGTTGAAGAAGGGACACGGCGATAAGGATAGACGTGAAATTGATCTTGCACTAAGTAATCACCCCTTGTGTTCGTTTGCTTAGAGAATTAATTCCCAATCGCAGAACGATCTAGGAAGTAGTCATAGATGATTATAGTACAAGCCAGGTGAAATCTTTGTAAGTTTAAGCAAGATAAGATTAAATTACTTTCGACAAAAATTTTTTCGTAAGACAGGCTTCCCAATTATTCTCTTATGTATAAAAAAGCATAAAAAAACAAGCCACTTGTGACTTGTTTGGTGGTAGCGGTGGTTGGACTTGAACCAACGACGCTACGGGTATGAGCCGTATGCTCTAACCAGCTGAGCTACACCGCCAAAATATGGTTGCGGGGATAGGATTTGAACCTATGACCTTCGGGTTATGAGCCCGACGAGCTACCAGCTGCTCCACCCCGCGATGAACTGCATTATCTATTATGCCTGAGAAAACCTAACTTGTCAAGAACTATTGTTATCCAAGAAGTGTCACTTGTATTTATTGTAGTAGCACTCTGGCACCTGCAGCCAATAGTCCCAACCCTATTAATTTATACCAGACAAGGGGTACCCGTTCCAGGCCAAATAAGCCTAGGCAATCTATTAGAAAAGCTGCCGAAACCTGACCAACAATAATTAAGGTAGTAGCGCTAGCTACCCCAAGTTTTGGTATACTTGCAACTACACCGTAAGTAATCAGGACTCCAATCAGCCCTCCTAAATAAAAATACCATGGAGCCTCTCCAATTTTGCCAAAATCACCTTTAAGGCCAAAAACAAAAATTAAGAAAAAGGTTACTATCGTTCCGGTACCGTGGACAATCAAAGTCGATTCCAGTAGCCCGATTACTTTAGCTAAACCTGAGTTCATAGAACCTTGAACAGCCATGGCAACTCCCGCTACCACAGCCAGTATTACAGCTAACATGTTTGCAGTAACAGACATGTAAACACTCCTTATATAATTATAAACATTGTAAGTATGCTGCTTCTTTCACCTTTTTATACTACAGCAGGAATTTATCTTTGCTCATTTGAGCAAAGTCATAGGAATGTAGTATTAAAATGCGCGCGGTTCGGGAACTGAATTTGCGCGCATTTATTATGTAATATAATCAATCCATTTTTTTCTGGAATAAGGCATAGAAGTATCAGGCAACATAAGATATATAATTTATTTCTCCTTTAGAAAACAGGAAAGGAAGATTTAATGAAAAAGACAACTTATTCTTTAGTCATAATAACTTCTTTAATTCTTTTTTTCTGTGCTATTAAAACTTTACCACTAAAAGCAGACGAATTAAATCTAGCCCACGGGCGTATATGGGGTTGTGGGGAAGAGACTTTCCGAGAGATACGTTTAAATGATCCGCCCCTTTCAGGGGAAGATGTTTACGAATTAGAAAAGAGGCTTAAGGAGCTTGGTTTTAGTCCGGGAGTCCTGGATGGGGTTTTTGATCAAGATACTGAAGAAGCTGTTAAAAATTTGCAGATTGCAAACGATTTACCTGCAACTGGAGTTGTTGATAAAGATACCTGGGAAGTATTGGGACAAGATTGCGAACCAACAAACAACCCCCAAACACCCGCACCTGAAGGTCAAATAAAAATTGTCATAGAAAAGGATAAACGTCTTCTAACTGTTTATGCCGATGGCAAACCATACAAGCAATATCCGGTAGCAATAGGAAAGAGCAGTACGCCTTCACCAGTCGGGGAATGGAAAGTTATCAATAAATCTAAAGAATGGGGTTCCGGTTTTGGTACAAGATGGATTGGGTTAAATGTCCCTTGGGGAATTTACGGTATCCATGGTACTAATAAACCATGGTCTATTGGCCAAGCAGCCTCCCATGGTTGTTTCAGGATGTATAACAAACATGTTGAAGAAATCTTCCCCTGGGTTAAAGTTGGAACACCTGTAATTGTAACAGGTGATACTTATACAAGTTACAACAGGATACTTAAAAATGGGTCTATCGGTCAAGATGTAGTTTTGATTCAACAAAAATTACGAGCAGAAAAACTCCTTTGGCTTCCAGCAGACGGCAGGTTTGGAGCAGCTACTGAGAGAGCCCTCAAATTATACCAAATGTTTAATGGACTTCAAGCAACAGGTCAAGTGGATAAGGCTTTATGGGACAAAATGCTAAATAAAGACTAAGTCCCCTCAGCTAATTCAAGAATAATTCCGTCTAAAAGATCTCTTTCGGACACCAGGATCTGTTCTTCCTCTAACCCAGACATAAGAGTGAGGAGTATATCTGTACCTGCTACAATTATATCCGCCCTGGAAGGTTGAAGGCCTGGAATTTGCCTTCTTTTTGCCAATGGCAGCTGGGCTAGTCTATTTCTTATGCTTTTAACTTTAGCAAATTTCAATTTAAACCCCTGAATTAAGCGGTAGTCATAAGTGGTTAATTCTTGGGCTATAGAAGCTAAAGATGTTATCGTACCTCCTACACCAATTAACATTCTTTCAGATAGGGATGAGATTCTTTCTATAACAGATTGAAAAGCCTTTTTAATCTGCCCTTCAGTCCAAGTGTCTTCCGTACAGCGTACAGCTCCTGCTTTAATGCTGGTACTAACAATCTCGTCTTTATCAGAGTAGATAATTTCTGTACTGCCACCACCAATATCAATTACAACCTGATGAGGCACACCCGGCCAAGCACTTGTAGCCCCCCTAAAACTTAGCCAGGCTTCTTCTTCCCCAGAAATTATTTCAATTTTAAGCCCTCTAGACAGGGCTTTTTTTACTAAAGTATCTCCATTGATGGCTTCTCGGGCAGCACTTGTGGCTATAGCCCTCACCTTAGTAATTTTAAACTGGTCCAGAATTTTTAGAAAGTCTTCCAAAGCTTGGACGGTCCGATCAATAGCTTTTTCCTGCAGTACATTAGACTGTAAGCCTTCACCTAATCTGGTAGTTTTAAGATCTTTATAGACGTAATTGATTTTATTATTCTCACATTCTGCTATTAAAAGCCTTACTGAATTTGTACCAACATCTATAGCCCCAAACATTTTTAAAACACACCTCGGATTATGGAAACAATTTATTTACCCACTTTCTGTTTCTATCAAAAAAGGTACTCATTGATGAGTACCTAAAGCTTTAATACCTACTTGAACCCCTTCCCCCGCGCTTCGACTCAGTATTGCGTTTAGCCTCGATTTGCCGTTCCTCACTTTCTTTTAGGAATTTAGCCAACTTATCCTCAAAAGAAGCTTGACTGGCACGGTTTGGGCGTTTATTTCTAGTTTGCTGTTGCTGATAGTCAGGATGTGCTTGTTTAATAGATAAGCCTATTTTACCCTGAGCGTCTACATTAATGACTTTAACACTTACTCGATCAGATTCTTTCAAGTATTCATTTACGTCTTTAACATAGGCATCGGCAACTTCTGAAATATGCACTAGACCGGTCACACCTCCAGGGAGCTCAATAAATGCTCCAAATTTTGTTATCCCTGTGACCACGCCTTCTAGAATGCTGCCTACAGCTATTGACATACTTTAAATATTCCTCCTAACATTGATCTACCGTAATTATATAGGAGCTTTGAAAAATAGTCAATAACTGCCTTAGAACAGGATTTAATCGTATATTTCGGTGTTTTCGTCCATTTCCAAAGGCATAACTTCGCCTGGCTCAGCTAATAATATTAGTTTCTCTCCTGGTTTAACTAGGCCAAGATTTTCCCTGGCCAGTTTCTCAACATACTTTTCATCCTGCACAAGTTCCTTTTGTTTCTCCAGCTGATTTTTTTCCAACTGAAGAGCCATTTTCTTTAGCTCTAAACTTTCTATTTGGGCGTTAACTTTATTAATTTTATAATGCCAATAGCCAAAATTAGCCGCTACATAGACTATTAGAAGGGTGCAAATCAGCCGCCTACCATTCCATCTTATTTTAGGCTTGGAAGATTTAGACTTTTTACTGGAAATAGTTGCATATTCTAATTCTATAACATTGCCATAAGTTTTATATGCTCGATTCAACATTATTCACCCTCCTCATCTATGTTGGAGAATAAGCCTAAAGAATCACCAGATACTACAATTACCACCTCATACCCTTTACTTCTAGCCCGGTGGTAAAGGGTGGAAACTGTGCTCGGACTTAATTTTAGCTGTTTAGCGATTTGTTCGGTTGAACGACCCATTTCCTTTAAAGCAACTACCTGTCTTTCTCTAAAACTAAGTTTTTCCATACCTCTTAATTCCATCTGCATAAGGCTTTGTCTCCATACAAGTCCTTATTTTATCCACAATATGTTGACAAACTGTGGATAAATTTAGTACAAACTTATTACAAAATTACATTCTACATTAAAAATGGTAATCCTGCCAAACATAGCCAACTTAAAAAAACTTTCTTCATTTTTGAAGAAAGTTTCACAAATTAACTATTTTATTTTTTAAATCTGCGGAAAGCCTTGGCTATTTTCTTTAGCAGGGATTTAACCTTGCTGCCAGGTTTTCTAAGCAGAGGCTTTGCGCCGCGATAGATTTTGTATAAGACTAGACTTGTTAAACCTAAAGGAAAGGCTAACAGCTTAGCTACTAATTTTACTGGGAAGAAGATGATTTTAAATACTGTTTTCAGGCCAGCCAGAAGAAAAGATAACCAATAGTTCCACATGGAAAAAATATTCCTGCTGCAATACTTGGCATAAATGCTAATACCAAGCCCTATTCCTAAAAAAACATATAGACGTACTTCCCCCCAATTGCTAAACAATAACAATAAAAAAGCCATAGATGTTAATAATATGGAAATACAAATGTCTAGGATGTCAGCTGTCCATTTATGGGGGCGTATTAAAAACCGCATTGATCTGTATAAGTCAAAAACCACTCCAATGACTAAACCAATGGCCACCGTATTTAAAAAGTATTTAATCTGTACAAAAACTGGTGTCATTCTTCACCACCTTCAGCGAGGAGGCTATTTTAGGATTTTTTGTAGTAACCCCTTACCTTTTTTCCCGTGACTGTCGCTGTAAATCAGCTGATTAATGGTTCCATTTACATTTAACTTTCCGCTTTCCAGATTAAGTTCATTAATATTTAAGCCTTCACCCTTGATAATTAAAGTCCCAAATTGTGTTTGTAATAGGATCTCTTGTTCATCGTAATTGTCAACATGAGTAACTCCAGTTATCAATAAACTTTTTCGTTCAGAAAGCTCAAGTACATGTTTTTCTTGCACCATTATTAGACACCCCCTCCCTGTAAAAATTAATATGCAAAAAGGAAGGCTTTTAGACCTTCCTTCTTATTCCCATATTTTTTCTATCTTTACATCTTTAAAAAAATAATTTATTATTTCTTCTGCACTTTTCCCCTGCTCTGCTAAAGCTCTGGCCCCCCACTGGCTCATTCCTACTCCATGTCCATACCCTCGGCCTGAAACAACTAAGTTCCCGTTCTGAATCTTAAATTGGGTAAGCAAAGTGGAGCGCATTTCTTCACTACCCAAGGCAAGTCTTAAGGCAGGCCCGCTTATACTAACATCCCCAATCTTTACCTTTGTAGCCCGACCAGAAGGTCCTTTTTCTACAATACTGGCTGAGGAAATATTCCCAAGGTCCTGGCCGGTCACTTCTTGGACAGCATTTTGTACCTGAGCTAGAGGAAAGGTAGCAGTCCACGACTTATTTTCTTGAGGAGATATGGCAAAGCCCGGATCCTCGACACTTTGGATGTAAGGTGCTTCTTCCTTAAAATAGGCCAGCCCTTCTGCAGCAGAAGCTGAAGTCTGTCCACCTCCATCAGCAAAAAACCATCCGTTAATAAATTGGCCTTGATAAGTTACAACTACTCCTCTTGTCTCCTCTACAGCTTGTGCTACCCTATCATTAATGCGTGATTGATCATAAGCTTGAAATTCTTCAACACTAGTTGAGGCATCTGTCCCTCGTGCTTTTACTCCACCTTGTTCTATCTTCTTTAGAGTAAATGTTCTGGCTAGTATGGCCTGAGCTTGTAAAGCTTCTTCCGGCCAAGTTGGATCCATTTCGGCAGCTACCACGCCTTTAAGATATTCTTCTAGTTTTATTTCTTTAGTCTCGCCTGTTTCACTTATGAACAAAGATATGGTAGGTTCAGCAGTATATTTTTTACTTTTTTGAGTTTGAGGTTTTTGGGTAGGCCCAAGGCAAGAGGTCAAGAATAGGTTAAAAGCCAGCAATAATATGATTATGACCCTTAATTTATTATCTTTTATCATAATACTACCTCCAACTAAAACTTTTATTAGTAGTTTTAGCTGGAAGTTATAATTTTATTTCATAAATTACAAAATTCGTTATAGTTCAGGCACCCTATGTTCCTTTCCAAGAATTTCATATAAGTTTTTGGCATCTTGTGCTTTAACTGTTTCCCTAGTCTCTAAGATCTTAACAGTAAGAACTTTTTGACCAAAAGTGATAACCAGGACATCCCCCGGATTTACTTCAGAAGCTGCTTTAGCAACCTTACCGTTAATGGTCACACGGCCATTATCACACACTTCTTTAGCCACAGTTCTACGCTTAATTAAACGGGATACTTTTAAAAATTTGTCTAGACGCATATCTTACTCCCCTTAATAAAATCCTACAAATAAAATCAGGTTCAAAACTGAACCTGATAAGATTTGATTATTTATTTACGGCATCTTTTAGAGCTTTTCCTGGTTTAAAAGCTGGGACTTTAGCCGCAGCAATAGTAATTTCCTCCCCGGTTTTTGGATTACGACCTGTGCGGGCAGCACGTTCACGGACTTCAAAGGTTCCAAATCCAACTAATTGGACTTTGTCACCTTTGGCTAAGGCTTCCTCAATACTTGAGAAAATGGCACCAACTACTTTTTCCGCTTCTTTTTTTGTAATCTCAGCTTTCTCTGCAACACTACTTACTAATTCAGTCTTATTCAAAATTATATCCCTCCTGTTATATGTGAGTCGTAATTAATTTACTGTTAGCTAATTCGCTACTATGCAACAAACTCCTGCCTATAAAGGGTATTTTCCTGTATTTTTTTCCAGTTTTATTTATTTTTTTTCGTTTTTTCCTTAGCTTTTTCCCAAAGTATATCCATTTCTTCTAAACTTAAGGCTGATAGATCACACCCTTGGTGTTGCGCCTCATCTTCCATTAAGGAAAACCGTCTCAAAAATTTATTATTTGTTTCACTTAAAGCCTCTTCTGCCTCTAAATCCAAAAATCGCGCTACATTGACAATAGAAAACAAAATGTCGCCTAGTTCTTCTTTCATCTGGCCTAAATTTTTTGTTCCTACAGCCATTTTAAATTCTTTTAATTCCTCTTCAACCTTTTGCCAAGGCCCGTCCAGATCAAGCCAATCAAAACCTATCTTGGCTGCTTTACTCTGTATTTTCTGGGCCCTTTGCAAGGCAGGTAAACCCCTAGGCACTTCCAGTCTCAAGGCTTGACCCTTTTCTCTCTTCTCACCTTTCTTAATTTCGTCCCAATTAGCGAGTACTTCTGCAGAGTTTTCTACCTGAGCATGTCCGAAAACATGGGGGTGGCGCCTGATCATTTTTTCCACAATAGCTTTAATTACATCGTAAATATTAAAATAGCCTTCCCTACTGGCTAATTCTGCATGAAACACAATTTGTAATAATAAGTCTCCCAATTCGTCACACAATTTATACATATCTTGTTCCTCAATGGCCTCTATAACTTCATAACATTCTTCAATTAAATATTTTTTTAACGTATCATGAGTTTGTTCTTTGTCCCAAGGACAGCCATGCTCTCCAAGTAGATCCTGCATTATAAACAGTAACCTTTCAAGATCATAATTCTCTAAGTCTTGCTCTTTGGAAAAAGGAGCCACATATAAACTGGTCAAATGATCGATCCAAAGGATGTGATCCAATTCATAGAGAGGAATAGTTTCTAATCTTTCCTGCCCTGGTATACCTGCCCCTCGCACAAGAGTAACCTGATGTTCTTCGGGGTAAACTTCCATCAACGTCAATTTTACATCAGAAGCTACTTGCCTGTTATAAAGCTGAGTTACCACCAAGCCGGTACCTGGCGAGAGAGCCTTAATTTCTAAACTAAGAGCATCCCTTACCTGTATTCCTTTGGTAGGATCAAGTCCCAAAGCACCGTAAATTGCATCCAGGCAACTCATAGCCGGAGCAACCACCAATTTAATCTTTTCCTTTTCTGCCCGCTTTTTTATCAGTTGGACTGTAGTTTCAGCTACATAGGGATGGCCGGGTACAGCGTATACCACTTCCTCATAAAAGGCTAGTGACTGGAACAGCTTGTCCGTAATTTCTTGATATACCTGATCAAAGGTTGAATATGTTTCATAATACTCGTCAAAAGATGAATATTTAATTCCCTTTCTTTCCAGCCCCTCCACGGCAGGATGCCTCTTAGTACGGAGAAACAAAGGCTTCTTGTTCTCAATAATTGTTAAATTATGTACAGGTATCGTGTCCAAGGTACCAGGTCCTAACCCTACTATGTAAATTGTTTTCATAAATTCACCTCAAGATAGATAGTTTTTTTAAAACTTCAGCTATTTTTTGTCCAATACGTGGAATTAATACAATATCATCTTCCCCTAAACCTCCCAGCATCAATAAACTAAAAAAATAAATTATTGTTCCGGACATAATTGAGCCTAGGGTAGCAAAACTATTGGAAAGTCGGTAATAAAAAATTTCATAAATATTTTTTGTACCAACTACCATTATCCCTGTAGCCACTAATGGTATTACCGATGTCTTTAACAGTCTAAATTTCATAGCAAATTTTACTTTTAATAAAAGATAATTTAAGCTAAAGGCCACAAAAAAGGCAGCAACAGTTGCTATGGCCGAACCTTTAATATTTAGAGCAGGTATAGCAGTTAACTTATAGTTTAGTATGGATTTTACTATAAGACCTATCATAAGATTAATAACCGGATAAGCAGTTTTGTTCAAACCTTGCAAAGCTCCGGCTGTAGTCTGATATAAGCCTAAAAATAAAACGCCAGGAGCCAAAAATCTTAGAGGTATACCAACCTCAGCTATATCATACAACATGAGACTTATGGGTGTGGCTAAGATTCCTAACCCTGCCCCAGCCGGTAAGCACAAAAGTAAAGCAAGGCGATTACTTGCCGAAATACGTCTTTCTGCCAGCCGGAGCTTTTTTAAAGCCAGGGCTCCTGATACTGCCGGCACCAAGCTTACTGCTAAAGAAATAGTTATGATGGAGGGCAAATTAATCAGACTACCGGCCATTCCGGTAAATTGGCCGAATAGTTCTGTAGCTCTGGCTGGACTTAAGCCTGCTGCCTGTAAACCCATTGGTACAAAAAGGGCATCTACGGCTTGCATTAGGGGCATTACCAGGCCGCCCAGGGATAAGGGGAAAGCTATTTTAAAAATACGTAAAATTATTGCCAAGGTACTATCCCGGGTTTTCATGCTTCCCTTTAATTGAAAGAAGTTGCTATTACTATGGATTTTATAGAATACTAATAAGACTAGTAAAGCTGCCACCCCGCCTGTAACGGCTCCGAAAGTAGCACCGCCGGCAGCCAATTCCAGTCCATGAGGCAGTAAAATAACACTTCCGGTTAATACTGTTATAACCCGGATCAATTGTTCCACCACCTGGGAAACGGCAGTAGGCAACATTTCTTGATAACCTTGAAAGTAACCACGAAAAGCTGAGACTACTGCCGTAAAAAATATAGCAGGACTAATTGCAACAATAGCAAAAAAAGCCCGTGGTTCTCCTAATACTTTTTCCGCTAAAAACTTGGCGTTACTAAACACTAAAAAAGAGGAAATCAGGCCAGTAAGAGTCAGCATAGTCAACGAGATCCGAAAAATTCTGTAAGCACCTTGATTATCTCCCTTGGCCAACTTTTCAGCTACCAAAATAGATATAGCTACGGGTACACCTGCTGTAGATATAGCTAGAATACTGGTATAAATAGGATAAGCCATTTGGTATAACCCCATACCTTCCCCGCCCAGTATGCGTGCCAAAGGGATACGATATAGTGCCCCCAATACTTTTACCAATATTCCTGCCCCACTTAAAATAACGGCTCCTTGTAAAAAACCCTTTTTCATCCCTTTACTCCCCTCATGCTAACCCTGTATTTAAATACTATAACAGCTCCTCAAATTTTAGTATTTTTAATTTTTTATAAAAACACTTGCTAACATGTTCTATAATTTTTAATAGCTGTTAGCAAGACATATACTTTATTTATTTTGAATTACCTTCTTTAAATAAAATTTGTTCCCTGGAAAACAAAGAATTAATGTAGCGGACGAATGATTGTTTCGCATAAGCGGTCAGGGGACACTCCGTTCGGGAGGCAGGAAGCAAGAGGTAAGAGGCAAGAAAGAAAGCACCTAACTTGCTTCTGGCTTCTGGTCTCTTGTTTCTTGAACGGAATGTCCCCAACGAATAACTCCTACGCGTTGACCTTGAGCAAAGCTTGTGACGGCTGTGGAAATTAGTCCCGCTCAACAAAACATTCGCCCATTTTCCCGCCGTTTTTGCTAAATTGCCAAAAATAAATTCCTTAGCAAATATAAAAAGCGCCATAAAAGGCGCCACTATTGTTCCATCTGTTTAGCAAGAAATCCAGCAGCCGTTTCGGCTAGCTTAACTTCCATATCGCCCATTTTAACTTTTTCATCTTTAGAGCATAAAATTACAGCTCCAATAGGGTCTCCTCCAGCAATAATGGGGGCAATCACTTCAGCGCTAAATTTACACTCTTCTCCCTTTTCTGTAGGAGCGCAACCTTTGCATAAAATATGCTGACCAGGTTCATTAATAAGTACAGTTTTACGTTCTTGCATAACTTTTTCTACAGCAGGCCCAATGGCTTTATTTAAAAATTCCTTTTTGGGTGCACCTGCAACTGCAATAATGTTATCGCGATCAGCAATACAAGCTATATGACCAATTGCTTCATATAAAGAGTCTGCATACTCCTTAGCAAAATCCCCTAGTTCACCGATGGGGGAATATTTTTTTAAAATAACTTCACCTTCTCGATCTACAAATATCTCAAGAGGGTCCCCTTCACGAATACGCAGCGTCCTACGTATTTCTTTAGGAATTACAACTCTCCCTAAATCATCAATACGCCTCACAATACCTGTAGCTTTCATTTTTATATTATCCCTCCTTCTGCCGTCTTAAATATGGTTGATTTCACTGTTAGTATATATCCCCTAGGAGCAGATTATTCATTTTTTTCCATTATATTGCTAAAAAAGTTAGGATTCGTACTTGTCCTACAAAGATAGCTTGAATTATGCCAAGCTTTGGCACAAGCAGGAGCCTAAATGTACTTGCTCTTACTTCAAAAGATATAAAAATAGGGTTTAAAGTCAAAAAAAGGGGACATGCTTAGTATGTCCCCGTCAATTCGTACTTATTATATTTTTTTGGTTCTTTTCGCATTTACTCATTTTGAGTCTCTTTTTTCTGTTCTGCTTCCTCTGCTAATTTATTTTCTATCTCCGCATTTTTCATTAGATCAGCAAAAAATGCATTAAACTTTTCATTTTTCTTATTTATGGTTAGTGTATCTATTAGGCTATCTTTTAATTCAGCAAAAGTATCTTTTCGATCCTCAACTTTGATCACATGGTAACCAAAGTCAGTTTCTACTGGGCTTTGACTAAATGTACCTTCTTTTATTTTAAAGGCTGCTTCCGTAAATTCTGGAACAAAATTACTGGTGGACTTAGAAAAATAACCACCTAAGGAGCCTCCTGAATTTTCAGCGCCTGGTTCGTCAGATTCTTTCTTAGCTAACTCAGTAAAATCTTCGCCTGCTGAAAGTCTTTCGATCCAACCCCGAGCTTTTTCTTTTGCTTGTTTACGTTCTTCCTCGGTAGCTGAATCTTTCTGGGCTGAAGCTAAAATATGACTTACTTTCACTTGAATTAAATCATCCTTATTTTCGTTAAAGTAGTCGTTTGCTTCTTTTTCTGTAACTTCAATATCTGCCGTTACCTTCTGATACAGTTCTTCAACTGCCATTTGAAAAGCGACTTGATTAACCAAATCTTTTCTGCTAATTTTTTGAGCTTTAAGAAGCTCTATAAATGTTTCTTTGCCGTATACTTCCTCCATACTGGCTATTTGTTCCTCAGCCTTATCTTTGTCCATTTTAATTCCTTGCTTTTCTATTTCCTGCTTAAAAATTTGCTCTTGAATCAACTCATACAAAGCCTCTTGCTCTACAAGTTTTTTCAACTCTTCGCCTTGTTCGTCGCTAAAAGAAAATCCTTGTAGTTCATATTGAGATAATTTCACTTCTGTTCTTTTGTTAAGCTCGGCTCGAGTGATAATATCCCCGTTTACCTTAGCCACATAATCCTCTTTTTTGCCGCAACCTCCCAAAATGATTACTATAAGCAGTAAGACGGCTAAAATTCTACATCTGGAAAATTTATGCACTACTTCACTACCTTTCTTTTTTCACTTGTCCAATACACCTTCTCATTATAGCAATCAATGCAGGAAGCCAGCAAGAATTTTAATTTTCTTGAGAATAGTTTCCAAAATTACAAGAGTTTTTTCCATTTCTTTAGGTCTTAACTTAACTGATATTCTTAACCCTTGGGAAACATCAAAATTAAGTCTACGCTTAAATTCCTTATCTAAGGCAAACAATTGCTCACCGTTTAATGGACACTTAGGAAATTCTACCTTTAGCATGTTCTTTTTAGCAGTAATGCTCTTGGCACCAAGCTTCTTGGCCAGCACACGAATCTTTGAAATATGCAGGAGGTTTTCAACAGGACGTGGAGGAGTGCCAAAACGATCAACTAATTCATCGGTAATTTCCATTATCTCATCTTCTTCCATGGCTTCAGCTAATCTTTGATAAAACTCCATCTTTAAGCCTGAATTAGCAATGTAATCATCATTTATGTAAGCATCCACTTCTATTTCAATGTTGGGTTGAATTTCTTTTTCTTTAGATTCTCCTTCTCCCTTTAATTCTTCAACAGCTTCTTCCAAAAGGCGACAATAAAGATCAAAACCAACAGCCAACATATGGCCATGCTGTTCCGGCCCTAATAAATTTCCAGCGCCCCGTATCTCTAAATCACGCATGGCTATTTTAAAGCCTGAACCAAATTCGGTAAATTCTCGAATAGCCCTCAGTCTTTTTTCTGCCAACGGGTTTAAGACCTTATCAGAGCGGTAAGTAAAATAGGCATAAGCTAAGCGGTTGCTTCTTCCAACCCTGCCCCTAAGCTGATATAGTTGAGCTAAGCCTAAATGGTCCGCTTCACTTACAATAAGAGTATTAACATTGCTAATATCTAAACCGTTTTCCACAATAGTTGTACAAACTAATACATCCGATTCACCTTCAATAAAAGAAAGCATGGCTTCTTCCAGTTCATCCTCTTTCATCTGTCCATGGGCAATACTTATTTTACATTGAGGTACTAAAGCCTGTAGGTGAGCGGCTATCCGTTCTAAATCTGCAATCCGGTTATGAACAAAATAGACCTGTCCCCCCCTATTTAATTCCCTTTTAATAGCATCCCGCACAAGTTCTCCGCTATATTCCACCACATAGGTCTGAACAGGGTACCTATCTTCGGGAGGGGTTTCTATGACACTCATATCCCTGACGCCAGCCAAAGACATATGGAGAGTACGAGGTATAGGAGTCGCAGTTAAGGTAAGGACATCCACCGCATTTCGAAGTTGCTTTAAACGTTCTTTGTGAGCAACTCCAAAGCGCTGTTCTTCATCTACAATAACCAGTCCCAAGTCTTTAAATTTTACGTCAGCAGATAAAAGTCGATGGGTACCTATGACAATGTCAATAGAACCTTCTTTTAACCCTTGCAAAACTGCTGCTTGTTCCTTCGGAGATTTAAAGCGGCTCAACAATCCTATCTCTACCGGGTAATCTTTAAAACGCTGCCTAAAAGTATTATAGTGCTGCCCAGCCAAAACTGTAGTAGGAACAAGTACTGCTACCTGCTTCGAATCCATTACAGCTTTGCAAGCAGCCCTTAAAGCCACTTCAGTTTTTCCGTACCCAACATCACCAATCAGTAGCCGATCCATGGGTTTTGGAATTTCCATATCTTTTTTTACATCCAAAATCGCTTGCAGCTGGTCCGGTGTTTCTGTATACGGAAAAGCATCTTCAAATTCTTTTTGCCATACAGTATCGGGTGAAAAAGCAAAGCCTACCGCCGCCTCCCTGGCTGCGTATAGCTTTAGTAAGTCTTTAGCCATGTCCTGAACGGAAGCTTTTACTCGGGATTTCACTTTGCTCCATTCACTTCCGCCTAATTTATTTAGTTTAGGTATATGGCCTTCTGCTCCAATATATTTTTGAATTAGATCGATCTGATCTGTAGGGATATAAAGTTTATCTTCGCCTGCATATTGAATTAGAAGGTAATCTTTAAAAATACCGTCTACCGTTAGCTTTTCTATCCCTAAATAACGCCCGACACCATGATGGACATGAACTACATAATCCCCAATCTCCAATTCTGTAAATACACTAATCTTACTTCCTTCCTTCGCCTTATGGCGAAGCTTCTTGCGTTTCCGCTGGCCGAACACTTCCTGCTCGGTGATTATCACAAGTTTTAGTCCCGGGTATTCAAAACCTTGATTAAATGTACCTATAGTTATATAGATACCGGAAAAAGGAACTGCAGTTACTTCAGAAATGATAGTTGCCTCAACTTTATGTTCGTTCAAAAGATTTTGCAAATATCTGGCCCGTTCCTTATCCTGAACCACTAAAAATATTTTATAATGGTCTTTTTTCCAGAGTTTAAGGTCTTCCGTTAAGAGACTAAACTTGCTCATAAAAGGATGCATGGTTTTAGTTACAACACTTTGGATGTTTTTAGGTTCGATTCCGGAAATTTTCTGAGGTAAAGTGTTTAGATATACCCTTTGGTAAGCTGTAAGAAATCTGGAAACTTCGTTTACACTAAAATAAATCTTACTTTGCCCAGGTAATGCCCCTCCTGCCGCCAAAAGATCAATAAAAGATTCTGACCTTTCCTTTTCTTTAACCTCTAAATGCTCAATTACCCTGTTATACTCATCAATGACAATAAAAGGCCTGACAGGAAAATAATCTAATAAGGTAGTCTGCTCAGGATAAAAGAAAGGCTGCCAGCGCTCTAGGCCTTCCGACCACAGGCCCTGTTCCAACATTTCCAACCCTTCACTAACTTTATGATTAAGGTTTTCTATGACACTTCTTTCGCCATTTTTTCCCAACCGCTTTAAAGTAGCCTGCCACTCTCTGCGAATTGCTTCTTGGCCTCGTTCCTTGGCTTCCTCTGTTAAGATCAGTTCTCTGGCAGGGCTGATAGTTATTTTACTAAGTTCAGTATGAGAACGCTGATCATCAAGATCAAAAAAGCGGATTGAATCTATTTCGTCATCAAAAAATTCAATGCGGATAGGGTCATCTTCAGTTAATAAAAAAATATCTATAATGCCGCCCCGAACAGCAAACTGACCTTTAGCTTCTACTAGGTCCACTCTTTCGTAGCCTAAGAAGTTAAATTTGGCGATTAGCTGCTCCCATTCAACTACTTGAAACTTTTCTAAGGAAAAAAGACTTTCTTTAAATATTTGGCTCGGTATAAAGTTTTGGGCTAAAGCCTCACCTGTGGTGACAAGACACATGACTTCGCCCTTAATAATTTTAGCCATTATACTTAACCGCTCAGCCATCAGTTCCTTACTATGAGCTAAAATTTGATACTGAAGCATCTCCCGGACTGGAAACATCCCTATTTGACCGGGGAAAAAAGTTGCCAAATCATCGGCCCACTTCCTGGCCACATCCTCATCAGGTGCAATTATAACCATCGGTTGGCTACCCTGCCCGAGCACGCCACTTACCCAAAAACTTTTTTGTGAACCAACCAGACCATAGACAACCTGGCTTTGAAGTTTCTGGTTTAGTCCTTGTACAATGCTTTGATAGCCACTATCCTGTTGTAATAAATTAAGTAAACCGGGATGGCGCAAGTTCGTAAACCTCCCTAAATAATCCCTTAGCAATACCAAAAGATGGACGTCCTTATAGGACCCCCATTTTTCCAGTTTTGAGTTAAAGAGTTTAAATTTTTAAATTTTATAACGACTAAAAACTACTTATTACTTTCGTTTAGCTGGTGCTAGAAAAATCACACCTGCGTTCCACAGGCTATGTAAAGCTACAGCAGATGCCATAGCTAACCAGACACTTCCTGACAAAGTCAGTACCTTATAAGTCAACCAACCGTAAAGGCCATGGCTTATAATGCCCACAACCCCGGCCGGAGCTTGGTTGTGCCCCGGACGTAATACATCAAAAACAGCCTCTACCAAACCAAAAGTTAGATGAGTATATAGTACGGAAGAATTAAATAAGAGGGCAAAACCGGTTTTTAACATTTCCTCAATTAGAGGAACAAGACTGAAAATAGCTACTGCACCCAATTTCCCTGTTATCAGACTATTAATCAACCAAGCCGAAATGGCGGCTAGTAATCCCGAAAATAAAAGGATCGTCTTTCTCTCCTTTTAACAATTATATTTATTCATGGCTTCATTTAGCATACCATTGGCAAGCAATAATGCGGCTTCGCCAGCTTTAGGTAAGAGCTCCTGCAGTATTTTCCACTCCTCATCGGAAAAAGTGCTCAAAACATAGTCTGCAGCTTCCCAACCTGCAGGTGGCCTACCTATACCTACCCTAAGTCTGGTTATCTCTTCAGTACCTAACAGGCTGATTATGTTGGACATACCTTTTTGTCCGCCAGCACTACCTTTTTCCCTAATTCTTAAACGTCCTACAGCCAAATCAAGATCATCATATACTACTATTACATCATGAGGTGAGAGTTTATACCAGTTTAGTAACGCTAAAACTGCCTGGCCACTTAAATTCATAAAGGTTTGTGGTTTAACCAGCAGTACTTTTTCTTTGTCTAGCCGGCTCTCAGCTACTAATGCTTGGTGCTTCGACAGCTTAAAATCAGTATTCAGCATATCTGCTACTAAATCTACAACCATAAAACCCACATTATGCCGGGTTAGCTCATAGCGAGGTCCTGGATTACCTAGTCCAACAATGAGCTTCATGTTACCCCCCACTTTCGTCTCCTTCTAATTCTCTGCCCCCAAATTATTTCCTTCTCCCAGTCCTAATTCCAGTTAAGCTTGAGATTCCTGGTCTTCACTTGGTGTTTCAGCTGCTGTATTTTCTGCTCCATCTTCTGCTGCATCTTCTTCCACTTCAGTTATACGTTTGGAAATGATACTAGCAATTACCGTATCCGGATCAGTTACAATGGTAATGTCCTTTAATTGAGGAATATCCCCCACCTTGTAAATATCGCCTATTTGCATATTACTTATATCAATATCTATTTTTTCAGGAATGTTTTGAGCCAAACACTCAATTTCTATTTCCCTTTGACCATGTTGTAATATACCACCTTCTGCTACACCTTGGGGTTGGCCTTCCAGTACTAAAGGAACGGTAACCTTGATGGTCTCATTTGAGGCTACCTGGAATAGATCATAGTGAATAATACTATTTTTAACAGGGTGATACTGAACATCACGCAAAAGACCTTGATATGTTTTTCCATCTTCCACTACGACCTCGATTAAACCTTGCTTCCCAATTACCTTTTGCAGTTCTTTTTCCTCAGCTTCTATTGCCAGATTTCCTACTTCTCCGCCATAAAAGACACCAGGTACCCGCCCTGTTCTTCTGGCTCTTTTTGCCGAACCCTTTCCAAAAGCTGTTCTTTTGCTAACTCTTAATTTGTTACTCATCATTAACACCCCTTCATTTTTAACCTATTATTTCCACATAGTAAGCATATTACTCGGTTGTGCTACATATTGTTTTTGTAAGGACAAACTAAAAGGTTTCATATAGGGGGTTGAAAAGTGAAAGCGGGCCGTAAACTATTAGGTATGTCCATAATCAGTCTTGAGAGCGGTGAACAAATAGGCTCTGTTAAAGGTTATATCATTAATCCTAAAACAATTCAAATAGCTGCCGTTGTTTTAGAAAAAAGAGGCGGCTGGTTTAAAGATTCCAGAGTAATTACCTTTGACAACATCAAAAATGTCGGTGAACACGCTATAACTGTAGAAATTACCAAATGTATTGAAAAAGCCAGTACACTACCGGAGATAATGGCTTTAAGCAAACAAGACATTAACCTGACAGGTGCTAAAGTTATCTCAGGTGATGGTAATTTGTTAGGAACTGTAGAAGAATTTTATTTTGAACCTACCTCTGGAAAAATTACGGCCATAGAGATTACCGGCCGCTTATTTGACACCTTGTTTAAAGGCAAAGCAATGTTAGATACTTTGTATATTAAGACTTTAGGAAAACATGCGATTATCGTCACTAGTGAGGCTGAAAAAAACCTGAAAAGGCAGGAATCAAGTCTTTCGGAAACAGTTAAAAATGTTAAAGAAAAAAGCAACAAAGTATGGAATTCCACAATTGAAACTACTAAGCGCTTAGGGGAAGCTATTTCCAAATCAGTTGAAAAATTTACCGATGAAGAGGGCGAAATAAGTGAGATAAAAGAACAACCCCTTCCAGAGGATCTACCGGAAGAGGTTCATAATCCTAAAGACACATAACTGTAAATTAATCAAACAATTTGCTTAAAGGCAAATCCTCGTGGATACGAATAATCGCTTCGCCCAAAAGGGGCGCTACTGACAATACCTTAATTTTAGGTATTCTTTTTTCTTCTGGGACAGGAATAGTATTAGTAACCAATACTTCTTTTGCCTCAGACTCTTCTAACCTGGCCATAGCTTGTCCTGATAGGACCGGATGGGTACAACAAATATAAACATCTTTTGCGCCATGCTCTTTTAAGGCTTTAGCACCTTGGGTAATAGTACCTGCCGTATCGATAATATCATCAATCATTATAACATTTTTACCTCGAACATTACCGATAATGTTCATAATTTCGGCCACATTAGCCTTTGGTCTTCTTTTATCAATAATAGCAATATCCGCCCCGATGCGATGAGCCAAGTCTCTAGCCCTGGTTACACCGCCTAAATCAGGAGAAACGACAACTACATTCTCAAAATTCCTTTTCAGGTAATATTCAGCTATAATGGGAACTACCCGTAAGTGATCAACAGGAATATCAAAGAAACCTTGAATAGCATTGGCGTGTAAATCCATGGCAAGAACCCTTCTGGCTCCTGCAGCAGTTAGCAGATTAGCCACCAGTTTAGCGGATATTGGATCTCTTGAACGAGCTTTCCTCTCTTGTCTGGCATAGCCGTAATAAGGAATAACGGCAGTAATACGCCGAGCAGATGCACGGCGCATGGCATCTACCATAATCAATAATTCCATGAGATTGTCGTTCACAGGGTTACAGGTAGGCTGAATAATGTATACATCAGCGCCCCTAACACTCTCATTAATCATGACACGTATTTCGCCATCACTAAAACGTTTTACCTGAGAAGCACCCAATGTAACCCCTAAGTACTCTGCAATCTCTTCCGCCAGCTTAGGATTAGCATTGGCTGTAAAAATTTTTAATCTCTGCCTTGAAGTAGACATTTGATACCTCCGAACTATCTATTTTCTTTCGCTGCTTTTCTTTTTTTTACCCAATTGGGGATATTTACTTGCCTGCCTCTAGCGACTCCTAAGGCATGAGCCGGTACATCAGTCGTGATAGTCGAGCCAGCAGCTACATAGGCACCTTCTTGTATAACGACAGGAGCAACTAAATTACTATTGCTTCCAATAAAAACACCGTCTTCAATAGTAGTTATCCACTTCTTCTCACCATCGTAGTTACAAGTAATAGTACCAGCGCCAATGTTTACTTTTGAACCGATATTAGCATCGCCTACATAACTTAAGTGGGGTATTTTACTATCATCCTTTACGGTAGTCTTTTTTAACTCCACGAAGTCTCCTACCTTGACTTGATTGCCTAATTTACAACCAGGACGCAAATAACTAAAAGGGCCGATGGTACATAAACTTCCAATTTCACTCTCTATTATTATTGAGTTTAGAACAATGTTCTTATCAGCTAATTTGGAATCCTTTATAGTACAAGCAGGTCCAATTTGACATCCTTTGCCAATGCTCGTCTTACCCTGTAAAAATGTATAAGGGTAGATAACCGTATCCGTCCCAATTTGTACTTCAGCTTCAATATAGGTATTGAGAGGGTCTATAATAGTAACACCATTTTCCAGCCAGTAGTTATTAATTCTTTTCTGAAAGGCTTTTTCTGCCTTAGCTAGCTCAATCCTACTGTTAATGCCCATAACTTCTTCTGCATCGGTAGTCAAATAGGCCATGACAGGAAGATTACTTTCCCTACACAAGCCGATGCAATCAGTTAAATAGTATTCACCTTGCTTATTATCAGGCTTTATTTTGTGCAACATCTCTATTAAAATACTCGCCTTAAAACAATAAGTCCCCGAATTTATTTCTTTAACTTCAAGCTCCGAAGGATTTCCATCTTTTTGCTCCACAATCTTAATAACTTCACCTTGAGCATTCCTGATGATACGTCCGTAACCTGTTGGGTCAGTTAATGTGGTTGTCAATATGGTACAAGCCGCATCTGTTTCCCTATGCTGCTTTATTAAATTACCTAAGGTAGCTTTTGTTAATAAGGGGGTATCTCCACATACTACTAATACATCCTTAATATCCGGTGTAAAAAATTCTTCTGCTTGCAAGACTGCATGACCAGTACCTAGTTGCTCCCTTTGCCAAGCATATAAAAAATCATGTCCTAAAGCTTCTTGCACTTGTTCGCCCTTGTGGCCGATAACCAGAATTATTTTATCTAAACCCACTTGGGTACATTGTTTAATAACATGTTGCACCAGGTATTGACCTGCAACCTTATGCAAAACCTTTGGCAATTCAGAACGCATGCGAGTTCCCTGACCTGCTGCCAAAATAATTGCAGCCAAGTCATCAAATTTTCCTAGTTCCATATCAGCCCCCCTTTTCCTTCTCTAAAACAATTTTAGCACATATTAATATTATTAACACAATTAAATCTAATTAAATTTTTTAGGTCGTTGTGGTAAAATTGGCCAGAGGCAAAGAAAAAGGCTAATTTTAGCCTTTTAACTATTTATCTTATACTATAGAATTAAAAAGAGGAGCTGTGCCTTTTGCCCTTAAAGTTTAGGCCGCTCCTTATATGTGAGGTTAAATTGCCTCTTGGTAGGCTTTTAACACGGCATTTTGAATTATGCCCCTTGCATCGGAAGAAATGGGATGCGCAATGTCTCTGTATTCGCCCTCAGGAGTTTTTCTGCTGGGCATTGCTACAAAAAGCCCATTTTGACCCTCAACTATTTTTACGTCGTGGACAACAAATGCGTCATCAAAGGTAACTGATACAACTGCTTTCATTTTTCCTTCCTGGTTGATTTTCCTGATACGAACATCCGTAATGTTCACAAACAACACCGCCCTTCTTTAGCCTCTCGTAAGATTGTACTAGAGTCTATTCGTCACTTGGTATAAAATTCCTTCTTTTTTAGAGGTAATTTACACATCTTTCCTAGAAAATATACATTATTTATTCAAAATTATAAGATTAATTTTGAAAATTTTTGTAATCCATTACTTTAACAGGTGAAATCGCCTTTTTTTATCCATTCACCAGGTCGTATTAAAATATTTTTTTCTTTTTCATCCAAGGCTTCTAGTTCTAAAAGAGCTAAATAATTATCAACCAACTTTTCCTGAGGTGCTACCGTACCAACCAAGATTCCCAAACCTAAAACTTCTGCTTTAAACTCTGCCATTAAAGCCTGCATACCTTGAGCAGTACCACCTGCCTTCATAAAATCGTCAATTAAGAGTACTTTAGCACCTGGCTGTAAAGACCTTCTGGCTAAAGCCATAGTCTGTATCCGTCTGGTAGAACCTGAAACATAATTTATACTGACACTAGAACCTTCCGTTACCTTACTATTGTCACGAATTATTACAAGAGGTACATTAAAGGCTTTGGCTGTGGCCAAAGCTAAGGGTATGCCTTTAGTCTCTATAGTTACAAGATAATCTGGCTCCAAGTTACTAAAAACCGTAGCAAATATTTCACCGATCTTATTAGCGAAAATAGGATTAAAAATTATATCGGTCATGTACAAATAACCACCTGGGAGAACCCGATCAGGTTCCTGAAGCTTATGAGCCAATTCTTCTAAGTCCTCTAAAATTTTTTCTCTAGTTAAGAAGGGTATGTATTTAACGCCACCTGCTGCCCCAGCCAGAGTCAAAATATGGCCTTCGTTAAAGGTTTGAAAAGTATTCTTAATCAGGGAAAGATCTTCACTAATAGTAGACTTGGCAGCATCGAACAGTTCCGCAAAATAGTTAAGGGAAAAAAGCATCCGTGGGTTTTGAATCAAAATTTTAGTCATAATAGCAATTCTTTCACTTCTACGCATAATTTTAAATCCCCCTGTAACTTTTCATTTACGCTAAGATCTTGCGAACCAGTTCTAAATCGCTGGGTTTATCTACATCTATTCCAATCTCTGGATAATCAAGAACTATTGCCTTTCCCTTTATACTGAGCAGCTTGGAAAACTGTAGCTCTACTTCACTTAAAGATAAACGTTTTAATAAAAATTTTAAGATAAATAATAATCCAATTTGCCTACTCAAAGCTAAAGGACTTTTGCGAAGGTTTACAAGTTGATTTCCTTTTTCAGCACAACTATCTACCTTGAAGGGATTAACCAGAAAAATGTTCCCACCTGTAAAGGTACCTTCTTTCAAATTCACATAGGTCCTTTTAACCTGAGGATATTGCCTTTCATTAATCTCCCGAGGAACTATTGGATAGTATACATCCACTTCCCGATCAGTACATTTAGCAATGAAATTATCTACTGCTTCCTGACTTAATAGGGGAATATCTCCAGTAGTAACTAAAATATGACTTTGGGGCTTAAGAACCTGGATACCTGCCTTCAAACTATCAATAACAGTACTTCCAGACTCTGCTAACATTATCCTCGAGTTGCCACCGTATAACTTTTGTAATTCTATTTTTGGCCCCACTATCACCAATCTACCAACGCTTTTTGCCTTTAATAGTGCAGCTACTACATAGTCTAACATAACACGATTGCCAATAGGAATAAGGGCTTCGTTTTCAACCGAACTACATTCACGTAATCGCCCTCGATTAGGGCTGCCTGCTAATACTACAGCATCGTATTTCAACTATCAACCCTCCTGATGCCCTTCTCCTTTTAAACTTTTCCCTATTAGTTCCAGCATACTATTTTCTGCATTATCAATGTGCTCTTGGGCTAATTGTTGGGCTAATTGAACGTTTCTTTCTGAAACGGCATCAACTATTCTCTTATGTTCTTCCAAGGTATTTTTCATACGCCCTGGCGAAGCCAGGGTAGTTGAGCGAAATCTTTGAATCTGCTCCCTAAGGTTGGAAATTATTTGCACAAGCCTTTCATTTCTGCTGGCTCTATACAGTACATCATGAAACTTAGTATCGATGGCGATAATTTCCTCTAAACTTTGGCTTTTGGCATTCTGCACCAAGATTTGCTGTAATTCTTCTAATTCATCGTCAGTAATACGCTCAGCTGCCAGACCTGCAGCCAAAGCTTCCAGGGCTGCCCGAATTTCAAACACATCCACTATATCTTTAGTAGATATGTCTGCAACATAAGCACCCTTCCTGGGAACCATAACCACAAAGT
This sequence comes from Clostridia bacterium, assembly GCA_012838615.1. Classification (GTDB taxonomy): domain Bacteria; phylum Bacillota; class DUOV01; order DUOV01; family Zhaonellaceae; genus DUOV01. Next base: position 11,035 of record DUOV01000056.1, on the reverse strand, counting down.
TTTCTAATTCCAGTTTCCTAATAGCTTCCCGGACAGGGGTACGACTAACCCCCATTTCCTCAGCCAACTGAACTTCCATTAGCCTTTCCCCAGGCTTTAGTACTCCTGAAATAATTGCCTCCCGTAAAGTTTCGAAAACAATTTCCCGTAAAGGGCGATAATTTTCTAGTGTAATAGGAGATAAGCGAGTCAACTCTTATTCACCCTCTTTATAAAGTATGAGTAACAAAAACATGTTGATAATAACGACTTAAATATTGCTTTAACTTATAAGCATCGGTTTCATCCTTTGTTATGCCGTAAAAGGTAGGACCACTACCGCTCATTACAGCATTCAATGTACCTTGTTCCCTTAATCTATGCTTAATATCCCTAATTTCAGGATAAAGTCTACTGGTAACACACTCCAAATGATTGTTTAGATTTATAATTATATTCTCTACATTATTTTCTTTTATTGCCTGAATCATTTGAGGGCTTCGATTAGTTTGGTTTTGTCCAAATTTCTCCCAATGTCTGTAGATTTCTTTTGTAGAGACTTCTAGATCCGGTTTAACAAGTACTAGCCATAATTTAGGCAGCCTGGGTAACAAAGTAAGCTGTTCTCCCCGGCCTTTTGCTAAAGCTGTCCCCCCAATTAAGCAGAAAGGTATGTCTGAACCTAAACTCTGTCCTAGATAGATAAGTTCTGCTATAGAGAGCCTCAGATCCCACAACAGATTCAAGGCTTGCAGCGTAGCTGCAGCATTACTGCTGCCTCCGGCTAGTCCAGCAGCTATAGGAATATTTTTTTGTAAGTAGATCTTAACCCCTTTACTAACATTATACCTTTCCTTCAAAGATAAGGCAGCTTGCATAATCAAATTTTGTTCGTTTGTTGGTAATCTGGAATCATTACAAATCAGTTCAAGGTTATTAGCCGGTTGGAAACTTAGTGTATCGGCCAAGGCAATAGACTGCATTACCATTTCTACTTCATGGAAACCATCGGGTCTTTTAGCCAACACATCTAGCGTCAGATTAATTTTGGCATAAGCATTAATAGTCAAATTCATGGTTCTTCCTCGTATAATAAGCTAATTTAGTATATTTAAACATTGCAATTAAAAACCCTTTTTTCTGAAGAAAATCTCAATTTGCTTTGTTCCTGATAGTAGTATACGAAAAAAAGCGCCCAGTAGGCGCATTTTAGGTTTACTCTGCTACTGCTACCTTAGTAGTTGGCTTGACATTTGCTTTCCCTGACCAGTCTTTAAGATATTCTAAAATAGGCTCCAGTTTTTCGTAAAAGACAACTACTAAATCACCGGGTTCACTATTTTCTAAAGCCATTTTGAAAGCTTCCAACTCTTGATACTTTATAAAATAATGTAAGGGCTCTTTACCTTCGTTTAATGCACCTTCCAGAAGTAATTCAGCCACTTCCCCGGGTTTTCGGCCTCTTAAGTCTGCGTCCTCTTTCACATAAAGGTAATGACAATGCTTGGCAGCAATGCTGCCCGCTTTTTTGATGGTCTCATCCCAACGATCTCCTGGAACGCCAATTACCCCATGTATTTTTGAGCATTGTAAAGTCTTGATCCAGGCAAATACTTCTTCATATCCTGCAGGATTATGTCCATAATCTAAAACTATGGTAACATCATTAATTTCGTAAACTTCCAACCTACCAGGATTATGATGGGCTTGTAAACCGAATTCTTTTAGAGAATTAATAATTACCTGAAGCTCAAAGCCTAAACCAATGCCGGCACAAATAGCTGCCAAAGCGTTTTCCACATTATAGGATACCATGCCACCCTTAGTCAAAGCTATATTTGAAACATCAATTAGCTTGATGGTTGTTGTTCCTTCGGCCAGGATAACGCTTTTATTCTTAATAAAGACAGCCTTTCCGCCGGCCCCCAAGTGCCTTCTGACCGTAATATTGTCGGAACTGCGGCTGAAATATATAATTTGAGCTTCAGTCTTTTTAGCCATGGCCGTTACCAAAGGATCGTCTGCATTTAAAACTGCTGTCCCTGTTTTGGGCAAAGCTTCTAAAACCAATGCCTTCACATCAGCTAGTTCTTCCAAAGTATTAATACCGTCTTGGCCCAGATGATCCTCAGAAATATTCGTTACTACCGCTATATCTGCCAAGTCGTACCCTAAGCCCCCACGAAGAATGCCTCCTCTAGCTGTTTCCAATACTCCTAAGGTTACTCTTTTATCTTTTAAAACAGCCTGAGCACTCTTAGGACCCGTTGTATCACCTTCGATAATACAGTTCTCACCTATAAAAACTCCCGAAGTTGTAGTATAGCCTACAATATGGCCGCTTTTTTTACCCATAAAAGCTAGTAGGCGGGTAGTGGTAGTTTTGCCATTGGTTCCTGTTATTACAGCTATAGGGATCCTGCCGTTATCCCCCGGATTGGGAAAAAGATAATCTACAATAGCTTGACCAGCGTTGCGCGGTTGACCTTCTACAGGGTAATGATGCATCCTAATACCTGGAGCTGCATTGATTTCAATAATAGCGCCTCCATCCTGATCCATAGGTCTACTGATATCAGGTGTAACCAGATCCACACCTGCTACGTCCAAACCTATAATGTCTACTGCTCTTAACACCAGTTCTGCATTATGTTTATGAATGGAATCCGTAACGTCTATCGCAACCCCCCCTGTAGAAAGGTTGGCATTTTCCCGCAAATTAACCTTTTCTCCTTCCTCAGGTATATAGTCAAGACTTAACCCCTGCTTGGTCAAAACGAGGATCAATTCGGGATCAATGGAGATCTTGGTTAAAGGTTTTTCGTGGCCAATTCCACGGGCTGGATCTTGGTTGATTATATTTATCAATTCTTTTATTGTATGCTGGCCATCACCTATAACGTAAGTCGGTTTGCGCTCTGCTACTGCAGCAATTTTTCCGTTGACCACCAAAACCCTATAATGTCTGCCTGTGATATGCTCTTCCACAAGAATTTGGTTGCTGTAATTTTTTGCCACTTGAAAAGCCGCAGTTATTTCTTGAGGCGTTTGTAAATTTAAGACTACTCCCTTCCCCTGATTGCCATTACATGGCTTAATAACAACAGCTCTGCCGAAGCTTTTGGCTTCCAAAAGAGCTTCCTCCAAATTTTCGGTAATACACCCTTGAGGAATTGGAATTCCAGCTTCACCCAGAAGCTTTTTAGTTAACATCTTATCACCGGCAATATCTACAGCTAAACAAGATGTATTTTCGGTTATCGTAGCTTGAACTCGCTTCTGTTTACTTCCATATCCCAACTGTAAAAAACTGCCTGAATCAAGCCTCATTACCGGTATATTTCTTTTCTGGCAAGCATCGATAATTGCTTTAGTACTGGGACCTAAAGCAAACTTGGCCATGGTTTTAGTGAGTTCAGCCAAATTATCTTCTAAATTCCAGGAATTATCTTCTAAAATTGACTTTACTAATCCAAAAGCCATTTTTCCCGCTAGTAAACCGACTTCCTTTACTTGGTATTCATATATCACGTCATAAACATCAGGCTCCGCTTGAAATCGGGTTTTTCCGTAGGATACATCGCTACCAGTCTGATACTGTAATTCCAAGGCTACATGTTCTATCACATGCCCTAATAAGGTCCCTTCGTAAAGTCTTTCTACCAGACCACCTGGTCTTCCTTTGGAACAGTAATGTTCGCTTAAGCCGGGCAATTGTTTCAGCAATCGTACATTAAAATCTTCGATTTGGTCTGTAAAACATTCATTGTATTGACCTAAACGTAAACTTAATACGATTACAGGACGTCTACAATAAATGTTTCTGCCCTCAATAGCCCGTATGCTTAATATGTCCATTGCAAATAATAGTCCTCCCTCATATTCAGTCTCTAATTTTTAATCAGCAGTCATTAATTAGAAACTTTTTTCACCAACAAATCTTAATAATTACCAGGGACTTACGACTGGTGTGATTTACTAAAGTAAGGGTGTTCGTTTACCTAAGTCATATCCGTAGCCAGCTGCCAAAACATGCAAACGTACATTGGTCATAGTTAAAAATTCGTCAGGTTTTGACTCAGAAACATTGGTAGTGGTAATGTCCTCACCATCAACTACAGTTACTGTTTGAGAACCGAAAACTTTAAATTGCCCATTTGGACTAACTACCATGGCAGTATCTTCATCAATGCCAATTCCTAGCACATAAGGGTTTTGAGCAACGGCCGTAAGTAGTCGCCCCAGTCTCCCTCTTTGGGCAAAATGTTGGTCTACTACCACACCGTTAATAAGCCCCATGCCAGGTGCCATCTTTAAAGTGTTCTTGTGAGGTGCCCTCTCACTATCACCTTCTACAATCATCGTAGAACTCATAACAGAAGCACCTGCGCTTGTACCCGCAATTACAACTCCCCGCTTGTAAGCTTCATGAAGTTTTTCGTAGACTCCAGTACCACCTAGGAGACTTGTAATACGTAGCTGATCACCACCAGTAAAAAAAATACCGGTAGCCTCGTCGATACATTTAATGGCCCTTGAATCGTTGGCTTCCTCCCTGGTCGAAATGTTAAGTACGGTAGTGTTTTCAGCTCCCAAACGCTTAAAAATTCTGCGATAATCTTCCCCAACCACTTCCGGCATTTCCGTAGCAGCTGTCATAATAACTAGGTTTGTGTCCCTTTTACCAGCCAGTTCAACAACTTTGCGTAAAATCTCGCACTTACCTTCCCTATCTTCAGCACCCCCGATAATAACAAGGGTACCTTGTACCTTATTGTCCATTTTCCCTCCACTATGCTGATTATCAAAAACCTTTCATATTTTTACCAGAACATAAAAAAAATATACAAATACAAAGCTTACAGGGTAACCATGTGCTATAATATAGTGATCATTAGAAGAAAGGATGTGTCCCAAAATGAACAGCCAAAATATTGTTTTATACATAAACGGACTTATCATTACTATGGATAAAGAACGCCGTATTATCAGAGACGGAGCAATAGCAGTACAAGATGATAGAATTATCGCTGTCGGTAAAACTTCAGGACTAAAAGCTCAATTTCCGGCCAGCTCAGTAGTTGACTTAAAAGGCAAAACACTTATGCCGGGACTTATAGATGCCCATGTCCACATGGCTCAAGCCATGTTACGCGGTTCTGCCGATGATCTCCCTCTTATGGATTGGCTGATTGAAAGGATTTGGCCCTTACAAGGAAGTTACACTCCTGAAGAAGGGCAAGCTAGTGCTGAGCTTTGTATGCTTGAAATGTTAAAATCGGGGACTACTACTTTCGTCGAAGCCATGCTGGCAAGAAATTACGGTTTTGATGGTTTGGCTTCTTCCTTACAAAAGTCGGGTATGCGCGGAGTACTGGCTAAAATCGTCATGGCTGAACCGGATGGACCCACCCCTCTGCATCCAGGACTTGTTGAAAGCAAAGAAAGTTCTTTTGAAGAAGCAATCTCCATGCATGGCAAATGGCATGGGAAAAGTGACGGCCGCATCCAGGTATGGTTAGCGCCAAGATGGACTGGAAACGTAAATACTGAAGTAATGAAAGAAGTAGCCCGGCTGATGAACAAAGAGAAAATCAGGGTTACAATGCACTTTGCCCAATCATTGGAGGAAGTTGAGAGCATTCGCGAAAAATTTAATTGCGACCCTGTGGCCCTTTTGGAAAAACTGGAACTGATTGGAGACAGATTACTCCTGATTCATGCCACCAACCTAAGCCCGGAGGATATAGATGGCTTAGCCCGAACTCATACTCATTTAGTTCACTGTCCCTTATCAAACATGAAACTGGCTATGGGATATACTCCCGTTCCTGCTTTACTAAACAAAGGAGTTAACGTTACCCTGGGATGTGACGGCGCCCCCTGTGATAATAATTACGACATGTTTATAGAAATGCGGACAGCAGCCGTTATCCATAAAGAAAATGAAGGCGATCCTACAGTCCTTCCTGCAGAAACAGTATTGGAAATGGCAACTATTAACGGAGCCAAAGCACTAGGCTTGGATAAGGAGATCGGTTCTTTAGAAGTCGGTAAAAAAGCTGATTTTATTGTGCTCAACACTAATCAACCTCACCTCATCCCCTCTCCTAATCCCATCTCGACCATAGTTTACGCTGCCAAAGGTTCAGATGTGGAAATGGTGGTTATTGATGGCAAGACAGTTGTAGAAAACGGAAAGGTTTTAACTTTAAACGAAGATGAGATCCTGAAAAAGGTCAGCGACTTAGCACCAAAAGTTTACTCTAAAGCAGGTCTACAAGATAAAATAAAGCCTCAATGGCCCATATTTTAATAAATAGAACATTTATTGAGGGTTTAGGCCAAATAGACTTGCAATGCTGCCTAAAATTGGTTAGATTTAGATCGGGAGGGGATTCCTTTGGGTAAACCAATTTTTCTTAAAAACTACATGGAGAAGTTTGTGTGGGGATATTTAGACGAAGTTTTAAGCAAATATCCTGAAATCTGCCAATGTGATGTCTGTAAACATGACATTGTGGCTATAGCATTAAATAATCTTCTTCCTAAATATGTGGTACGAGAACAAGGTGAGCTTTACTCCAAAATAAACTCCTTAGACACCCAATACCGTATTGACGTTATTACCGCTCTCACCCGTGCCATCATGATCGTAAAAGATCATCCCCGTCATTAACTTTGTCGTAAGCAAGTAAGACCAGCTTACTAAAGCGAAACTTCCATTTGAGGAAATTCAAATCCTGACAAATGGAAGTTTTTCTTTTATGCCCCGCTCTTATTTAAGGGCGCAAGGTCCACCTAGACATTTACCACATACATCACATAATCCTAGTTCTTTAAACCCTTCAGCAACCTCTAAAAGGTGGGCATAACATCTCTTTCTATCGATACCTGCCAAAGTTAAAGCCCCGGTGGGACAATTGTCAACACAATAAGTACAAGTATTGTTCTTTTTGTAAAGGCAATATTCAAACCTTTCCACTTTAGACGAAGGAATAACAGCCGAGGTCACCAAACTACCAAATCTACCGGCGCATCCAGCAGGTGTAATAAGCATTCGGTTAACGCCAAAAGAACCCATACCAGCTAAATAAGCCACGCTGCGATGGGACCATTTAGCCTCTAAAGTTTTTGGATCAAAATTATGGGTTGCCGGCTGCCAAGATGTTTTGTATCCTTTTTTAGCCAACAAATCATGAATAGCCTGACAAATTTCACCAATCAATTGATTAGTATCTACATAGGCCTGAGCCCAGGAAGTTGCCACAGAAGCAGCTTTTCTATTTTCCTGAACTATTTCTCTTCCAAAGGGAATAAAAAAAGCAATAACAGTTTTGGCCTCAGGTAAAATATCTTGAGGAAGCAAATGATTTGGAGTTACAACTCTTTTCAGTTTTAAAAAACCCGGATCGTCTGCTGCGATAAAACTAACTAACGGTTTTCTGTAAGGTGTTTTTTTATCATTGTGGCAAACTTTTTGCTCTAATAAAAATCCTATCTCCTCTTTTAATTCTAGCACTTGACCCTCTCCTAAACTTTTTAAAATGATATACACCTATTTTATACTTTGCGGCTATTTCTGAAAAGCTTGTTAGAGAGACTGCTTTACGGTAAAATGTTATGGTATCGTGGATGACAGGATTATTGTCTGGAGAGGAGAATTATATTGCAACCTATTGTAAAAGGTTATCTGGCAGTTTTAATGGCAGCTTTTTTTTGGGGAAGTCAAGGAATCATTGGCAAAAAAGTCATGTTGGATGGATTTGACCCGTTAGCGTTAGCAGCATTCCGCATGACTTTAACTTTTTTTCTCCTATTAGTTGGGATTTTGGTTTTTAAACCTCAAAAATTGAAAATCGAGGTAAAAGATATTCCCTTTTTTCTACTTTTTGGCTTAGTAGGTGTTGGAGTTTTTCATGCTTGTTTTAATTACGCCATTTACTACGCCGGTGTTTCAATAGCAGTTATGCTTTTATATACTGCTCCCGCTTTCGTGGCAATTATATCGACCATATTTTTAAAAGAACCCTTGACCAAAAACAAAATTATGGCCATTTGCCTAACCATAATCGGTTGTGTTTCTATTTCTTGGGCGGGTGGTGACGAGCTGGACCTTAACCTGCTCGGTATCTTGTTCGGGATACTTACTGGCCTTAGCTATGCTTTATGGAATGTGATGTGTAAGAAAGCTGTCTCCAAATATAGTCCATTAACAGTAAACCTGTATTCAATAGGAGCAGGGAGCCTAGTTTTACTTTTGATGACTGCTGGTCAAAAAGTACAAGCAATTCAATTCCAACCCAATGTTTTTCTGATAATAGCCTTTATGGCCTTAGCCAATACAATTCTGCCGGATAGCTTTTATGCCTACAGCATGAAATTTCTGGACGCCAGCACAGCCAGCGTTTTGGCTAATGCTGAGCTTTTAATTGCTATTATCTTAGCTTGGGTATTATATCATGAACCTCTTTCCGGTTTTAAACTCTTAGGTTTTTTGGCCATCCTAGTGGCTATTGGATTCTTAGTATGGGAAGACTTTAAACCTTGCCAAACAGAACAAGCTAAATCCTGGTCAAGTATATAAAAATGTGCAATACCCTAGTGGAGTAGAATCTTAAAATTATTTACCCCGCTAGGGTATTTATAAAGTACTTTCAACCCCCGAATAACCCGACCTTAGTACCTAGGTTACTATAAATAATTAAGAGCCGATATAAATATAAGTTTCTTGAAGCCTAAGCCAAATGCTTTGAAGCAGATCTTTTTTCAACTGCTTTAAGGGATTTTTCTAAAATTTCTAAAGCTGTAGCAATCTGTTCTTCCGATATAGTAAGAGGTGGACCAACTCTAACAACATTAGAGAAAGGACCTGACTTACCTACAACTAAACCGTTTATTTTACATTCATTTAGAAGTTCTAAAGTCTCTTCCGTTGCCGGTTCTTTACTTTCCTGATCCCGCACTAACTCCATCGCTAAAAATAATCCCTTGCCCCTAATCTCACCTACTAACCTGCTTTCCTTAGCAATTTCTGTTAAGCCTTGCTTAAATAAAGCTTCAGATTTTTTAGCCCTTGCAGGTAGTTGATGCTCGACTATATAATCTATAGTCGCTAGGGCAACAGCGCTACACAAAGGATTGCCGCCGAAAGTGCTAAAGGTAGGCCAATCTATTGCTTCTCCCACCTTATCAGTCGCAATATAAGCTCCCATGGGCAGACCATTGGCAATGCCTTTACCCATACAAAGGATATCCGGAGACACTTTTCCTTCGCTGGTAGCAAACATGGCTCCAGTTCTGCCAAAACCGGATTGAACTTCGTCAATTATGAGCAAGCCTCCGTATTTATGAGCAATTGCTTGTAGAGCTTCCAAATAGCCAGGAGGATGAACAATAACACCACCAACTCCCTGGATAGGTTCTACCAAAATTGCAGCAATTTTTGAATTCATCTTCTCAATGGCCTCTTCTAAAGCCTGGACACAGCGTAAATTACAATCCGGATATTCTAATCCAAAATGGCAACGATAGCAGTATCCGTTATAACCAAATAAAATGTCCAACTCATCAATGGCCGGATCAAGCCCGTTATACGTGCTGGAAGTAGTACATGAACTGACTAAAAGTGTTCTGCCATGGTAGCCCAGCTTAACCGGTATGACAAGCTCATTACCAGTATACTTTCTAGCCAAAAGTATGGCACTATCTACTGCTTCACTTCCTGAATTGACAAAAAAACTTCTTTCCAAGCCAAAAGGAGTTATTTCTGCTAATTTTTCCGACAAATCAAGTAAAGGTCTGGTTAAGAAAAAGGTTGAGGTATGCTGCAATTTATCGAGTTGCTCTTTAGCCTTTTTATTAATTTCCGGATTACAATGTCCGCAGTTTGTAACCATAATCCCACTAAAACAATCCAGATACTCTTTACCTTCAATATCGTAAAGATATTCCATATAACCTTTTTCAACAATTAGTGGCTCTTTGTAAAGTTGATGTCTAGCCTGAGCCATGAAATACTTTTCTTTTTTCTTTAGATACTCCGCAACACTTTGCATTTTTCTTCCTCCTTGGGCATAAAATAGTTGCTTATAAAAATATACCTGTATTACTGTAAAGTCATCTTACGAGTATATTCGTTATTTTTATCTATTCTCCTGCCGGCCGCAAAATATTTTTATAATTTTTAAAATTTAACAACAACTAGTTCTGCTGTCCTTCTCTTAGCTACTTTCCACTATCTGAAGTCCCGCTCCACTAACCGATTTTGCAAAACCGCAAAGATATAAACTCTTTAGTAATAAAAAAGCCCTGCTGAACCATGGTAATGTTCTTCAGGACTTTAAACAAGAAACTATTAAACAAATATAACAACTAGTTTTTATCACTTTGAAATTAATTTTAATGCTTGTTCTTCTAGGTCTTCACATACCAGACAAGGACAGTTTACTGTCACCTCAGCACTTGCACTTTTCCTTAGCATTGTAAAATTCATAATATGGGGATTGAAAAATATATCCGTATAACAAATTTTTTGGTCTTGGATATTATAAAAAACTTCCCTCCAATAGATTACAGGATCTTCTTTTTTAATCCTAAAAACTTTCGCTAATCTTTCTCCCGCCAAAACAGGCTTAAAATGGACTACTGAATGGGTTGTAATTTCGCCAGTATATTCTGCAATAAAACTAAACATATTTCTTTTAGGCAAATCTACCGGAGCTTTTTTCTGAAATAAATTGTCAGGAATATACATGGTAAGCGCAATAGCAACCTTTTTATCTGCTAGTATATATTCGTCATAAATGAAAAAGTCTTCCCTTTCATCATTTAAAGTTAAATTTTCTTTTCTGGAATGGGACTGTAGTAAGGTTACTTCATATCCTTCCTCACTTAACATGTCGATAAAATCTACTTTTAAATCAATCCGAAGTCTAGCCTGTAAGGCACTAGGCATGATAATATTTCCCAGCCCTTGTTTTTTTGCTACTACCCCTTGAGAAGTTAATTCAGCTAACGCTTCTCTAATAGTAGGTCGGCTAACGCCTAACAATTT
>DUOV01000055.1 GCA_012838615.1 Clostridia bacterium | reverse complement strand
CGAAGCTACAAGAATGTTTTATTGAAGAAGGGGCTATTCAATGTGGTTATTGTACCCCGGGATTAATACTTTCAGCCCACGCACTACTACAAGAGAATCCCAACCCTACTGAAGATGAAATTAAAAAAGGTTTGGCTGGTAATCTTTGTCGTTGTACTGGATATCACGATATTATCAGGGCGGTTAAAAAGGCTTCAACTTATAAAAACGTCTAAAATATTAAAAGGAGTGTTGTTGGTGGAGCTAACTGTAAAAGAGCTTCTAAGTTGCAGTTTTTTTTCTAAAGCAAATGTCCTTGCAGGACATCAAGGACTGAATGCAATAGTCACTTCTGTTACTGTATTAGATTCCCCAGATGCTCCAAAATATATGAAGGGTGGCGAACTAGTAGTTTCTTCAGCTTATAGCCTACTAAATAATGAATTTCTACAACAAGAAGTAATCAAGAACCTTGCCAAAAAAGGCTCGGCGGCTTTAGGCTTAATGCTCAGATTTTTTGATAACAAATTACCAATAGTGATAAAGGAAACAGCTGATAAATATAACTTTCCTGTTATTAGCTTGCCTGACGAATATGCTTATCGAGATATTTATGAATTTATCAGTACTAATATGTATTCTAGGCTTAGCGGTGAGATAAAACGAAAAGATGAGGTTTTTAATGAAATAACCAATAGTATTTATGATGAAGGTTTAGTCGGTGTAGTTAAGGCTTTATATAAATGGACTGGTTTATTAAGTGTTATATTATTTGAAAATCGGGTTATTGCTTATCCTAACTCGGAAATAATATTTCCTGAGATATTGACCGATATTTCAAATTGGGAGAAGTTCCCTAGCTCAAACGAACATAGTTTTATAGTAAATAGATACTGTATGTGTGGCAATAATGCTGTCGAGTGGCTTGCAGTTGATATTTTGGTTGATGGTAAAACCCACGGGTCAGTACTTCTGTTTAAAAATGAGAGCAGAGAATACGTTAAAGAAGATTATTTATTACTAGAATGTGCTTCCTATGCTTGCGCTCAGGAAATAAAAAAAATGAAGTCTATAATAAATGTCCAACGTTTATACCATAATGATTTTATGGACAAGTTCTTAAACTGCGATTATACTTGGGAAGAAATCTGTTCCAGTTCTAGAAAGCTGGATTTTAATATACCAAAAGAAGGGTTTGTGCTTGCCATAAAATTTGACTTTAACATTGAAATTGATAATTTTCTTGACTATAAAAAAGTGGTAAACACCCTGCAGGAAACATTGGGATATAAGGTTTTATACGGGCTATATAAAGATATTTTTGTTGTTTATCTTCCCAACGATGAAGAAAAGTTTTTGCCAAAAATTAAGTTGTTGCATGACAGACTTAAAAAGTGTTTCGGAGAAAAATTTATAATTGGCGTAGGTAGGCCAGTTCACTATAGTGAAGTTCGAAAAAGTTTGGAACAAGCAGTTTTTGCAATTAACCTTAGCTTTTGTGCCAACTTAAAGCTTAAAATTTTTGAATTTAGTAAAATAGGTGTTTTTAGGTTGCTCAAAAATGACGAACAGGAAATGATAAGATATTACGAGGATTTTCTAAAACCCTTGGAAAGAGACAGGAAAAATGACTTGCTTAAAACCTTAAAATGTTTCATAGATTGCGGTTATAATTTTAGACAAACAGCTAAATGCCTGTATATTCACCCAAATACTGTTAGATACCGAATTGCTCTTATCGAGAAGCTATGTAAGGTAAATTTAAAATCTGCTCATGATCGACTAAGCATGGAGTTAGCTTTGATAATATTACCTGTAGTTAACTCTAAACTAAATCTTGATATTCCTCATGATTTTTTAAGTTAATAGTTAATTGTAATCTACTAATGTTATCGGAAAAAATAATTTGCGGGAAACTCCAAAAAAATAATAAAATAGGAGCTAATACGGCCGTCATATTTGTAAAATCGTCAAAGGTAACTGTGAGGGGTCACAAGAAGTATAATCATACTTTTCAGAAAGTATGATTATTTTTACTAAAAGACGTGCTATGAAAAGTCAACAAAAGATTAAATAGTTCTTTGACAACCACATAGAGATTCTGGTACTAATTGGAATTTGCAGGTGACCATTGATAGT
>DUOV01000054.1 GCA_012838615.1 Clostridia bacterium | reverse complement strand
GGGAGGCAGGAAGCAAGAGGTAAGAGGCAAGAAAGAAAACACCCATCTTGCTTCCGGCTTCTAGTCTCTTGTTTCTTGAACGGAATGTCCCCAACGAATAACTCCTACGCCGTTGACCGTGAGCCAAGCTCACGACGGCTGTGGAAATTAGTCCCGCTCAACAAAACATTCACCCACTTCCTCCTTGACTTTTCAGAACTGCAAAGATAAAAATTCCTAGCAATGAAAAACCACCTTAAAAAGGTGGCTTAGCTGTTTTAGGATGTGATTATATCAAACTCAGGTGGATTTTGCAGGTGCTTTTTCACAGTACAGAGATTCATAGAGTGCACAATAGCATTGCGATATTTTTCCGGAAAACCTTCCGGAAGTGTTAAATCCAATGTAACTTTGGAAACTAGCCCTGTTTCACTATCTCTTTCCAAATTCATGGACAACTTCATTCCCTTGGTATCAATCCCTTTATTTCGGCAAAAACTCAGGGCATAAACTCCGGCACAGGAAGCAATAGAAGCCAGGAAAAGCTCAAAAGGAGTAGGAGCACTTCCTTCCCCGCCGCTTGTAACTGGCTGGTCACTTTTGATGACAAAGTTTTTAAGATGGGCATCAACTCGCATGCCACCAGGAAAATCAATACTCAAATAAGGCATATTATCACCCCACAATTAATTATTCATGTTTATTATACCGCCAGGGGGTATATATGTCTACCTCCTTCTTACACTAATTTAGAAGACACTCAACCTTAACTTTTTCAGTTTTGCCACCTTATTTTGGAACTTTAGCCTTTATTATGCGTCAAAATAAATGTAATTACAAAAGCTACAACTTTTGTTCCCTTAGCGCGCGCTATCAACAAATATTATTTTCTTACTACAAGAAAGGAGCTTAAGACACCAATGAAAGGGAAAAAAGTATTAGCAAGTGTTTTATCGGTTTCTGTTTTATCAATTTATCCATTAATCGGGTCTTTTGCCAAACCCATTCAAAATCCGGCTTTACCAACAGATGAAGTTTTACCTATTAGTGTACCGGTAAACCAAGCTTCATACCTGTCTTTTTCCGGAACTGTAAAGGAGATTGAAGCAAGGCAGCCAGCCGGTATGGAAGGACTGAAATATGTTTTTGTAGAAAACGAAGAAGGCCAAGAAGCCTACTTTGTTATTTCCCCAGATACCTATATCCTCAACGAAGAGGAGTTAGAAGTCGGAGCCAATATTACCGGTTTTTACGATGCCAGTAAACCTATGCTTATGATCTATCCGCCCCAGTACCCGGTAGAAGTAATTGCGGTAAATCAAGATGATAATATTAAGCTAGATGTGTTTGACCAAGATTTAGTAAGCGCTGATGGAATGTTAAAATTAAATATTTCTGCTGAAACAGAGATTGTAGCCCAGGACGGTACTACTTACGAAGAAGAATTAAGTAACAAAAAACTTGTAGTACTTTTTGGTTCCTCTACTAAAAGTATACCTGCCCAAACTAACCCCATTAAAGTTATTGTCTTACAAGAAGATAATGACGAGAATAGTGACGGGAATTTAGAAACTCCAGGTAAACCTTTTGACGACTCAGAAACTAAACATCTAGGACTTATTGTTAACGGTAAAAAAATACAGGCACCAAATGCTTATTTAAACAGTCAAGGAACAGCTATGGTTCCTTTGCGCCCAATCGCTGAAAGCTTAAACCTAAAGATAACCTGGAATAAAGATTTGGAACAAGTTACTGTAGATAATAACATCATACTAACTATCGGGCAGGATGCATACATTGGTTCAGACTCAAAAGTTATTAGTCTAGGTACGTCGCCGGAACTGAAAAACGGTACTACTTTTGTCCCACTAAACTTCTTTTCAGAAGTACTTAGGGAAGCTGCTGTCTCTATCGAAAGGTAAAATCATCATAAAACTCTAAAAGTCCCCCAAAGAATAATGGCCCTTTAGGTAAGCTGAATGCTTACTAAAGGGTCATTAGTTTATTATCGTTTAATTATAAAAATCTACCTATTCCATACAGCACTTTTTTCTGGTACAAGTATAGTTTCCTCTAAGCTGAGTTAAATCATGTCCCTCTAAAAGTAAGAGCTTTTCTCTTAAATGTCCAGCTCCCCTTTTACAGATTCCTATACCTTTTTGAGGAAGCACCCGGTGAGTTGGTAAGAAATAAGCAACGGGATTTTTAGCTATAGCATTTCCAACTGCTTGGGCTGCACCTGGTTTTCCAAGCAATTCAGCAATTCCTTTGTAGGTGGTAAGATAACCTGGTCTAATTTTACTGACATTATTAAAGACTTTCTGTTGAAACTCGGTAAAATCAGAGAAATCCAAAGGCATACTATGCTTACCCGTTTCCAGAAATTTTGCGGTTTCTGAAATTACTAAATCTGCAATCCAATCCTCTCGCTGACGAAAAGATTTTAAATCTACAAGTTTAGTACCTTGATTCCCTTTTGAGGATAAGTATTTCAATCCTTTGGGAGAGAAAGTAATGCTTAGGGTTGTAGTTTCTAGGAAATCAATTATTTCAACTATGTTCAAGTACTTTATAACTCCTTAAATAATTACTCTTTAAACCTGTTTCCAGACTTCCTCCATAGTACGAGTATTTCTAACTACCACTCTACCACGTTTGATTATCCATTCTTTTGTGCTTTGCTTTACAATTGCTTCCGGAGCAGAAACAGCATCAAGGATAACTAGGTCGGCATAGCAACCTTTTTCCAGACCATACTTTGGTAATTTCATAGCTTGAGCCGGATTGTAAGTACCCATCTCTAAAACTGTCTCCAGTTCCTTATCAGTTCCCATCTGAACAAGCTGGGCAGTTAAGAGAGCTTCCTCCAGTAAGTCGTGATTGCCAAAGGGACGGAAGGGATCTCGCACATTGTCGGAAGCAAAACAAACCTTAACCCCAGCCTTTAAAAACTCACGTACTCTGGTTATGCCGCGACGTTGAAGGACTTCATCATGGCGTCCCATTAAATAGAGATTGCAAGAAGGCAAGGTTGTAATCGTCATACCGGCATCTCTAACTTTTCCTATTACCCTATCAGCAACTGCTTTAGGCACAGCGCTAAGAGCAGTACAATGACCCGCATTTACTCTTCCCTGGTAGCCCATTTCAATAGTTTTTTCTGCCACATACTCTAAAGCATCTACGTTTGGTTCATCAGACTCGTCAACATGCAGATCTAAATCCACATCTAACTCCTTAGCCAGGTGGAAAATATGATCAGTAAAATGTTTATGTTCTTCTTCAAGATGGGGGCAGCCGCCTAAGAGATCAGCACCCTCGCTAATAGCCTGACGGAGCACATCTAAATCGGATTCCTGAATTCCTCCCTTATGGCTTGAAGGAAAGGCAATAACTTGGATCGTCAAAACATCCTTCAAGTCTTCCTTTAGTTTTAGGATGGGTCTGATAATGCCCAAACCGACATTTCGATCAATGGTAATATGAGTGCGGATAGCTGTAGTTCCCTGGCTTATTGCCAGCTCGGCAGCCTGTCTGGCACGATGATAAATATCTTCCGGATCATACTTAGCAAAAAAGTCGTTCATGCTGACAATAGCTCCCATTAAAGTACCGCTTTCATTCTTCAGGATGTGGGAAGTCATAGATTTCTCCAGGTGCGTATGAATATCTACAAAGCCGGGAATAATGAGTTTCCCTTGAGCATCTATAATTTTGTCTGCCTCACTTCCCAAACCCTGTCCAATTTTCACAATGCTGTCGCCGTTTATTCCAATGTCTTGCTGTTGAGATTCATTTCCAAATAACCTAGCGTTTTTAATAAGCAGACTATACAATAGTCCAACCTCCTGTGTATTAAGATTACAACTTACAAGTTATACAACACAATCTTACTCTAAATCAAAAAGCATGTCGATATTTTACTCCTGCTGCAATTGCTTAACCCAGAAACCACCTCTAAAGTGCTTTGGCTCATGAGAGATAATAAATGCCTTATCGGAACTCTCCTCCACAATTTTAAACAAATCCCTTTCATACTTACGTTTGGCTAATACAGTTAAGACCAGCCGTGGAGCATCTCTTCCTTCTGCAAACCAACAAGTTACCCCAAACCCCCTATCCCTAAGAATATCTGCCAGTTGACAATCCTCCCTTTCGGTAATTATCTGGACAGTAACATATCCAAGGGCAAGGAGTTCTTCAATTTTACTACCTACCAAGATACCTAAAGCATAACCAATACAATATACAATTAGATTCTTTGGATCATCTAAATTTTTAAGAACTAAATTTAAACCGGTTATGTAAATTAAAACTTCTACTAAACTGATAGCAGCTGCCTGGTATCTCTGGCCCTTGAGAGTTAAGATAGTACGCATAGTTAGCAAGGAAACATAAACGATTTGGATACAAAAAATCATAAGCAATATTTTCATAATATACCCCCTAACCCAGCCCTTTACCATATTTAGTGGCAAAACATGAGTTTATCTTTGACATTGACAGTTAAAAACCTTTAAATTAATATTTGTTTTTGCCTACATATAGAGTAAAAAAGCTTGCCATTTAGACAAGCTTTTATAATAATCTTATTTATGCCTTTTGCCAACGTAAGACAGGCTGACGGGCTGCCCGAACTTCGTCAAGTCTTCCGATAACTGTGTTATGGGGAGCTTGGCGAACTATTTCCGGGTTTTCTTTACATTCAGCAGCAATTTTAGCCATAGCTGCAGCAAATTCATCTAAAGTCTCTTTGCTTTCAGTTTCCGTTGGTTCTATCATCATAGCTTCTTCTACAATTAACGGGAAGTAAATTGTAGGTGGATGATAGCCATAATCTAAAAGACGTTTGGCAATATCTAAAGTATGAACCCCATACTCCTTGAGATTCTTAGGAGTGATAATAAATTCGTGCTTACAATGTCTTTCATAAGGCAGATAAAAATATTTGGATAAGAGTTTTTTCAAATAGTTGGCATTTAAAACAGCGTCTTCGCTAGCTGCTTTTAAGCCTTCACCGCCTAAAGCCCTAATGTAAGTGTAAGCCCGAACTAATACTGCAAAGTTACCATAAAAAGCTTTCATTCTGCCGATGGAATTTGGTAAATCGTAATTTAAAGTATACTTATCATTGGCAGAATCATACTCCACAGTAGGTTTGGGTAAAAATGGCACCAAGAAATCTTTAACCCCTACCGGGCCTGCCCCTGGTCCGCCACCACCGTGAGGAGTAGAGAAAGTTTTATGTAAATTAAAGTGAACAACGTCAAAGCCCATATCGCCAGGACGAGCATAACCCATAATGGCGTTAGTATTTGCCCCGTCATAGTACAAAAGTCCACCTGCGTCGTGTACAACTTTAGCAATTTCTTCAATGCTGCTTTCAAATAACCCTAAGGTGTTAGGGTTGGTAAGCATTAAAGCTGCAGTTTCGTTGTCTACGGCTGCCTTTAAAGCTTCTACGTCAACTTCCCCATTATCTCTAGATTTAATTTCTACGATCTTAAAACCTGCCATAGAAGCTGTAGCAGGGTTAGTACCGTGAGCTGAATCAGGTACGATAACCTTTGTACGCTGACTTTCCCCTTTAAACTCATGGTAAGCTTTAATAATCTTCATACCTGTTAACTCACCATGAGCACCGGCAGCAGGTTGTAGGGTAACCTTAGCCATACCGGCAATTTCAGCCAAGTAATCTGCTAACTCATACATAAGCTGTAAAGCACCTTGGACAGAATCTTCCGGTTGATAGGGGTGAATTCTGGTGAAGCCCGTAAGCCTAGCCATTTCTTCATTAATCTTAGGATTATATTTCATGGTACAAGAGCCTAAGGGATAGAAGCCCGTATCTACACCAAAATTTAGTTGGGATAGTCTAGTAAAGTGACGAACTACGTCTACCTCACTTACTTCAGGAAGTTCAGGCTCTTCAACTCTTAAACAGTTTTGGGGTAGAAGTGAAGCAATGTTCTCTTCCGGTACGTCACAAGCCGGTAGTGAGTAGGCTTTTCGGCCTGGGGAAGATTGCTCAAAAATCAAATCCTCTTGCTTTAGCACTTACATTCCCCCCAATCTTTCAGCTAAAAAGTCTATTTCTTCTTTGCTTCTTATTTCTGTTACACATACTAAAACATCGTTTTCCATACCTGGATAGAAGCGTTTTAAAGGTAGCCCACCTAGGATATTATCTTTTAACAAAAGCTCGTTTACAGCTTCCGGATCTTTCTTTAACCTGATTACAAATTCGTTAAAGAAAGGTGCTTCAAAAACAGCTTCTACTTGAGGTAAAGCAGTTAACTTTTTAAATGCGTAATGAGCCTTTTGTAAGTTAAGCTCAGCCATTTCTCGTAAGCCCTTTTTGCCTAAAGCTGATAAAGTCATAGTAGCAGCCAGGGCACATAAAGCTTGGTTGGAACAAATGTTGGAAGTAGCCTTTTCTCTACGGATATGTTGCTCCCT
Source organism: Clostridia bacterium (assembly GCA_012838615.1). Taxonomy (GTDB): domain Bacteria; phylum Bacillota; class DUOV01; order DUOV01; family Zhaonellaceae; genus DUOV01. The sequence goes on along the minus strand of DUOV01000054.1, from coordinate 6,131 downwards.
TGCCTGTAAGGTTAGAACGTAAGCTTTTCTGCCTTGATTATCTACAGTTTCCCCTACAATTCTACCTGGCATTTTGCGAACAAACCTATCTTTAGCAGCTAAGAATCCAAGATAAGGTCCCCCAAAGCTAACGCTGTTACCAAAGCTTTGTCCCTCACCTGCCACAATATCGGCCCCACACTTACCGGGAGCCTCCAGAATACCTAGAGCTACAGGTTCAACAACAGTTGTAATAAGTAAAGCACCATTATCATGAGCTAAATTGGCTAAACTAGACAAGTCTTCAACGTTGCCAAAGAAGTTTGGATATTGAACGATAATAGCTGCAGTTTGTTTGGTAATTAGGCCTTCAAAAGAGCTGACAGCAGCAAGCCCATTTACGTTTTTAGCAACTTTTACCTCAATTCCCAAACTTTTAGCATAGGTTTGTAAAACTTCCCGATATTCTGGATGAACTGCGTCAGAAATAATTATTTCGTTTTTCTTACGCTCGCAAGCCATGATAGCGGCTTCGGTCATAGCAGTAGCTCCATCGTACATGGAAGCATTGGAAATATCCATGCCGGTTAATTCGCAAATCATGGTTTGATACTCGAAAATAGCTTGTAAAGTGCCTTGACTAATTTCAGGTTGATATGGTGTATATGCAGTATAGAATTCAGAGCGCAGTAGTAATTGATCTACGAAACTTGGAATATAATGGTCGTATGCTCCTGCTCCTAAAAAGCAACTTAAATCTTCTAGATTAAGATTTTTCTTGCTTAAGCTACTGACCAGTTTTTTTACTTCGAATTCTGACAAGCCACACGGTATAGCCATTGGCTTTTGGGGCCGAATACTTTTAGGTATATCCCCAAACAGCTCTTCAATAGAGCTGACACCGATAGCTCTGAGCATTGCGCTCCGATCTTGATCGGTGTTGGGTAGATAATTCATTCCTATTCTTCCTCCTTAAGGAATGCCTCGTACTCTTCAGCAGACATTAATTCGTCAAGCTGACTAGCATCATCTAACTCAACAACGATCATCCAGCCTTCACCATAAGGGTCGCTATTAATTAATTCCGGTGAATCTAATAAAGCTTCGTTGATTTCCACTACTTTTCCGCTAACTGGTGAGTAAACGTCAGAAACTGCTTTGACAGATTCAACTGTACCAAAGGACTCGTTAGCTGTTACTTCATCGCCTTCTTCAGGTAATTCAACAAACACAACATCGCCTAAAGCTTCTTGTGCGTGATCGGAGATCCCGATTTTCACCTTGTTACCATCAACTAAAACCCATTCGTGATCCTTTGAATACTTTAATTCGCTTTTAACCATAAATAATTTCCTCCCTTTTATCTTTTATAAAATGGTGTAGGCACAATTTGTGCCTTTACATCCTTATTACGGATCGACACAGTTAGCTCAGTTCCGATGTCGGCATGGGCCGAATCAATGAGCACTAATCCCAAGTTTTTGTCAAGACTTGGAGCATAACTGCCAGTAGTGATAAAGCCAATCTCTTTCCCGTCTTTTTTTACGGCATACCCAGCACGAGGGATACCTCTTTCAAGCATTTCAATACCAACAACTTTTCTGGGAACGCCGGCTTCTTTTTGAGCCTTTAAAGCAGATTTACCAATAAAGTCCTCCTCTTTATCAAGAGCAACAAACCGGCCTAAACCTGCTTCCAGAGGAGTAATCTCTTCGCTCATCTCGTGTCCGTAAAGGGGCAGTTTTGCCTCGAAGCGCAAGGTATCTCTTGCCCCAAGACCACAGGGTAAGATATTATCCCCACCTACTTCTAACAATTTGTTCCAAAGTTGAACTGTTTTTTCCTGAGGACAGTACACCTCAAAACCATCTTCTCCAGTATAACCTGTTCTAGAAATCAGGCATTTTACACCATCTACTTGACCATAAGTATAACGGTAGAATTTAATATCTGCAAGATTTACATCTGTCAGCTTTTGTAAAATACTTTCAGCTAAAGGTCCTTGGATTGCAATTTGTCCTGTTTCGGGTGATTCGTCAATAATCTCTACATCCTCATCTTCTTTGTGCTCCAAGAACCACTTAAAGTCTTTGTCAGTATTGGAAGCATTAACAACCAGTAAATAATCATTATCGTTTTCCTTATGTACGAGTAAATCGTCTACCACACCACCACTTGGCAGGCAAAGTATATTGTACTGGATCTGGTAAGTCTTTACCTTGCTAACATCGTTGGAAAGCATTTTCTGTAAAAACTTTAAAGCATCAGGTCCTTTAACTCTGATTTCTCCCATATGGCTGACATCAAACAAGCCTGCTTTAGTACGGACAGCCTTATGTTCTTCAATAATACCGCTATATTGTACAGGCATATCCCAGCCTCCAAAGTCAACCATTTTGGCGCCTAACGCACGGTGGACTTGGTTAAGGGGGGTTTTTTTAAGTTCTCCCATTTTACACCTCCAAATTGTTTTCTTTATGGTCTATAGTAGTATCGCCGCCTTCCGTATAAAATATATCTTTTTTTTAAGTAAAAATAAAGGACAAAGGAAACTAGCACGCTTGTGACAATCTTCGCAAACTCGGTTTGCCACTTTTTGCGCTATTTTCCCCTGTCCTTTTACCTGAGAGATTACCCTTTAGTACGGGGTTTCCCCTTTGGTGTTCCAATAAACTCTCCAGAGGTTGTGTCCGCTAGCGGTACTTTTGCCTGAGAGTTTCCCTGCTAGTTTAGCAGCTAGCAAGTTGCTCCTTCGGCGCCTTTAAAAAGGTCTCTCCCGCTAACGTTCATCCACGCCTTATGTACTCTTCATTATATAAGGAATTCCTTATTTTGCAAGCATTTGGTGGCAAAATGACCATAAAAATAATATTAAAAATCTTTGCAAGATTATTTAACTAGGTTTAATTTTTTATTCGACATTTAATCCACATTTTCCTTTTTAAATAAGTTATTTTCCTTTAACAGTAAATTTATTTTTAAGCGCTGTCTAAGGGATTATTAAATTTAAAAAGTACATAATAAAGAAATAAGTGTTAAAAGGGGACTGTTTATGTCGCGAAAAAATGCTTTAAATCAAATAGGAAAACTAAGTTTAGGTTTGGCAACTGCCCTTTTGGGCGCTGCTGGATTAAAGAAACTAGCCAGAAAAACAGTTAAAGAGATTAGCACAAGCAGTATAAAAACTATTATGACCGATATGTACGATGAAAATCTATGGGAATTTGTCTCCGCCTCGACAAGGGTTGGCCTGCAAAATATTGTGGAAACTAATTTAAGATCGGAACAAGGCAAAGTAATTGAACGTCCCTTGGGTAGCCCGAGAAAATTTCCTTCAATTAACAGTCTGACTTTTAATTTCGCCCAATTAAAAAGTTTTCCTACCCCAGGAGATGTACCCATTGATATGTCAGTAACCATAGGGCCTGAAGCAGCTAAACCGTTACACCTCAAAACACCGATTATAGTTTCAGGTATGGCTTACGGTTATGCTCTAAGCGAAGCTTTTAAAATTGCCCTGGCCAAAGGGGCTAGTGCTGCAGGTACTGCTACCAACACGGGAGAAGGTGCCTGGCTAGATAGTGAAAGAAAAGCCGCTGACAAGTTAATACTACAGTACAATAGAGGCAGTTGGTCTAAAGAAATACATATTTTGCAACAAGCTGATGCCATTGAAATCCAGCTTGGACAAGGAGCCATCGGAGGTGTAGCACATTTTATGACCTCAACCAACCTCAATAAAAAATTACGAAAGGCTTATGGATTATTACCGGGGGAACATGTTGTCGTCCATTCAAGGGCTTCTGAAATCAATAACCCTAGGGAATTATACAACCTTGTTAGTCGGTTGCGGAAAATCACAGGAGGCGTCCCTATCGGAGTAAAAATAGGAGCAGGAAAATACCTGGAAGCGGATTTAGATATGGCTGTTTCTAGTGGTGTGGATTATGTTGCTATATGTGGTGCAGAAGCCGCTACTAAAGGCTCTCCGCCTATTTTACAGGATGATTTCGGTTTACCGACAGTTTTTGTTTTAGCAAGGGCCGGTAGGTTTTGGCGAGAGCAAGGGTTAAAAGGTAAAGTCAGCCTCATAGCGGCAGGTAAATTGTTAACCCCGGGTGATTTTTTAAAAGCCATAGCTTTGGGAGCAGACGCAGTATATGTAGGTACTATGGCTCTTTTTGCTACTGCTCATACCCAGGTTTTACATTCCATACCTTTTGAACCTCCAACCCAAGTTGCTTGGTACAATGGTAAATCCCAAAATAAGTTTAAAATAGAGGAAGGGGCTAAATATCTGGCCAACTATCTCAAGTCCTGTACTCTGGAGATGACAGAAGGCATTAAAGCCCTCGGCAAAACTTCCCTGAAAGAAGTTAATATGGAAGATCTAATTTCCCTTGATCCCCTTATTACTGAGGCTACCGGAATCACCCCTGGTTATGAGCCAATGCCTTATTAAGTCACCAGCCCTAGTCCCTAGTCGCCAGTAAAGCGAAAACACCATTTTGCCTAACCTTTATTCTTTTCCTTATGTCTTTTAACAAGAAACGCGCGCATTTTCAGTTCCCTTAAAGCGCGCGTTTCTGTATTGTATTCCTTGGTACTTTGCCAAATGGCAAAGGTACATAATTTACTATAGTAAAATCAAGGACATTTCACTTAAACATGAAATGCCCTTTCTTTATATCATAATAGTTACATTCTCGGCTGACTAGGACTTGATATTTCACTTAAGGCTTCCTCTGCCCCGCTGTCAAACCGGCTATTAACTGCCATGTCACCTAAAGATACGAAACCAACAAGTTTTCCATCTTCTACAACAGGTAAGCGGCGAACTTGGACATCGCCCATGAGTTTAAGAGCAGATTCAACTTCCATGTCTGTTTTACCGACTGTAAGACGATCAGTCATGACTTCGCCACAAGTAGTTTTTTTAGGATCTTTACCGGCACATACTACTCTAAGAACTATATCCCTGTCCGTAATTATCCCTTCTACATCCATTCCATCAGTACAAATGGGTACTGCACCAATATTTTTATCCTTCATAATTTGAGCAGTATCAAAAACGCTTGTATCACGAGATACTGCAATCACATCTTTGGTCATTATGTCTTTTAGCTTCACTAAAATTCCTCCTTCCTTTAATTCTTGTTTTAGTATTTCCCCAAGTAAATTTTTTGATAATAATATTTTGCGCCAAGGATGTAATTATTTAACATGGCAAAAAATTTTATTTTACCATGGCTTTTCTCTGGTAGAGAGAATCAACAAAAGCTTCAACCCTCGTTAAATAACCTCCTTCGCCGCTTAGCTCATCTAAGACCAAAGTCAAGACAGGAATATTTTTTTCCCTGGCTATTGTTGGTAGTATGCTCATGGCTACAATTTCCGGCATACAACTTAAAGGCAATAAATGGATTACCCCGTCAAAGTTTTTTTGACTGTATTTGACCGTATTTCCTATTGTTTGTACCGTATGACCTCCAATTTCTTTGGCCAGATAAGGGCCGGCCGCTTTATGTACTTCAGCCTTGTTGGATTTAATAAGGGGTAGAAAATCCATTTTTTCTTTGATAAATTCGCCGGCCGTCATGGATTTGTGAACTTCAACCCCCAAATTCCCTAAAGTCCGCTCCAGATTCATATTTATAAAGGGTTCCACGATAGTGTATATTTCACCGACAATGCCTATTTTTAAAGGATTACTGTCCGCAGCGATTTTAACCTTATTAAGCTTTTCCTTAGTCCTATTTATTATTTGCAAGGTGTCTTTATAGCCACTAACCTGGCTTATTTTTTCCTCATGCTCAACCACTATCCTGTTTGTTTGGCCCTTAATTTTTTCCCGAGCACGGACAATGTTGATTAACTTGTCAAGTTCATCTAAGGAAAATAAAATTTCAAGGCCCTTTTTAAAAGCGGAAAAAACTTTTAGATAGTTTTTTGTCCCAGCAACTATGGATAGTTTAAACAAAAAATCTTTTACTTCCTGAAAATTGCCTAAAGGTTCAAAGCAAATCATTTCTATTTCATAGCCTAAATCATGCAATATATCTTTTTGTAAGCTATTATACATACCAAATCTGCAGATACCCGAACTACCGAGCATGACAACTGTGTCTGCTCCCAGTTGGATACTCTCTAGC
>DUOV01000053.1 GCA_012838615.1 Clostridia bacterium | reverse complement strand
CTAGAATCGGGCATGTTCTTTACACTGTTCAGTTCTCAATGACCACGTCGCTTCAGGCGACAAGTGTTATCTTACCATATCCGCTTTGACATGTCAACTGCTTTTTTCTACCAGGCTTTTTATGATGCCTGAAGTTTTTAGGCTTGAGTCTTCGCCTATGTTTTAGTTGACTTTCCTCGGCTTTTTCCTACCGGGAGTTATTATATTACCAGCTTTATATATCTTTGTCAATTGGTTATTTATAAACTTATAATTAATGTAATATTATTATATTTCGGCTTAAAAATATATTGTCCTAGCACAATATATCTCCTGCCAAGTCCTTACTATTATTGCTCAAAACCTTGCTGCTTTATTCCTTCCAACAACAGGCCTCCAATATTTAGATATGTATCAGGAACCCTTCCAACAATAATAGCATCTGCTAAAGGAACTTTTGTCTCAATTGAAATGTAGTCACTTACTAAAGGGATAATCACTTTAACTGTACTTTTAACAACTAAATACACCCTGTGTCTTGTTTGATTAATACCTGCTTGTTCAAAATCATCATAAATTTTTGCTTCAACAGTACCAACAGGTAGTAATGAAAGATTAAATCTTGGTCCAGAGTTAGCAAATAATTTAGAACCAAAAATTTGGCCAATTGGAATTTTAAATTTTACTTTTTCTAACTGTTGCAAAGATTCTTGAATAGCTAATATAGATTCAGAAGTGATCTTATTCACCTTTATCATATTGACCTGCATAAAAACAATTTCATCTTGAGCATTTCGTTCAGGTTTTATAAGGTCAGTATAAGAAATGTTGGGTACAACTTTTTCGGTTATTGCCTTATTTATTACTTCTATGGCTGTCCATCTTGCCTGTGCTTCGGCAAAAGCATAAATTGTATCTGATAAACTAGCTTCTAGTAAAAACAAAAATGAAACAATCAGTAATAAAAAGGCAATTAAAGGAAATGATAACTTTCGTTGAAGTTTCAAGCGCCAATAAAAGCGTCTACGCAACATTACCCACCTTCTTGTCGCACGCTGAAATAAAATATACATTAGTATATGTATTCAATTAGGTAATGTGCTAAGACGCAATTTTTTATTTATGTAAAAATAGCTCCTTTAAATGCTGACACCTTATATCAATAATATTGTTTTTTCCAACTTTGTTTGCCTACCTGTGCAACAGTACTCTCTGTAGTTGATTCCTTTTTATCAAAATTTCTTCAAGTTCCTATGCAATTGTCTAATATTTTACTGATTTTATGTTTATATCAAAATTGAACCTTCCAAAGCAGCATTTTTACTTAATAGATTTTTGGGTTTTATTTTCTAGTTCGTCTTCTGGAACTATTTTCACTACTCCACGTCTAATAATATCAAGTTATTGAAACAAGTTTTGCTTGTATTACTATAGTTCAGGTTATGCTATAATAAATTGATGCCTTGTACCTGCTAATATTTTTATTATGTAGACTTACGCAAGAGAGGGGGCTTGCGAAAATGCCTAAGAAAAGGAAAAAGGCTATTCGTAAAGTTAATGTATGGAGGCTTGTCATTGTTATTCTGCTGTTCTTATTTATTGTTGGAGCCGGAATTGGAGCTGGATTTGTTATAGGTGCACTTAAGGCTATGCCTAGCTGGCAGCCTGGAGATATAACCGGTGACATGACAACCACCTTTTATGATAACGAAGGAAATTTAATAGGGGAACGGCATGGAGTGGAAAATAGAATTCCTGTAGATATTGACCAAGTACCACAACATCTAATAAATGCTTTTATAGCCACAGAAGATCCAAATTTTAAAAAACATCACGGTATTGATTATAAAGCAATTTTGAGGGCTGTATATGCTAATATAAAAGACGGATGGGGTGCTCAAGGCGGGAGCACAATAACGATTCAATTGGCTAAAAATGCTTTTATTGACCAAGAAGCTCGTTCTCAAAAAAAATTAGAACGTAAGATACAAGAAGCATTCTTAGCTCTTCAACTTGAAAGGACTTATACAAAAGAAGAAATTTTAGAATTTTATCTAAATCAAATCCCTTTCGGGCGAGGAGCGTATGGTGTTCAAGCAGCTGCAAAGACATTCTTTGATAAGGATGTTGAAGAATTAACTCTGGCTGAATGTGCCTTAATAGCGGGTTTGACCCAACGTCCTGCAGCTTACGATCCCTTTAAACATCCTGAGGCTGCTAAGGGAAGACGTGCAAGAGTGCTGGCTAATATGGTGGAGCATGGTTATATTACTCAAACCGAAGCCGACAAAGCTAATGCTGAGGAATTTAAATTAAGTGAAAAACCACAGCAGGTTATCAAAACTAAATATGCATACTTCATAGATCATGTTATTGAAGAGGCAGAAAATATCTTGGAAGCAAACGATATTCCAGCCTCCAAAGTATATAATGGTGGATATAAGATATATACCACTATGAATACTACTGTTCAAACAAAAATTGAAGAAGTATATAGTGACAGCAAGAATTTCCCTGAAGATATGAATGGCGAACTTATTCAAAGCTCAATGGTAGTCTTAAATCCCCATACTGGTGAAATTGTTGGCCTTATAGGAGGACGTGACTATACTACTCAACGAGGTTTAAACAGAGCAACACAAATGAAACGTTCTCCAGGATCCACTATCAAGCCTATATCTGTTTATGCCCCAGCACTAGAAAAAGGATATAGTCCGGCAACCGTTGTTGATGATGTACCTGTAAGCTTCGGGAACTATAAACCTACTAACTATGACGGTCGGTATAGAGGCTTAATTAATTTAAGAGAAGCAGTTAAAGATTCAGTCAATATTCCAGCTGTAAAAATGCTTAACACAATTGGTGTTAATACTGGTTTTGAGTATGCTAAAAAAATGGGCCTACCCCTTGTAGAAGGTGATAAAAACCTAAGCTTAGCTCTTGGCGGGCTCACTTACGGTGTTTCACCACTAGACTTAGCATCAGCATATGGAGTACTTGCTAATAAAGGGTTGCGTGTTGAACCTCATGCAATTATAAAAATTGAAGATCATAACGGCAATCTTTTATATGAAGCAAAGCCTCAAAAAACAGAAGTTCTTACCGAACAGTCCGCATACCTCATGACAGATATGCTTCAAACAGTAGTAAAAAGCGGTACAGCAACTAGAGCTCAGATGAACCGGCCTGTAGCAGGTAAGACCGGTACAACCCAGCTACCCGATAAACCAGAATTTAGGGGAAAAAGAGGAAACCAGGATGCTTGGTTTGCAGGATACACTCCTGAACTGGTAGGTGTAGTATGGATGGGTTTTGACAAAACGGACGCTAAACATTATTTGCCTCAAGTTTATGGGGGAAGGTATCCTGCTTTGATTTGGAAACAAGTTATGGAAGAAGCTTTAAAAGATGAACCAGTAAAACAATTTGAAGTACCTGAGGGAATAACCTATGCTCAAATAGATAAAAAATCTGGTTTACTTCCAAGTGAATTAACACCAAGTATGTATATTATAAGGGAAGTTTTTGCTAAACAAAATCTACCAAAAACTACTTCTGATATTTGGATAGAAGCTGAAGTTTGCGCTGACTCTGGACAAATACCTAGTCCTTTCTGCTTTAATATTGTATCAGGTATTTTTATGCAGAGACCTATTCCTTATACTGGCACAGTAAAACCTGAAGATGCAGATTTGGAACTACCAACTATAGTGTGTGAATTTCATCAGGACGGAAACATTGAGCTTCCAGCATCCAATATTGACGACAATCATTGGCAAAATGTCCCAGGTCAAGGAAACGGTAACGGAGTTCCACAAACACCAAATAACAGTCCCTCTCAGCCCAACTCTTCTCAACAGGCTCCGGAAGCTCCTTACCTATATGGCGAGCAGGAAGGGCATGGAGTTCGTTTATACTGGAAAGCAGACAATAGTAGTGGTGATCTAAATTTTAGTGTAGAAAGATGGACTGAGAATAATCCTAAACGTTACAGCATAACAATAACCACAAATCAGACTTATCTAGACCAACAAGTTGAAGAAGGAGAAACTTATTATTACAGAGTTTTTGCTATTAATACTAATACTAATCTAAGTACTCCCTCTAACGAAATAAAAGTTAAGGTAAAATAATATAAAAGCGAAAGGAGAACTTCGGAACTCCTTTCGCTTTGTTTTATACTTTTAAATCAACTACAGTAACACCTGTTCCTCCTTCACCCTGTTCCCCTAATCTTTGGCTTTTTACATGAACATGGTGTTTAAGGTGTTCTTGTATAGCTTTACGGAGGGCCCCTGTCCCCTTTCCATGAATTAAATAAACTCGATTTAAATTAGACAGAACTGCGTTATCTAAATACTTATCCACCTTATCCAAAGCCTCATCTACTGTTAGGCCTCGCAAATCTAGTTCATTAGAAATTTTTTTAACGCTAGGCGAAACGTTTTTATATCCTAAATTTATTTTTACAGTTTCTTCATCATCTTTAGCTCTTCGTAAATCTCTAATACTAACATTAATCTTCATTATTCCAGCTTGTACTAATACTTCTCCTTGCTGGTTGGGCAACGATAAAACAGTTCCTTTCTGGCCTAAAGAATTAATTAAAACTTTTTGGCCTACTTTTAAACTATCTAAAGGCCTTCCTTCATCTTTTAGAAACTTAGCTTTTCTCTCTTCAATAAGCTCCTCAGATTGCTTTAACCTTTCTTTAGCTTCCCGAGTAAGTTTTTCTTGCGCACGAGCAGCTTCTAAACTTAGATTACTGCGTAATTCGTTAAGTATATCTTCTGCTTCACGCTTGGAATTATTAACAATTCTCTCAGCCTCAGCAAGTGCTTTTTCAATAATACTATTTTCTTTCTCTTTTAAAATCTGGCGTTCTTTTTCCAATTGGTCTTTCAAATTTTTAATTTCTTTTTTTATTACCTCAATTTCCCCTAGCTCTCTTAAAGCAGCCCTTCTGTTCTCTTCTATGTCTTGGATCATATCAGAAACATGCAGCTCTTCTTTTGTAATAAAACGCTTAGCGTTAGCAACTAGTTGCTTTGGTAGTCCTAACTGTAACGCAATCTCTAAAGCATTACTTCTTCCTGGCAACCCAATAAGCAATTTATAAGTTGGCCTTAAAGATACTGTATCAAATTCCACACTAGCATTTTTTACCCCTGGTGTGCTATAAGCAAATGTTTTTAGCTCGCTATAATGAGTTGTAGCAATAGTTTTTGCTCCAGTCTCGTGGAAAAACTCCAAAAGAGCCCTGGCTAATGCTGCACCTTCGGTAGGATCAGTTCCTGCTCCCAATTCATCTAGTAACACTAAAGACCTGCTATTGACTTGACCCACTATGTCTATAATATTCTTCATATGAGCGGAAAAAGTACTAAGGGATTGTTCAATGCTTTGTTCATCACCTATATCAGCAAAAATATGGTCGAAGATAGCTACGTTTGAGCCAACCTCTGCTGGAATATGAAGTCCAACTTGAGTCATCAGACATAAAAGACCTACAGTTTTTAAACTTACAGTTTTACCACCAGTATTTGGACCTGTTATAACAAGAGTATGAAAATCATACCCTAGTTCTACAGTAATTGGTACAACTGAACCTTGAATTAATGGATGCCTTGCTTTAATAAGACGAATCTGTCCGTCCTCATTTAATAGAGGTTCTATCCCGTCCATTTGCTCACTTAATTTACCCTTAGCAAAGATTAAATCAAGCAAAGCTAAATTATCCAAAGTTCGCCTTAAGTCATCTAAGTGAGTTTTAACTTTTAAAGTTAGGCTTTTAAGAATACGTGCAACTTCATGTTTTTCTTTGACTAAAACTGTTCTTAATTCATTATTTAGTTCCACAACGGCATTAGGTTCTATAAAAACAGTAGCTCCACTAGAAGATTGGTCATGCACTATACCAGGAAAATGATTACGGTATTCTTGTTTAACAGGAATTACATATCGGTCTCCCCTTATAGTTACAAGGGTGTCCTGCAAATATTTTTGATGTGATTTAGAATGAATAATATTCTCCAGTTTTAGTCTAATTTTTTCATTAAGACTGGCACTTTTTCTTCGTAGTTGAAATAATTCACTCGATGCTTCATCTTTTACGTTCCCTTCTGGATCAAAAGTTTTTTCAATTGCGGATTCTAAATCGGGAAATGTAACTATTTGCTCTGCATATTTTTTTATATTAACAAATGCTTCCTTCATTTCAAGACAAAAACGGCGTAAGCGCCGTCCGGATTTGATTGTATCGTCTATAAGTAGAAAATCTGAAGGTTCAAGAGAAGCGCCTAACTCAACACGTCTTAAAGGCACTCTGATGTCTCTAATACCCCCCAACGGTAAATTAGGATATAGTCTCCAAATATCTCTGGCCTCTGTCGTTTCCTGTTGCCAAAGTAACAATTGCTTTAGATCAGTAATAGGTGTTAAGTTTTCAACTCTTTCTTTACCTAGTGACGATGTGCATAAATTTGCTAAAAGATCCAACACCCGATGTAATTCTAGTTTAATTAAAGTTTTTTGCACTATTTACTCACCACTTATAGTTAAAATCTTAATTATTATAGCACACCCCTATAGTAATGTCCTTTTGTAAAAGTATCTTTTTTCTTTTGTTCTAACTGAGCTTTTAATTGGGTAAGAATCTCGCCACAATCACCGCTTTCTAAGTACTGTAAACCTCTCTTATAACTAGTTACAATTAATTGAATTTCTTCAGGCAAATATCTTCCAGCTTCAATCCTTAAGCTATTAATCCCGTATTCTTTATATCGCTTTAAATCTTCAATAAGGCACAAATCCTTAGAATTGAAGATGTGCATACGACACATTTGATCCATTTCTAAAGGGAAAACTAAATTTAAACGATCTTTTAAACCATATTGTTTAGTGAGGCAGGGTTTATGACAAGAATTTGTAGCATTTTTCCCACCAACTATTGCGCCTACTGCGCAGTACTCTGAAATCATTAAAGGCAAAGAACCATGAACTATACACTCACGTTCAGTTTTACCTGAAATGTTTAGCTGACCAATTTGTTCAAAAGTCATTTCAGGTGATAATGTAATACCTGCAATATTCTTTTGGCTTTCTAAAAAATTGTAAGCTAAAGAATTAAATACATTAAAAGTGTAATCTGCAAAAATTTTCTTATTGGTATTACTATGCTTTAATAAGTCAATCGTACCGAGATTGCCTGCTAAAAATCCAGTAATCTCTTCATTTTCATACTTTGCTATGATATTTTCTATTTTAGCTTCTTCATCTTGATGCCAAAGTCGTGGTAGTGCTATGACCACTTGCACATTATTTTTTAATGCTGTTTCAAGTAACTCGGTAAGATCTCTTTCTTCCTTTTTACAACTACGCCAACGAGTAGTACTAAGATAGATTCTATTGGCTCCAGCACCAATAGCTTTCAGTCCGCCTTCTATAGTACTTGTAAAAACCGATAAAAAAGGCGTGTAGTTAGCCAATTCATTTTTTTTAACTTTTTGGTTAAAATAGCGTTGAATTGTGTTATCTGAAATTACATCTTTTTTGCTAATTTTGGATCGTAAATTTTCAAGCTTCTCTATGGCTTGCCTTCTTACATTATTTAATTCACTTAATGGCACCATCACCTGATCTTCGAGGTTACAAGAAAGCTCAGCTAAATAGTAGGGGGTATTTCCTAAACGGTCTAACTTATCTTTGATAACTTCTACCGTAAGTGGACGTTTTATTGCTTTTTCTGCTATAAAAGCCGTTTCAGCTTCTACAACTAGACCTTCATCATCAGCTACTTTTAAAATTAACGGACTACTTACCTTTGCAGTTACTTCCATCTTGAGGGGTATTTTTAAATCAGCTTGGTAATCTTGAAAACTATTTTGGGCCTTTTTCATAAGTTTAGCATCATAAGTTTTAAATACTCTATCGCCAGCAAAAACCTTCTCTGCTATTTCGATTGTTACTTCTTGATTGGCCTTGGCTTCAGACACAGCACTACCGTTAACCCATATTTTTCTTACAGTTAAACCTTTTCTCCCTCCATGAGTAACCCAAATTTCTAAACCATCACCAACGTGTAAATCATCAACTAATTTAATTACAGCTAAATTTTTTTTAGGCTGTACAGAACTGATCCGACCTAAAAAAACACCTCTATTATTAGGTCTTTTGTAACTCATTAAGTCTGAACCTTGGTGCTTAAGATAATATCCTGATGTAAAATCCCTGTTAAAAATCTGGGCTAATTCTTTTTGCTCTGATTCGCTAATTTGATAAGGCTTATCACTAGTTAGATAACGATCAATAGCAGCTCTATAGATTCTTGTAACGGTAGCCACATATTCAGGCCTTTTCATTCTACCTTCTATTTTTAGAGACGTAACCCCTGCTTCGATAATATGCGGTAGAAAATCTATGCTTTTTAAATCTTTGGGGCTTAAAAGATGTTCTCCAACATTTTTAAGAGAGATATTCCTACCTTTTATATCAGTAAGATAATACTTCATGCGGCAAGGCTGTGCACATTTTCCTCTGTTTCCGCTGCGTGCACCTATCATACTACTCATTAAACATTGGCCCGAGTAGCAAATACATAAAGCACCATGTACAAATGTCTCCAGCTCCAGATTAGTTTTTTGCTTAATAAGCCTGATATTTTCAAGAGACACCTCCCTAGCTAATACAACTCTTTTAACGCCATGTTGTTCCAAAAAATTCACGCCTGCTGCATTATGTATAGTCATTTGTGTACTAGCATGAATTTCAAAGTTTGGAATAAGGTCACGTAGCATTTTTATCAGGCCTAAGTCTTGAATAATAACAGCATCTACACCTATTTCATATAAAAACTTTAAGTAATAGGCAGCTTGCTCTAATTCATACTCAGACAAAATAGTATTAACTGTAAGATAAATTTTTTTGTTATGACGATGAATAAAGTCGGTAGCTTTTACTAGTTCATCATTATCGAAATTACTAGCGTAATGTCTGGCACCAAAAGCTTTTCCACCTAAGTATACAGCATCGGCACCATTGTAAATAGCTGCTACCATTGCTTCAAAACTGCCGGCCGGAGCCAATAATTCAACCTTTTTTTCCTTCAAGCTAAAAAACCTCCGCTCAAAAAAATACCAAAATATTTGTATTGTTAATATATTATCACCAAAAAACCTGCTTCGAAACAAAGCAGGTTTAAATTTAATTTTGTCTTTTGTATCTAATTAATCCGGAACAGCTGATCACTTCTACGCCCCTTTTTTCTAGTTCATCCAGTAGTAAATTCATGCCTAGAGAATCACTTGACATATGACCAGCTATTACAACGTTTAAGTGGTTCTTTTCCGCCTCTTTACGGTGTTTTTCTCCCATATGCATGCCAACAAGAGTACCAATCCCAGCTTGAGCCAGCTTGGCAAAAGCGTCTTCGGAACCACTTGTCCCTCCCGTCATATCAACGAAAATCTTACCTGTCCGACGTTCTTTACTTCCCACAAAGATGGTGGGTCCAGCGTTTGTTTTAGTAGCTTCTTGATACTCCGGAATTTCTTTTAAAATCTTTAAGATATCACCAACGGTAGTTGGCTTACGTTTGGCAAATAAATTTTCCAAAAAAGTATTTACCATGTTATCTGCCGGAGTATGAGCACACATTAATGGCAAATCAAGAATCTTTGCAGCATCTACCGTTTTGTTATGATTTAGAGGCATCATACCCCTTTTTACTTCAGATATTCTGCTAGCCATAATATCTTCTGCAATATTGATAGGTACCCCTAAACGATAAAGTATATCTTCTTGTAAATGCATAACGTCGTATAAAGAAGCCAAAGCTTTACCTTCTGGATGATGAGCCAATACCAAATCTACCTGTTTACCCTTGGCCCGTAAATTGTCGGCTAAAAGTAATTCACCTATTTCAATATCAATACCCGCTAAAATGGTCTTAATATCCCGCCGAGGATCACCGTATAATAATCTAGTATCCGAGTAAGGATTTCTAAGATTTTCTTGATCAAACTCCTTTTTCTCTTCAGAATTTAATTCCTGGAACTTAGCATTTTGTTGTTTTAAAAACTCCTCAACTCCATCTTTTCCCCTTGGGTCGTTTTTTTTCCCTAGTTCAACAATAAGATTGTAAATTTCACCTAGTTTCATATTGTTCACCTCTGTTGGTAATATTCAACCATATATTTACCTACTCCTCCTTAAGCATGTAAAACTATGGTCTAGAAATAAATTTACTTCCTTTAATATAGAAACGTAGCGGCCAATCCTTTGCTTGACTTATGCCTATACGAGTAGTTGTAACGATTTCAAAGTCAGGATTTAGTTCATCGTAATAAAAACCAATAGGACCATCAATAGCGCTAGAACCATTTAAGTTAGGATTAATACCTAAGGCCTGGACTAATTTGCCCGGACCGGAGCATAACTCTTTCAATTTAGTTTTCTTGCGATGTTTTTTCATAATCTCCATTCCAATTTTAGGCTCTATTGCTCTAAACAATACAGCTTCAGGTTTTTCTATACAGGCAGTTGTTACATTCAAGCAATAGTGTATACCATAGATTAAGTAAATATATATCTTCCCTGCAGGCCCAAACATGACTTTATTTCTAGGCGTACATCCCCGAACAGAATGACAGGCAGGATCGTTAAAACCCAGATATGCTTCTGTTTCAACAATTATACCACCTGTTATTCCTTGGGGTCCCTTAAAAAGTAGCCATTTTCCCAAAAGATCTTTGGCCACAAGAGCAGTATCTCTTTCAAAAAAACTCATGCCAAGCCTCGTCATGGAAGTTAAATCTTTAGCCATCTCTCACCGCCGTAATATTTTTTTTAGTTCGTCAAGTTCTAGTGTATTAATCACATTTCTCCTTGACAGCCAACCTCGTCTAGCTGTAAGTATACCATATTCTATATCATCAAGCCTTTCAATATCGTGGGCATCTGTATTGATAGCTATTGGAATATCATATTTCTGAACTGCTTTTTGTACATTTTCTCCGTTTAAATCAAGACGATCAGGCGAAGAATTCATCTCCACAATTTTCTTTTCCTTTTTTACTAAATCAAAAAACCTGTCAAAATCCAGATCATAGGGTTTTCTTCGTCCAATAATACGCCCAGTAGGATGGGCAATAATATCTACAAATGGATTTTTTAGCGCTGCCTCGAATCTAGCCTGAATTTTTTCTTTTTCTTGTCTTAGACCAGTATGAATAGAAGCAA
Source organism: Clostridia bacterium (assembly GCA_012838615.1). Classification (GTDB taxonomy): domain Bacteria; phylum Bacillota; class DUOV01; order DUOV01; family Zhaonellaceae; genus DUOV01. The sequence continues at coordinate 31,289 of DUOV01000053.1, read as the reverse complement.
TAACTACATCACATTGCGCCAATACTTCATCGGGGTAATCTAAACGCCCATCTTGCAAGATATCCATTTCTACCCCAGTTAAGATCTGAAAATCCTTGTATTCTCGATTTAACTTGTTAATATGGGCATGTTGTTCTTTTAATCTTTCAACTGATAGCCCTTTTGCAATAGTTAAACTTTTGGAGTGATCAGTAATAGCAATATATTTGTATCCTTTTTCTATTGCTGCTTGAGCCATTTCCTCAATTTCGTTAACTCCATCACTCCAGGAAGTATGGATATGCAAATCTCCTTTAATATCAGATTTCTCAATTAATGTAGGAATTTTCCCTTTAGAAGCAGTTTCTATTACCCTGCTACTGTCTCTTATTTCAGGGGGAATAAACTGTATCTTTAACGTCCTGTAAATATCTTCCTCACTTTGGACAGCTATGTTGCATTTAAGAATTTTATCATAACAACTGTACTTATCAATACTATATCCATGTTTCTTAGCATGTTCTTGCAAACCAGAAAAAAACTCTATAGGGCCCGTAATATAATTAAGAGCAAACCAATAATCTTCTGGCTGAACGAGATAAACATTTACCCTAAGACCAAGCAAAGTTTGTACTGTGTTTTTTTCGTTTCCGGATGTAATAACATCCTTAACTTGGGGGTGAGCCTGTAGTGCAGCTTTTACTAATTCTGGTTTCCCGGTTCCAATAAGCAAATCAATGTCTTGTACTAATTCCTCAGCTCTTCTTAAACTCCCACATAAAGAGCCTTTTTCCACACCTTGGATGCTTAATAAATCGTTTAATAAATTTTTAGCAAATGGTAAAGCCACACCTTGAGGAATACTAAATAACTGTTTTTGTTCAAGCATTTCAATTCCCCGTAAGATATTTAGCTCTGTTTTACTTCCTAACCCCGGTAACTTGCGAAGTTTTTTATGTTTGGCTGCTTCTTTTAGTTCTGCAATTGTAGTTATACCTAATTCTTTTCTAATGAGCTCGATTGTTTTTGGACCAACACCTGGGATACTCAATATTTTACGTAGCGAAATGGGCACTTCTTTTTTTAACTGTTCATGTATCTTGCACTTGCCTGATTCCAGCAGCTCTGCAATATTTTCAGCAATTGTTTTACCTATGCTTGGCAGGTTTCTAAGCTTTCCAAGTCGATACAACTCATTTATATCGCAACGTAAATGCTTTATAGTTTTAGCAGCTTTACGATAAGCACGTACTTTATAAAAGCTGTCATTGTTTAACTCAAGTAAATCGGCAATTTCCCAAAAAACCCATGCAATTTCAATATTAGTCAAGGGTTATCACCTCATAAAATATTATTACCATAATCTAACCAATATTTAAGGAATACATGTAATATTAGTATTTAAGATTAGAAATTAGTTGCTATTATATAAAAACGCTTTCCCCTGCAAGGTAAAGCGTCAAGAAATTATTTTGCTTCCTCAATTAGTTTTAGCAACCCTTCGTAATCCTCACGAAGTTTACATAATTCATCTGCCAGATTAAGAGCAGTCAATACTGCAACTTTTGAACCAGCCATAGTTCTATTTCTATTTCCTATCTGTTGCATTTTTTTATCAACCATAAAGGCTAATTTTTGTATATACTCAGGAGACTCATTTGCTTTAACAATATATTCAGAACCATAAATATTAACCTTAACTCTTGTTTTTACGTCATCTACCGGACCCAAACCATAGCCCCCTTTTGCAATGATATACATCAATCATTATAATCACATTCTTCATCTAGCATAGAAATCCTGCTTCTAGCGTAATTTAGCACCAAAACTAGCCTGAAGTTCTTGTTGAATTCGATTATGAATATCGGAAACCTCTTTATCTGTAAGGGTCCTGTCTTGAGCTTGATAAATCATATTATACGCCATGCTCTTAAAACCTTTGGGAATTTGCTCCCCTCTATATATATCAAACAAATGATACTGAATCAGATATTTTCCACCTACGGCAGCAATCTTCTGATCCACCTGGCTAGTAATTACCTGCTCAGGAACTATTATGGCCATATCCCTTTCAACAGGAGGATATTTTGGTAAAGGCTCAAACTCTTTAATTTTGCTAAAACCACTTAGAAGCGGACTTAAATTTAATTCAAACAGCCAAATTTTTTGGTCTACATCATACTCTTCAAGAACCAGGGGATGGATTTCTCCAATTACTCCTATTACTTCATCATTAATTACAATTTCTGCTGTTCTTCCAGGATGGAAGGAAGAGTAATTCTTGGTTGGAATAAAATTAATGTTACCCTGATTTAGTTGACTGAAAAGTTGTTCCAAAACCCCTTTTAAATAATAAAAATCAAATTTTTCAAAAGAAGTATTCCAGGCTTTACCTAAACCACCAGTTACTAAAGCGGCTATATGAGGTTCTTCAAGGGGTAAATGATTAGAACCTTGGGGAATAAATACATTACCGCTTTCAAACAAACACAAATTCAATTGTCTACGATGAATGTTTTTACTAGCTATCTCCATCAGGCCAGGAATAAGTGTTGTTCGCATTACATTTTGATCATCACTTAATGGATTTTTGATTTCTATACAATTTCTCCAAGGATGCGAATCTTTAAGCCTAAGTTTGTCAAAGGATTTTGAACCTATAAAACTGTAGGTTATTATTTCTTTCATACCCATACCTACGAGTGTATTTTTTACCTTTTCTTCTAAAGCCTGAATAGAAGTTTTTTTGCTTTGGGTCATGGTGCTTTGGGGTAGAGTTGTTGGAATGTTGCTGTACCCATACAGTCTAGCAATTTCTTCAACTAAGTCTATCTCTAAGGTAATATCTCGCCTATAGGAAGGAACGGTGACTAAAAACAAATCATTGTTCTCTTGTACACATTCAAATGAAAGACTTTTAAAGTATTTTAACATTTGTTGACTCGATATATCAGTACCTAAAATATAATTGGCTCTGCTTGGTCTAAACTTGATAACAACTTTTTCAGGCTTTGAAGGAAACACGTCGATTTTCCCCGGCACGGCTACTCCAGCACCTAGTTCTTCTATTAAGTCTACTGCTCGATTGATTGCTTCTAATGAACCATCTAGGTTAATACCTTTTTCAAATCTGCTAGAAGCCTCAGACCGAAGACCAAGTTTGCGTGAAGTTTTTCTTATACTGGCTCCTTCAAAAAATGCAGATTCTAATAAAATTGTATTAGTTTCCGATGTAACCTCCGTATCAAAGCCACCCATAACACCAGCTATTGCTACGGGTTTAGTTGCATCTGCAATAATTAACATATCTTTATCTAACTTTCTTTGAATACCATCTAAAGTAACAATAGTTTCGTTTTCTTTAGCTCTCCTAACAATAATTTTGTGTTCTTCAAGCTTATCGTAATCAAAGGCATGCAAAGGTTGCCCCATTTCTAACATGACAAAATTCGTAACATCAACAATATTATTTATTGAACGCATTCCTGCAGCCTGTAGTCGTTGTTGAAGCCACAAAGGTGATGGTTCTATTTTTACATCCTTTATAATCCTTGCCACATACCGACGGCATAGATCACTATCAACTATTTCAACACTCGCCATTTGATCAATCACATCATTATTACCTTCGTGAGAAATCTTTGGTAACTTTAATGATGCTGAAGTAAGTGCACCAATTTCCCGAGCTATATTGATCATGCCTAGACAATCTGAACGATTAGGAGTCAGCTCCAACTCTAAAACTTCATCATCTAATCCCAGAACCTCTTGAATAGGTATGCCAAGAGGTGTACTTGGTGGCAGGCTCATAATACCTTCCCTTTCTTCAGCAGGAAGACCAGTTGGATCTATTCCTAATTCTTGAGCAGAGCACAGCATACCGTATGATTCTATTCCACGAAAAACTGCTTTTTTAATTTGAGGACCGTCAGGTAACTTTGCGCCAACTATTGCTACAGGCACTTTCATTCCAGGCCTAACATTAGGGGCTCCAGTAACAATAGTCAAAGGGGCATTTTCTTGTCCCACGTTAACCGCACATACAACTAGTTTGTCAGCATTAGGATGTGGTTTAACTTCTAGAATTTCGCCTGATACAACTTTTGAAATACCTTCTCCTAATTTATTAATAGAATCAACTTCTAAACCTGCCATAGTCAAATAATTGGCAAGTTCCTCCGTCGATAAGTTAAGATCAATGTAATCCTTTAACCATTTTAATGATACTTGCAATTAAGCTCCCTCCTCTTAAAACTGACTTAAGAAACGCACATCATTTTCAAAAAGTAAACGTAAATCATCTATACCATATTTAAGCATGGCTATCCGTTCCACACCCATTCCAAAAGCAAAACCTGTAACTTGCTCGGGATTGTACCCGGACATTTGTAAGACATTTGGATGAACCATGCCACTTCCTAGTATTTCAATCCATCCAGTATCTTTACAAACTCGACAACCTTGTCCCCCACAATTAAAGCAAGAAACGTCAACCTCTGCACTCGGTTCTGTAAATGGGAAATAACTTGGCCTTAAGCGAATTTGCCTGTCAGAACCAAACATCTGCCGTACAAATGAGAGCAATGTTCCCTTTAAATCAGCAAAGGTAATTTTATTATCAACTAACAGGCCTTCAACTTGATGAAACATAGGTGAGTGAGTAGCGTCATCGTCCCTCCTAAAAACCTTACCTGGAGCAATTATTTTAACTGGAAGTTCTGGAGTCATAGCTTGCATCACTCTAGCTTGCACAGGCGAAGTATGGGTTCTTAATAATATTTCATCAGTTATATAAAATGAATCCTGCATATCCCTTGCAGGATGATCTTTTGGAATATTAAGAGCTTCAAAGTTATAATAATCAAGTTCCACTTCTGGACCGTCAGCGACAGTAAATCCCATTCCGGTAAAGATTCCTTTAATTTCTTCGAGAATCAAAGTCAAGGGGTGTTTATTACCAAATTTTATTGGTCTGCCAGGTAATGTAACATCGATTACTTCTTCTTCTAGGCGCAAAAGTAATGCCTTTTCCTGCAGATATTTATTTTTAGCAGCAAGACATTGTTCTAAGCTGTCTCTTATTTCGTTTGCTAATTGACCGACAATAGGCCTTTCGGAGGCTTCCAAGGAACCCATACCTCGCAAAACTTGAGTCAATAGTCCTTTTTTACCTAAATATTTTATGCGTAATTGATTTAATTCCTCAAGACTTTGAGCATTATTTAACTCAACACTACCTTGCTCCTGAATTTTCAGTAATTCTTCCCGCATCTTTTATCCTCCTTACTTGTATAAGTTACCTACAATAAAAAAAGCCCTCATCCTATGGGACGAAAGGCTGCTTCCGCGGTACCACCCAAAATTAATTGCTAAAAAAACAATTCTCTCTTTAGTAATCCATTTAACGGTGGAGTCCGGCATTACCTACTATCAGACTTGCTGAATTCAGCTTGCTATTCCCGGGGGAAATTCGTAGAAAAACCTAAATAGCACTTTCAGTCTCTGGTACTATTTCCCTGGATAGGTTTTTAAACCTACTACTTATCCCGTTCATAATATTTCATCCAACTATTGAATGATAAGCTTTCGATACATAATATAAGCAACAACTGATCCTGTTTTCTCGAAAATCCTCCAAAAAATTTCGGCGGGTAACAACAACAGCACCACAACCTTTCTCACTTCTTTTGGGGGAACTTAATTTAAATAGATTATAACATAATGGCAAATCCCTTGGCAAGGTAACCATAATACACTAAACTTCTGATTACTTTGTGTAGACTTGATGCTCAACAACAAACCCGGGTTTAGAATTGAAAATTTTAATAGTGTCCGTAGCTACAAGTTGCCATTTAACCTCGACCGTATCAAATTGTTGTTGCTGAAAGCTTAATAGAACCAAGGTATACGAAACTTCTTGTGTTGTTCCTAGACCCCGAATACCAGCAGCTCCAGTTGTTCCTGCATTGACAAGTACGGTTCCTTTATCAATTTCAATAGCATGTTGGTGACTATGCCCAAATAAAACAGTAGGTAAACGGCCTGTAAATTGATTAGCCAATTGGGGATTATGAATCAACATAATATCCGGTGTTCTTTGGCTAGAGTTCATAAGTTCATTAAGCTGTGCAGCATACTCATTTATCTCTTCTTGTGCTGGCGGAATTACTTTGTTGCTTACCGAAGCAGGATCATTAATTCCGATAAAATCAATACCCTTAACGTTTACAATTTTCTTATTTACGTTAATCACATTATTAACACCAGATAAGGCATTAATTACCTGGGGAGAATCATGATTACCTGCTACAAATAAATATGGAATTTCTAGAGATTCAATTTTTTCTAAAAAGAATGTTTCTAACGGAGTACCAAAATCAGTCAGATCACCTGTGTCTACAATAATATCTACACCAAAGCTCTCTACTATCTGTTCTATAAACCGAAATGCTATAGGGTTGTTGTGAATATCAGATACATGCAATATCTGTGTATATTCATCACCTTGATTGAACGCTACACTTTGTTCAAAATTCCTATACAAAACGTCTACATTTTGAGCAACAGTTTCAATTTTTTCACCGAGTTTTTCCATCTTTTCTAAACCATCTTGAAGGAGTTCCAACATCCAAGGAGCATTCTCCAATGCTCCATAATATTCAGGATTATAAAATTTTTTATAGTCATACCCAGAGTAGATTCCGCCGATGATTGTACTTGCCAGACACAGACCAATTATACTGCTTTTTAATGAAGATTTTAGATTACCTGAATATAAAAAAGTAGCAATCGTTGCCCCGAGCACACTTAGTATAAATATTTTTATAAAGTAAATTTTCAAAAATCGAATTAATTCAACACGTAAATTATCAAATAATTGTTGTTGTCCAAATCCCTTAGCAATCATTTCTTCTAAAATTTTAAAATTAATATTGTTTAGGACTAATATTATTTTTACTGGAAATAAATGAGTTGGGGCAGAAACTGTACCTAAAGGTGGCACCTTAATCTCTGTTTCACCTTTGGAAAATAATTGTAATGAAAGCAGAAAATCTAGGGAGGTTAAAGAAAACTGAGTTTGGTTAAACAAGGCAATGGCAATGACAGCTCCCAACAAAGCAACTAATAGAATTTTGACTTTGCCTCTATCCGTAATAATCCACCTCCCTTTGCCCTAAAAAATTATGCGCACTTACTAAATTTGTGTACTAAATCTTGTAATTGCTTCCCAGTTACTTTTTCGTTAAGTTTTAGTTGTTCTATTAAAGCTTCTAACAAGGGCCTTTTACTTAGTAAAATAGTTCTTGCTTCATTAACTTGACAATGCACAATTTTTTTTACTTCTTGGCTGACAGAATCATCTTCCTTATTCATATCAACGATACCTAAATCTGACAGGCCAGACAATACAATTTGTTTAGCTAACTTTATAGCTTCATTAAAATCATTAACAGCTCCTGTACTCCGCTCTCCAAAAAATATTTCTTCAGCTACGGAGCCAGCCACCGCTATTTTAATCTGGTTTAGCAAGTAACTTTTCGTATAAAGATACATATCATTTTCAGGTTTCTGACGCATATAACCTAAAGCTCCTCCGCGAGGAGTAATCGTTACATGAGCTACTGAACCGGGCCTAAGCACCTCACTCATTATGGCATGCCCGGATTCATGAACAGTAACACGTTCTAACTCTTTAAGAGCGGGTTTTTTATCTAATTTTTCGCCCAACATAACTTTTTCAATGGCTTCAATAAAATGTTTCTGAGTTATTTTTTCGCCTTTGTCCCGCAAAGCATAAATAGCAGCCTCATTTGTTATATTTTCTAGATGGGCACCAGACAAACCAAAAGTCTCTTGAGCAACTGCTTCTAAGTCAACATCGTTATCTAATGGCTTATTGGCTGTATGAATTCTTAGAATTTGTAAACGTCCTTCTTTATCAGGTAAATCTACTTTAACTACACGATCAAATCTTCCAGGACGTAGTAAAGCTGAATCCAGCATGTCAACCCTATTAGTAGCAGCTACCACAAGAATATTTACATCTTTATCGGTTTCTATCCCATCCATTTCAACCAGCAATTGGTTTAAAGTCTGATCATATTCTAGATGACTGGTATGGCTGCCCCGTTTCCCACCTACTACTTCTATCTCATCAATAAATATAATAGCTCGTGGCTTGTCTTTCTTTTTGGCCAAATCCCTGGCTTTTTTAAAAATGCTTCTAACACGCTGAGCCCCAATACCAGCATACATTTCAATAAACTCAGAACCTGCAGTAGCAATGAATACGGCATCAGTATAGGCAGCAGCAGCCTTAGCAAGCATCGTTTTTCCAGTACCCGGAGGACCTGTCAGCAAAATACCTTTTAACGGCCTAATGCCTAAAGACTTTGTTTTCTCGGATGTAATTATAAAATCAAGGGCTTCAATCAGTTCCTTCTTGGCAATGTTTTGACCCCCAATATCTTGAAAAGTTACTGTAGTACTTGACTGGCAATTTCCTCTAGATTTAATTGCTACTGTGCCTTTTTGTACTACTATAAAATAAAAAGCAAGGCCAAAAGCTAAAAGTAGAATAAATGGAAAAACGTCGTAACCAACTATAATCAAGAAAGTTAAAAAGCCTATGGCAATCCCTAGGCTAGCTTCAATTAGAGGCATATGGTATATCACCACCTATTACTAACATTTGCCGATTGAGAGGTATAATTTCATAAAGATAAGCAGAATCTTGGTATAATTTTAAATAAATATACTGATTGTCCATAGTTAAATCCCATTCGTCAAGATCTAATGAGTTCAGAACCTGTTCAAGTTCAAAATACATTTCAGTATAATTGCCATTAACAAGAGCTTCGTAAATATAAAATCGACTGGTAAGTAATACATCGTTTAATTCTTCATTTCTCTCGTCAATTAATCGAAGTTCTACTTGTCGTTTATAATTACTGGCAACTATTTCCCTAAGTTGAGCTATAAAACTAGCCAAATCTGCGTTAGAACCTAGTTTTATTACAAGCTTTGGTAAGTCAGAATCACCTATAAGCTCAACATTTTCAACGTTGTTAAGATTAATAATTTCCCTAATAAAAGGACGTTCAACGGAAAACTCCTTATAAGCCCACTGGCCTCCTGTCAATATAGCTAATGATAAACATGCACATATAAAGATAATAGGTATTCGAAGGCCTTTGATTTGCAAAACTATTCACCCCCATTTTATGTTGCCATTATAGCATACTTGTCCAATTCAAACCTTATGAAAAGGGTGGTAAAAAGGGAAATAAAAAAGGGCTTATAACCCTTCCTTATCAATATTTAATAGGTCTTTATTCTTTAAAAAATAATCAATTCCAGAATAAATTGTAATAAAAACTGCAAAGTATAATAGTATTTTTGCCAGTATTGGTAAATATGGTATGGGTAAATTTTGAATCAAAATTGCTACAACAGCCACAGATTGGCATATAGTCTTTAATTTACCCAAAGGACTAGCCGCTATTACGTGCCCTTCTACTGCAGCAATTGTTCTTAAACCCGTTACTGCAAATTCTCTGGAAATAATAATAAAAGCAACCCAAGCTTTAACCAAGCTTAATTCAACTAAAGATATGAGGGCAGCAGAAATTAATAATTTATCCGCGAGAGGATCAATGATTTTACCCAGATTAGAGATTTGTTTCCTACTTCTTGCTATATAACCGTCTAAAATGTCAGTTGCTGCTGCAACTATAAATACTACAGCTGCCATGAGCTGTCCATAAGTTGTCTTAACCAAGAGAAAAACCATAAACAATGGTACTAATATTATTCTAGCCAACGTTAACTGGTTCGCTAAATTCATTTACATCTCCCCTAACAAGTCATAATCGTCAACATCAGTTATCTTAACTTCAACAAAATCACCTGGCTTTAAAGAGTTTGTGGCTTTAAAAATAACAACCCCGTCAACATCTCTAGCCTGTTGCTCTATTCGACCTTGCCACAAAAAAGCTTCTTCTTCCCATTTACCCTCGACCAGTACGGGTAATTTCCTTCCTATCCATCTTTTATTTTTCTTATTGGTAATGTTTCTTTGTAAAGACATTAATATATGGTAACGCTCTTCTTTAACTTCTTCTGACACTTGGTTTGGAAAACAGGCTGCTAAAGTGCCATCTTCCTGAGAATATTTAAAGGCACCAACCCAATCAAGCTCAGCTCTAACAAGAAAATCTAACAAATTGTTGAATTGCTTTTCACTTTCTCCTGGAAAACCTACAATAAAAGTACTCCTTATTGCAATATCAGGTATTTCTTCCCTGATCTTTTGTATCAATTTATAAATCTGGTCAGGATTTTGATTCCTACCCATTTTTTTTAGTATATCTCTGTCCGCGTGTTGCAAAGGGATGTCTAAATAATTACATATTTTTTTATGTCCTCGAACAAATTCAATTAATTCATCATCAATTAAGGAAGGATAGCAATACAAGAGCCTAACCCATTGAAGTCCGTCAACTTTTATTAGCTCTTCCAGTAAACTTACTAAATTAACTTTATAACCTAAATCAATGCCATATTGAGTAATGTCTTGTGCTACTAAAGCAATTTCTTTTACGCCTTGCTCAACTAATGACATTACCTCTTCAATCAGAACAGAAATATTCCGACTGCGGTAAGGTCCGCGCATAGCCGGTATGGCACAATAGGTACATTTATTGTTACATCCTTCAGCAATTTTTAAATACGAGCTAGCTGTAGACTCTGATAATTGTCTAGGCAGATAGATATCATCCGCTATAGTGTTTTCATTTATATAGTAAGGTTTATGACCTATTTCAATCTTACTAAGTATTTCTGGTAACATGTGTACATTATTACTTCCCAAAAAACCATCAATTTCCGGTATTTCATCGGCAAGTTCCTTCCAATACTTTTGCACCATACACCCACAAGCAATTATTTTAATACCTGGTTTTTTCTTTTTGTATTCTACAGCCGATAATATAGTATTAATTGATTGTTCTTTAGCATCATTAATAAATCCACAGGTATTAATAATAATAATATCTGCCTCTTCAGGAAGCTCAGTAGTAGTGTAGCCTTTGTTTGTTAGTAAACCAAGCATATGCTCAGAATCTACTGTGTTCTTATCGCATCCTAAGGTAATAATTCCAATCTTTTTTGACATGCCAATTTCCTTTCTAAAATATCCTAAACAATATGTAACCGCAGTTGACCTGCGGTTTATTTAAAAGGTATTATAAACTATCTTTTTCAAATAACTTGGTTACAACGGACCCTTTTGAGCCCAAAGTACCTAATTCCTCTCCGTTAGCTACAATATAGGCTACCCCTGCGTTACCTAGTTTTATTTCCAGCTTATCATTAGCTTCAAAACTTTTTTCTTCACCGGATGTTAAAGTTCCACTAAAAATATTTTTATCGTCTGCAACGACATTAATCCAACATTTGCTGTTTTCCTCTTCTGATATTTTTACAGAAACCTGAATTTTATCTATATTATTTCCGGGCAGGTCTGGTAAACCTTGATCTATGCCGCCTTCGTCTGAGGGCTGGGGACTAACTTCCTCATTTTGATTGGGCTCTTCTACTATAACTTCAGGCTTTAAATCTTCCCCTTGGTCTATAGTATTTTTATTATCCAGGTAATTATATAGGAAATTGGTTCCAATAAGCAATACTATAACTAACCCAATCAATAATAATCTATGAATCCTGCCGGGTTGGATGTTAATTTCAATCTTCCTATTAACATTACTTTTGCTACGCTGGTTCTGTATATACTCGTCACTACGATTTTTCGCCTTAAATTCTTCAACAAGTGCTTGGTCTTCAATTTGTAAATATTTGGCGTAAGTTTTTAGAAAACCAATAGCATATGCTCTTCCGGGAAGGTTTTCAAAATTTTCGTTTTCAAGATCTTGAAGATATTTTAACCTGATTTTCGTAGCTTCTTCTGCATCTTTTAGAGTCAAGTTTTTTCTTTCTCGTGCTTCCCTAAGTGTTTCCCCGATCCTCCCCACTAAATTATACCTCCTTTGCTTTAAGATAATAATTGATAGTACTTATATAGCTGTAAAACAGCACTATCGATATTGGCCGAACTTATACAAAAATCGTATTCAATGCTAGGGTTATCCGGATGATGGTATAGCTTATCATAATAGCTGATTAATAATTCTTTAACTATTTCTGCAAAATTTTCTGTATAAAGTAACTCTAATAATTCTTGCATTTTAGAGTTTCCAATCCGTTTCTGTAAATGAGTAATTGCCGTTTCAAACTCCTGAATATTATATTTAGATTCAACCAGATATTCTTTTATAATGCGATTCACCCGGTTCAGCATGGAATCGTATATTAGGATTCTTTTTCCTCTTTGGATTGCAGCATAGATTTTTTCAGGAATAAATAATTTACCGATCTTTTTGCTTTCACCTTCAACAAAAATATACTGATTGGCTTGATATTGATTTAAAACAGAGTAAAGATCTGTTTCAAACTTTTTTTGACTTGGTTGACTGGGAAGTCCTACAGCACCGAAAACAGACCCTCTGTGTTTAGCAAGGGCTTCTAAATTTAAAGTAGGTATATCTTTAAAACTAAGCCGTTCTAGAATCTCTGTCTTTCCTACTCCGGTTAAACCGTAAAGGACTAGAAAATTAAAATTGGGAGGTTCGTTAAAATAATTATTAATAAACCTTCGATATGATTTATATCCTCCTGCCAAGCGAAGAGTAGGAATTCCTGCCAAATTCAGGAATTCACACATTGCTTTACTTCTCATTCCTCCACGCCAACAATAAACAACAACAATTTTGCCATCAGCTAAATCTCTTATGGTTTTAATTTTTTCGGGTAATAAGGGAGAGACTAACTTTACGGCTAAGAAACGAGCTTCTTTGGGGCCTAATTCCTGATAAATCTTGCCAACCTGGGCTCTTTGTTCGTTATCTAATATAGGCACATTTACCGCGGAGGGAATAGCATCTTTAGCAAATTCATCAGGTGAACGGACGTCTACAAAAAAAACGTTTTCTTTCTCGAAAGCTTCCTCAATAGATATGTCATTATGCATAATATTTTCATCCTCTTAATCATGGCTTGCTTCGACAAATTTAGTCGGATTTCCTCCTGAACAATTTCACATATATTAATTTATCATTATTTTTCCCAAATTAAAATAAAATAGTAATTTACTATAATTGGCCAAACATTTTTTCGTATTCCTCCCAAGTCATCAGAACAGCCCTAGGTTTACTACCTTCAAAACTGCCTACAATACCCCGATCCTCCATTATGTCTATTAGTCTAGCAGCTCTTGTATAGCCGATTCGTAATCTTCTCTGCAGCATCGATATTGAAGCCTGTCCGTTCTCGATTAAAAGTCTTACCGCCTCAGGAAGCAATTCGTCTTCTTCATAATTATTTTCCACCGTAGTATCCGAAGAAGCTTCTAAAACTTCTGCACCTTGCATGTATTCAGGTTCTCCTTGTTTGCGCCAAAATGAAACTATATCATCAACTTCTTTATCTGAGACATAAGCTCCCTGCACTCGAATTGGCTTATTCATGCCTACTGGGTAAAATAGCATATCACCCCTACCCAGTAGTTTTTCAGCTCCTCCCATATCTAATATGGTTCTGGAATCAGTTTGGGAAGAAACCGCAAAAGCAATTCTGCTTGGTATGTTAGCTTTAATAACACCGGTAATAACATCTACTGATGGCCGTTGAGTAGCAACCACTAGGTGTATACCAGCAGCCCTAGCCATTTGAGCCAGCCTGCATATTGCGTCTTCCACATCTGCTGGAGCTACCATCATTAGATCTGCTAATTCGTCAATCAGGATAACTATATAAGGTAAAGCAGGCACGGAAGCAGTTGGGTCTTCTTGCTGCTTAAACTTGTTGTAACGTTCAATATCCTTTACCCCACTTGCCGCAAATAAAGCATACCTATTTTCCATTTCATTGACCATCCAGCGTAAAGCTGTAGCTGATTTTTTAGCGTCTGTAACAACAGGAGCGAGAAGATGAGGAATCCCATTAAATGTTGTCAACTCAACCATTTTAGGGTCAACCATTAAAAACTTTAACTCGTTAGGTTTACACTTAAATAACAAACTACAGATTAAAGAATTCATACAAACACTTTTACCAGAACCTGTGGCTCCTGCTATAAGTAAATGAGGCATCTTACCTAAATCAGCAAAGATGTTTTGTCCAGCAATATCTTTTCCTAAAGCAATTGTAAGCAACGACTCAGTATTTTGAAATTCTGGCCCTTCTAACACCTCTCTAAACCTAACAGTCGCAATTTCTCTGTTAGGGACCTCTATGCCTACAGCTGCTTTACCTGGAATTGGGGCTTCTATTCTTACATGAGAAGCGGCTAAACTTAAAGCTATATCATCAGCTAAATTTACTATTTTACTTACTTTTACCCCAGGAGCTGGCTGAGCTTCATAACGAGTAATAGCGGGTCCACAGCTTACTTCAGTTACTTTAACATTTACCCCAAAACTTTCCAAAGTTTCTTCTAACAATTTAACAGTTTGAGCAATATCCTTACTACTAATAAGGTTCTTGGAACGAGCTGGTTTTTGGAGTAAGGATAATGACGGGAGAACGTATTCACTTTGTTCAACTCGTTCTTTAACTTCAGTAACCCTTACTTTTTCTATATTGTTACCTTGCTCAGCTTGATCTGTTTTCTTTTCAGTCCAAATAATTGGCTGCGAAAGGTTACTACTTTTTTTGTTGTTGCCTTCCCCGTGAATTATTAGAGGCAATTCACTATCAGACTCAACCACGCCTTCGTCCTTCTGCGGGCTATTTTTAATGATTACAGCAGCCGCTTTTTTAGCTTTACCCTTTGGTACTTCGTCTTCCTCAATCGTAACAAATAAAAAATCAATCACTTTACTCTTGATGTTCTTATATAATTCCTTTATTTTTAACCATAAACTGCTTGCTAAAGAAGTAAAAGAATTTCCTGTCATAAACAAAATACCAACAAGAAATACTGTTATCAAAATTATGTAGCTACCAACCTGTCCAAAACCAGCATTAAGAACGATAGCAAAAGTAGCTCCCAGTAATCCTCCGCCTAAGCCATCTAGCGAAGTAATTATAATCGTTTTTATATTTTCTAATACCAAATATTTCATGTGAAAAAAAGCTAAAAGGGAACCATAGGAAATAAGTATTCCTAATGATTGGGTGTTAAATGGATGGTTTTTATTCCTGAGAAGGAAAATCGCTTTAACAGCCAGTAACAAGCAAAATAAGTATTTTCCCTTACCAAATAATCCGCTAATTGTTCGTACCAGAAAGTTTCCTATCGGACCGATAGCTTCATTTATTTGAGGGTAAATCTTATAATCAACCGTAATTAAACAAATAAAACACAGTATAGCAAAGGCCAGCAAAATTAAACCAATTATTTCATAGCGCATTTCCGTATTTCTTTCTTTTACTGCTTTTCCCATGGAGATCACCTCAGCTAAACAATTCTACGCTACCCAATAAATTCCTTTACCAAATATAATTAAACCCTGGTTAAAACCAGGGTTTATGCTAAACTTCGCCTAAAACTACCTGAGCAATATTATGAGCATGATCGCTTACCCTTTTAAGATTACTCAGCACATCTAAAAACAATACACCAGATGCAGGTAAACAAGTACCTGCCGTAAGGCGCTCAATGTGACTGTTACGTAGCTGTTTCTCAAGCTGACTGGCTTTATTAATAATGAGCATTGCTTCTCGAGCCAATTGTTGATCATCCTTTTGTAATGCCTTTATTGTTTTAGAATAACTTTGCTCAACCAGGTCATATAAAGTCTTCATCTCATCTACAGCCTGTTCACTAAAAGACAAGCCTGCCTCAATATATTGTTTAGTAATATTGGCAATGTATTCAGCATGATCACCGATGCGCTCAATATCGTTAGCAGCGTGAAGCAAACCTGTATGAAATTTAGATGATTCCGGATTTAAACCTTCTTGGGAGACACGAACTAAGTATGCCGTAATATCTTCTTCTAATTCATCAATAACAGGTTCGTAATCGAAAACATTTTTTAAATCTTTATCCTCTTTACTGAATAAACAGTTCATGGCGTCCCTAACATTTTGAAGAGCCATCTCTGCCATACGAATTATTTCTTTGCTAGCAAGTTGTAAAGCAATTGTAGGACTAGCCAGGGTCCTGTTATCCAGATAGATAGGACCTTTCGTTATAACTTTTTCTTCTCCAGGGACAAGCTTTAAAATAAGGTTAACGAACTGGTTGATTAAAGGCAGAAAAATAATTGTATTAAGTACGTTAAAGGAAGTATGAGCATTGGCAATTTGCCTAGCAATGTCATTAACCGGAGAAATCAAATGGACAAATTTTATGAAAAAGCCTAAAAATGTTATAAAAATTATGGAGCCAAACACATTAAAAAAAACATGACCAATGGCAGTCCTTTTAGCAGCAAGGTTGGTTCCAATAGAAGCTAATACGGCAGTAATACAGGTTCCAATATTGTCACCAAGTAAAATAGGTATTGCTCCTTCCAAAGGTATCAAACCCGAAGATGCTAAAGCGATTAAAATACCAATAGTAGCACTACTGCTCTGGATAAGCATGGTCATAACAATCCCTACGCCTACACCCATTAACGGATAATTACTAAATTGGGTCATAAAATCTTTAAAACCTTGAAAATGTTCTAAAGGAGACATAGCGTCACCCATTAATTCCATACCAAACATTAAGATGCCAAATCCAAGAATAACTTGCCCAAAATATTTGTGTGATTTTTTCTTACTGAAAAAATAAAAAACAAAACCTAGAGCTATAATGGGTAAAATATATTTAGTTAGCTTAAATGCAATTAGTTGAGCAGTCATGGTTGTACCAATATTAGCACCCATAATCACGCTAATAGCCTGCTTTAATGTTAATAATCCTGCATTTACAAAACCAACAGTCATCACAGTTGTTGCACTACTGCTTTGAATGATGGAAGTTACCAAAGCACCAACTAAAACACCGATTATCGGAATACCAGTTAAGACTTCTAAAATACGCCTCATTCTATTTCCTGCGGCCTTTTGAAGTCCTTCACCCATTAAATCCATACCATATAAAAATAAAGCCAGTCCGCCAAGTAAACCAAAGATTAATTCCTGCATTTTTTTCCACCTCGTGCCTATATAAATCAACATAACCCGATAAATTATATCATATTCCTAAAAAATTTTTAAATAGATTATCATCTGTATGCAATCTAAAAATAGCCACCTGTTAAAGGTAGCTATTTTTGTCTAAAAATAAAGTAGCTGATACAATTTTACCAGGTTGTAGCGTTGGATTTAAAAAGTCATTAGGATTTGTACTAATAAGCTTTACTATTTTGCTTTCAGAATCGCTAATTCGCTCTAAGATCATTGTTACATCACCGATTTGAACTTCGTGATAATCTCTTGCTTTTTCTAATCCTTCTAGCACAACTTCCATAGGTAAAGGTGTGTATAGCAGCATTTACATCTCCCCTTTTATGTCTGCCCGGCACAATTCAATTAAATCTTTTAATTTTTTGATAGCAGAACCTAACCCGCCAACCTCATCAATTAAACCTACGTCTATAGCTTCTTTTCCCACTAGGACAGTTCCTATGTCTCTAGCCAGTTCTCCTGTTCTAAACATTAGTTCTCTGAACTTTGCTTCAGGAATATTTGAATGTCTAGTAACAAAGCGAATAACTCTATCTTGCATTTTGTCTAAATACTCATAAGTTTGAGGAACTCCAATAACAAGTCCTGACAACCGTATAGGATGAATGGTCATAGTAGCAGTTTCAGCAATAAATGAATAGTCACTTGAGACTGCAATTGGCACTCCAATACTATGGCCTCCACCTAAAACTAATGTTACAGTTGGCTTAGACAAGCTTGCAATCATTTCAGCTATAGCCAGTCCTGCTTCTACATCACCACCAACCGTATTTAATATTATCAATATTCCTTGGACTTCAGTTGATTGTTCCAAAGCAACCAATTGTGGCAAAATATGTTCGTATTTTGTTGTTTTATTCTGGGGAGGCATAACCAAATGACCTTCTATTTGACCAATAATAGTTAGACAATGTATATTGCTTTTAACCTCAGGTAGTTCTAATTGACCGAATTCCTTAATAGAATCATCCTTTGTGGAATTCTCTGCTGTAGTTTGTGGTTTAGATGAAGGTTTTTCCTCATGTTCTAAATTCTGCGCCTTTACTTTTTTACTCATTTTAATCTCCCTCTTCATATTTGATTCTGTTATATTATTTACTTGGGAATAAAAAAATACACGGCTTTAAGCCGTGTATCGCGGAACTATACTTCCATAATTATTGGTAAGATCATGGGTCTTCTTCTCGTCCTTTCGTAAAGGAATTTGCCCAGAGTATCACGCACATTAGATTTAATTGTCGACCAATCACTAACTTGACGTTCAACACATTTTTCCAGAGAAATTTTCACCTTTTCTTTAGCCTCATCCATCAATTCTTCTGATTCTCGTACATAAACAAATCCTCTGGAAACAATATCCGGACCAGCAACAACCATGCCAGTCTCTTTGTTAAGTGTTATGACAACTATTAAAATACCATCCTGGGAAAGCTGCTTTCTATCTCGTAAAACTATATTACCAACGTCTCCAACACCTAAACCATCTACCAAAACCCTACCGGCTGTTACTTTTCCGGCAAAACTTCCCTTGCGTTTTGTAAATTCAATGACTTGACCATTCTCTGCTATAAAAATATTTTCTTCTTTAATACCCACCTCTTGAGCTAGCCTTGCATGTTTCACCAGCATGCGATATTCACCATGCACAGGAATGAAAAATTTGGGTTTAATAAGATTAAGCATCAGCTTTAAATCTTCCTGACTGGCATGTCCAGATACATGAATTCCCGATACTGCTTCATGAATTACATTTGCCCCTTGCTTAAACAGATGATCAATCGTCCTTGCCACAAGTTTTTCGTTTCCGGGTATAGGGTTAGCAGAGATTATAACTGTATCCCCAGGAATTATTTCCAACCTCTTATGATCAGACATAGCCATTCTAGCTAAAGCTGACATAGGTTCTCCCTGACTACCCGTGGTTATGATTACAACTTGTTCTTTAGGCAGGTTAACTATATCTTCAATTTCTACTAAAGTTCCCTTAGGAATATGCAAATAACCAAGTTCTGAAGCAATGGTCACATTATTAACCATACTTCGTCCTGTAACAGCTACTTTTCTGCCGCATTTATAAGCAGCTGAGATGATCTGTTGCAAGCGATGAATATTAGAGGCAAAACTAGCAACAATAATTCTCTCACTAGCTTGGTAAAATACTTCATCCAAAGTTTGACCTACATATTTCTCTGACATGGTAATGCCGGGCCGCTCAACGTTTGTACTATCTGACATTAGGACCAGCACACCCTTTTCACCTAATTCGGCAAACTTGTAAAAATCTAGCACTTCACCGTCCACGGGTGTCTGATCCAATTTAAAATCACCAGTATGTACAACTGTTCCAACGGGAGTATGAATAGCCAGCCCTACTGAATCGGGAATACTGTGGCTTACACGAATAAATTCTACTTCAAAAGGGCCAATTTTTATTTTGTCCCTTGGTTTTATGCTAACTAATTTAGTCACATTTACCATGTTATGTTCTTTTAGTTTGCTTTCTAAAAGACCAAGAGTTAATTTTGTCCCGTAAACAGGTACGTTCAGTTCTTTTAGGACGTATGGTAACGCTCCTATATGATCTTCGTGCCCATGAGTTAATAAAATAGCTTTAACCATATTTTTGTTTTCGACCAAATAACTAATATCAGGTATGACAATATCTATACCTAGCATTTCATCCTCTGGAAATATTAGCCCGCAATCGATAACAATAATAGAT
Source organism: Clostridia bacterium (assembly GCA_012838615.1). GTDB lineage: Bacteria > Bacillota > DUOV01 > DUOV01 > Zhaonellaceae > DUOV01. The sequence continues at coordinate 11,347 of DUOV01000053.1, read as the reverse complement.
TTGCCATATTTCATGACAGTCATATTCTTACCGACTTCTCCAAGACCGCCTAAAGGTATAATCGATAGTTTTTCATTTTTTTCTGCCATTAATACACCTCCGAACATCTTTTAGAATAAAAAGCAGAAAAAATAAAGCGCCTAGCTGCGCTTCATTAAACGCCATTAGGCGCCGTATAAGCCGAACACTTTCCCTATTGTTAATTATACTTGATCCACTATGCCAATACAAGGCTTCAACAATAGTATTACTCTCCAACCTAAAATAATTCAAAAAGCTAAAAAAACATTGTTCAAAAACAATAAAAAAATGGCACGCATTATTACGTGCCACAAACCTATTACTATAATAAATCATATTTATGTAACATATTTTTTATAATGCTAACTTCTTCATCGGAGGCTTTGCAAAGGGGAAGTCTAAAACCGCCTACCTGATGTCCTTGCAAAGCTAAAGCTGTTTTTATTGGTATGGGGTTGGTCGTTATAAACATAGTTTTAAATAAAGGTGAAAGTTTTAAGTGAAGCTCCAAAGCCTTATTATGATCGCCATCTATAAATGCATCTATCATTTCTTTAATCTGTTTCCCAACTAAGTGGCTTACTACACTAACAACTCCATACGCGCCTAAGGCCATCATAGGAAGAAGTAACGCATCGTCTCCACTATAAATTAAAAAATCATTTTTTAATCCTGACTTTAATTCTGTTAGTTGGCTGAAATCACCTGTTGATTCTTTAATTGCAATAATGTTATTAATTTCTGACAATCTTACAACAGTTTCCGGAGTCATATTTTTACCCGTCCGAGAGGGAATATTGTACAACATTATAGGTAAAGATGTGTTACGTGCAATAGCTTCAAAATGCTGGTACATCCCCTCCTGTGTTGGTTTGTTGTAGTATGGAACTACTAATAATAAACCATCAACTCCCGCTTTTTCAGCCATTTGGCTTTGTATGATGCTTTCTTCGGTTGAATAGGAACCTGTCCCAGCAATAACAGGTATTTCCGAACCGACAGCTTCTTTTATGGTTTTAAATAACTCAAATTTTTCTTCTTTTGTTAGAGTTGGGCTTTCTCCTGTTGTACCTGCTACAACTAAACCATCACTACCATTGTTTACAAGGTGGGTTGCCAGTTCTGCTGCTGCTTGAAAATTAACTTTACTCTCACTTGTAAATGGTGTAACCATTGCGGTTAGTAACCTTCCAAAAGTTTTATTCAATGAAAACCACCTCCCATTTATTGATCTAAGCGAAATTTTTTGTGTAAAGCTCGTACTGCTTTCTCCATCTCTTTTTCGTCAACCAGACACCATATTGTAGTATAAGAATCAGCTGACTGTAAAATAGGTATTCCTTCCCCTGATAAAGCTTCTACAATGTTGGCCATAACTCCAGGGCAACCAGTCATTCCTGCTCCTACCACAGCAACTTTTGCACACCCAGTTCTAATGGCTATATTAAGAGATAGGTCTTGTAAAATCTCCTGTGCCTTTGCAACTAAATGTTCTTTTACAGTAAATAATATTTCCCCAGGATGAACATTTATAAAGTCAACGCTAATACCAACATCAGCTAGTGACCTGAAAATTTTGCTCCGCAAACTTAGATCCTTCGTATCTCCCAAATCCACTTTAATCTGGGCAATATTAGTTATCTGTGTAATACCTGTAACTGGTTTGTCACCAGTAATGCAAGCTTCAGGTTCAATAGTACTCCTGTGATTTGTCACAAGTGTACCAGGTTCATTACTAAAGGTGCATCTTACTTTAAGGGGTATATTTTTTTGGGCAGCAATCTCTACTGCTCTGGGATGAATAACCTTCGCTCCCTCATATGCTAAATGGCATATTTCATTATAAGTAACCTCGCCTAATGTTTTAGCTTCACTTACAATTTTCGGATCAGCAGTCTTTACTCCGTCAACATCTGTAAATATTTCGATCATTTCTGCATTTAAAGCTACCCCCAATGCAGCTGCCGTTGTATCACTACCTCCTCGTCCTAAGGTAGTCACTTCTCCATCCGAAGTAATGCCCTGAAAGCCAGCTACCACAATTATATAATCCTGTTTTAATAGATCCACTATTTTACGAGTATCAACCTTAACAATTCTAGCATCACCAAAAGTATTATCTGTTATAATTCCAGCTTGAGCACCGTTTAGGCAAATAGACTTGTAACCTGCTTTTTGTAAAGTTGTAGTTAAAATAACACCGGAAATTATTTCCCCACAGGACATAAGAAGATCTAGTTCCCTTGGACTTGGTACAGCATTATCTGCATTAACTAAGGAAAGCAAGGTATCAGTTGCGTAAGGGGCGCCCTTTCGTCCAATTGCCGAAACTACAACAAGTAGAGCATACCCAGCCGCTTTAGCTTGGGTAATTTTTTCTACAACCTTTTGGCGCATTTCTTCAGTTGCTACTGAAGTTCCCCCATATTTTTGAATTAAAATTTTCACTTTTATGATCCCTCTTAAACTAAATTATATTGTAGTAGCAACTCTGCAATTTGAATTGCATTAGTTGCTGCTCCTTTTCGAAGCTGGTCAGCCACAACAAAAAAGCTAAGACCTCTTTCTGTGGATATATCTTTTCTTACCCTTCCAACAAAAACTTCATCACGATTTGACGCCATTAAAGGCATGGGATAAATCTTTTGAGAAGGATCATCGTATAGAACAATTCCCGGTGCCTTGCTAAATATTTCTTTAGCTTCTGAAACAGTAAGGTCCCTTTCTGTTTCCACATTGATTGCTTCCGAATGACTTCTTATTATCGGCACCCTAACTGTAGTAGCAGTAATCTTAATTGTCGAATCGTGCAATATCTTTTTAGTTTCTTCGACCATCTTCATTTCTTCCTTGGTATAGCCATTATCCATAAAAATGTCAATATGAGGAATTAAATTAAAAGCAATTTGGTGGGGAAAAACCTTTGGAGTTACATCTTCAGAATTAAATACTTGTTTAGTTTGTAAAAGCAACTCGTCTATAGCTTCCTGTCCCGCACCCGAAACCGCTTGATAAGTAGAGACAATAACCCGTGTGATTTTTGCTGCATCATATATAGGCTTTAAAGCAACTACCATTTGGATGGTTGAACAATTAGGGTTGGCTATAATGCCATTATGATTTTTTACATCCTCTGGATTTACCTCAGGAACTACCAAAGGAACTTCAGGATCTAAACGAAAAGCACTACTGTTATCAATAACTATTGCGCCACGTTTTACCGCTTCCTTAGCAAACTCTTTTGATGCAGCTCCTCCTGCAAAAAACGCAATATCCACATCATCAAAAGAAGCAGCCGTTGTTTCTTCAATCGTATAATCTTTACCCTGAAAAGTCATTATTTTTCCCGCAGACCTTTGAGTAGCCAGTAACTTTAAATTATTAACCGGAAAATTTCTTTCTGCTAATATGTCCAGAATAGTCTGTCCTACAGCACCAGTTCCTACAATTGCCAAATTATATTTTCTCATTATTAACCTCCATTGAAAATATTGCTAAAACTATTTTAATAAAAAACAGCGTTTGCGATTATAATTAGTATATCTTACCCCAATACAAGTTTAAAGTCTGTTAGATTCTAAATATGATAATGAATTATAGGTTGAATCTGTTTCCCTTCTAAGGCTGCCAAAAGTGTATCAGTAATTTTGGCAAATTGGGCAATTAAGGAATTGGGTTTCTTAAATGGATCGTCCTGACCAAAAGGAACAAAATAAATATTCTTAGTATTTAACAATATGCTTATATTTTTAGCATTATTTCCCAAACCATCATTAGTTGAAATTGCAATGATAAGAGGCCTCTGATTCCTCAAGTGTGCTTTTGCAGCCATTAGAACTGTTCCGTCAGTTATACCTAAGGCCAATTTAGAGAGTGTATTTCCTGTACATGGAGCAATAATCAAAGCATCAATATTGCCTTCTGGGCCTATCGGCTCTGCCTCAACAATACTTGTAATAGGTTTTTTGCCAGTAATTCGCTCAAGCTCTTCATACCACTTTCTTGCCAAACCAAACCTGGTATCAGTAAATTGTACACTTTCAGACATGATAGGGATTACATCTGCACCTTGATCTAATATTTTTTGAGCTTCAGGTAAAACTTTCTGTAGTGTACAATGAGAACCAGTTACGGCAAACCCAACTTTCTTACCTTTCAATAGCATCGTTGCACCTCCTAAAATCTTTGCGAATTTCTTGGAGGATTAACCCAGGATAATAATCAGCTAAAATTTGACCTGCAGTTTTGGGTGCTACTTTACCGGGTAAACCAGGCGCTAATATGGCCTGAATACCTAGCTTTTCAGCAGCAGAAAAATCGACGCCCCCTGGAGAACTAGCTATGTCAATGATAAGACAGTTGCGGTTTAACAAGGCTATTTTACTACTATCAAGTATTAAGGCAGGTACAGTATTAAATATTACATCAAAGGTAGGTAAATACTGAGTTAAATTAGGATATGTAACAGTCTTATAACCTTGGACAAAACCTCTTGCTAAATCAGCTTCTTTCCTAACTGCAACATATACGTGTGCTCCTAAAGCATTTAGTAGGCCAGCTAACGTTGCTCCACATCGTCCTAAACCCAGAACTAAAGCTTTAGAATTATGAATAGTGATCGGTAATTTTTCCATTGCAATTTGAATTGCACCTTCAGCAGTTGGAATAGAATTTAAAATTGCAATTTTATCAATGTTAGCCGTTTCTATGAGCTTAAGCTTATGTCTGTTGACCATATCCCTCAGTATCGGTCTGGCAGCACCTACTAAAAGAAGTGTTCCAGGTTTTAAATAGCTTAGGGTTTCATCAGAAATTATAAGTTTTTCATTGGTAAATATAGCCTTTACGTTACCATGAATATCTGTGCCAGACATTGGCAATACAACAACATCAACATCAGTAAGTACCTTAATTATACTATTTACAATTTTTGCTCCTTCAAGCTCAGGTCTAAAAGGGAAACCGATTACTTTAACATTTGCACCTTGCTTAATCAATTCTTGAATCAAAACCAGTTCCCGTTCATCACCCCCGATAACAGCTATATTGATACCGGCTAATGTCTCTCTCATATCTGGGACCTCCTCCTAGTTACAGCTACTATTTAATATATGAGTTGGCCCTTTCGAGGTGCTTGTCCGGTTATAGCTATAAGGTATTTAGATTAACTCGTTTAAACTATTTACAAGACATTTTAGACTTCTAACTTTCCGTGCTGCTAACAAAACACCGGGAATAAATGATTCACGACCATAAGAATCATGTCTGATAGTTAATGATTGACCCGGTCCACCAAAAATAACTTCCTGGTGCGCTATTAAACCTGGTAAACGAACACTATGGATATGAATACCATTCTTGTTTGCTCCTCTAGCACATTTTAACTTTTCAATACTGTTATCTTGACTTGTTGATTTTTTACTTTGAGCTGCCAAGATAACATCGGCCGTTCCTAAAGAAGTACCGGAAGGAGCATCTATCTTTTGATCATGGTGGAGCTCAATTATTTCTACATCTGGGAAATATTGGGCAGCAATACCTGCTAGTCGCATCATAATAACTGCACCCAGAGCGAAATTAGGGGCCAATACTGCTCCAATTTGTTTTTCGGCACATAACATTCGTAATTGTTCTATCTGACTATCAGACATGCCTGTAGTGCCAGAAACTGGAGATACCCCATGTAAAATTGCGTTAAAACAATTTAAGAATCCCACATCTGCAGTAGTAAAATCAATTAAAATATCAGGTTTTTTATTTTGTAACTCTGTATCTAAATTGTCAGATATTAAAATTCCCTGCTCCTTAAAACCAATAAGTGGCCCGATATCTTCTCCAACGCCATTAACATCTACTGCTCCAACTAATGTAAAATCATCTGCAGACAAGATGCCTTTAATAACTTCCCGACCCATCCGACCGTAGGCACCAGTTATAACTACTCTTGTCATTATAAATACGTATCCTCCTTCCTTCAAAAAAAAAAGGCTAAAAGAGCATAAATGCCCACAGCCTTTGTGTCACAAAAATGCCCATCACCTGTTAGAGAGATAGTGCTCCATATGAGGACCAGGTATCCCCATATGACAGTTCTACACCTTTTTGATGCAGACCCAGCCCAATTCCTTTGGGAAGAAAATGGACTTCGGCGAGAATCCCTTTCACACTTAATCATTTTTCCCAATCATAAATGTTACTATTGATTACTCGCACCTCTACCTCACCTACAAGAGATGAGGTTTTTATTAATTTTTGTTATAGTAGCATAATCTTATTTAATAGTCAAGTAGTATTAAAACATTGAACTGCGAAAACGGGAATTATTTTGATCTATTTCTACAACTATTACTTCACTTCCAATCTTTTTTACCGCTTGCCAGGGTATAACCATCTGAGAGCGTCCTCCCCACATTCCAAGAAAACCGCCATTATTGGGCAGCACGATAGACTCGATGTATCCTGTCTCACCGTTTATGATCAGATCTGAATCTCCTACAGTTCCAAGTCTAGCTCCATCCGATATGTTTATAATATCTTTTCCAATTAAATCACTTAACCTCATTAGTCTAACACCTCTTAAGATTATTACTTGCTATTTAAAAAATTAAAAAACTTTATTAACCACGGCTGAATAAGAGCCAGTAATAACGATAATATAGCTAATGGATCTACTGAAACTCCAAGGATATAAACAGTTTCCGGAAAAGCTATTTTCAAAAACGAAGTTAAAGCTATTAATGAAATATAGATTCCTCCAGCCATACCTACAAGATAAGTAAGCCCTTGTGAAATGGCACCAGGTATTGTCTCCTGAGGAATCTGATTTAAAAATTTCTTTCTTTGACTCTTTACTATTTCATTAGCCGTAACGGTGAACATAAAAATTAGCAAAAGTATTAAAATAGCAGGCTTTATCCACATGACACAGTCCCCTCCTATTAACTAGTACGCTAGGGAAAGGTCAAATATGCTATTCATATAGTAAAAAATACCCTTACTAGAAAGGGTATTAATGAAAATCTATTTATTTAATTTATTCCTGTCGAACCAAAGCCACCTTGTCCTCTTTCCGTAGGCAGTAATTCATCAACTTCAATCAATCTGGCTAAGGCAACAGGCAGAAATACTATTTGAGCAATTCTATCCCCTGGGTTAATCACATAACTCTCTTTTCCCACGTTTTGCAGAACGCAAATGATTTCACCAGTATAATCACTATCGATTACACCTACACCGTTTACGAGATTAATGCCATGCCTACTGGCCAAGCCACTTCTGGCAAAAATAAATCCTGCTATATGCGGAGTCGGTATTTGGATTGCAATTCCGGTTGGAATTGAAACAATATCGTTTACATCAAGCTTAACTGAATTACTGATGCACGCCCGAAGATCCAACCCTGCTGAACCGGCAGTTGCATAACTGGGTAATTGAATACCGTTAGCCAAAATTTTAACTTTTAAATCGAATTCCATAGTACACCCCTAAAAGCCAACTGCTTGTAAAACATCTTGAATAATTAAACTCTTCGTTATTGGTCCTAAAGCAGTAAGAGTAAATTTATCTTTTCTAAATAAATTTTCCACCAAATCCATAACTTGGCTAACTGTAACTTTTGAAGTCTTTTCAACAATTTCTTCGGCAGGAATTATCCTGCCATAACATAGTTCCGTACGGCCTAATCTACTCATACGATTTGAAATACTTTCCATACTTAATAATAGATTACCTTTAATCTGAGTTTTAGTTCTTTCTAACTCTTCCTGACCTATGCCAAATTTATTACATTTATAAAGTTCTTTTGCAACAAGTTCAACAACCTCTTCAAATTTTTCAGGACTTGTACCTGCGTAAATTGTAAACAAACCTCCATCATTGTAAGATGAATGATAGGAATATATGGAATACGCTAAGCCCTGGTTTTCTCTAATCTCCTGAAATAAACGGGAACTTAATCCTCCCCCAAGTATATTATTTAAAACATATAATGTGTATGTATCATCGTTATCTCGTGGTAACCCAGGCACTCCTAAACATATTTGTACTTGTTCAGTATCTTTTTTAATTAATACTGTTTCAGAGTTATGGTCTGGTTGCAAATATGGAGTTTCTACTAAATTTCCAGTCCAACTTCCGAACAATTTAATAAGCTTGTCTACAATTCGCTCATGGCTAATATTGCCTGCAGCTGCAATAACAGTATTGTTTGGGGTGTAATTTTCATTCATATAACTTAGAATATCTGAAAGAGTAATACTGTTAACTGACTCTTTAGTACCAATTATAGTACGACCTAGCGGATGATTGCGTAATACTGTCTGAGCAAACAAATCGTGGATTAGCTCATCAGGAGAGTCTTCGTACATTTTTATTTCTTCAATAATTACATTCTTTTCTTTAGCTATTTCTTGTTCGTCAAACAGCGAATTGAAAAACATATCAGCTAAAATATCAACAGCTAAATCAATATGTTCATCTAAAACCTTAGCATAATAACAGGTGTATTCTTTAGTTGTAAAAGCATTAATCGACCCTCCAACAGTTTCTAGCTCTTGGGCGATCTGTTTAGCAGTTCTTTTTTCTGTCCCTTTAAATAAAAGGTGCTCTATAAGATGAGAAATCCCGTGATTTTTATCGTTTTCATTACGAGAACCGGCTTTTACCCAAATACCTACAACTGCCGAATGAACATACGGCACTTCCTCAGTTACAATCCGTAATCCATTTTCTAGAGTTGTCTTCTTCCACATGTTACCATCTCCTCTTTTACATCCCTATATTATTCTCGCCCAATTATTAAAACCCTGCTATTAGAAAGTATTATTATGATTTAGAGGATTTGGATGCTACAAGTGGAATCCGGGCTACAATGCCAGAAGAATCTTCTACTACTAAAACACCAATATAATCCCCTTGTTGTACTAGGTTTTTTCTTTTCCCTACAGTTACTATCCTATATTTCAATTTACTTGAATTTAAGGTGGTAAATTCATAATCATCAGGTACAACTAATGGAATACGTTTGTCACTACCGGGTAAGAGAAGTGCACCATATTCGCTACCTTTAGGTATTCTTCTTAAAGACGTCTTATTAAAACCATAGTCAAGCAGTCTGGCAGCTTCACCGAAACGATCGCCACTTTTCAGCACTACTGCAATTAACTGTCTGTCCCCTTTTGTCGCCGATGCAACTAAACAACTACCAGCTTCTTTAGTTGTGCCAGTTTTTACTCCGTCGGCTCCAGTATACTTCCAAAGCAACTTATTAGTATTAACCAAGTTTCTATCCCAGCCATAATTACTCCAGGGTATACGTTCTTCTTTCGTAGCTACAATACTTTTAAACAAACGATTATTAAGCCCATATCTGGCCATTAAAGCTAAATCCTTGGCAGTTGAAAGATGTCCTTTATGGGGAAGACCATTTGCGTTGTAAAATGTTGAGTTAAGAGCACCAACCAATTTTGCCTTCCTATTCATTAGCAAAAGAAAAATATCCTCCGTACCGCCAACATACTCAGCAAGTGCAAAACTTGCATCATTTCCGGATTTAATTAAAGCACCTTTTAATAAGTTTAGAACTGAAATTTTTTCTCCAGGTTCTAAATGAATTGAGGCTTCCCCAACGGAGGCAGCCTCATTACTTACAACTATTTCTTTATCTACCTCACCTCGTTCAATTGCCATAATCGCTGTTAAAATTTTAGTTGTGCTGGCAGGTGGAAGAGGAACATCTTGATTTTTGGATATAATAACCTGACCAGTCTTAGCTTCCATTAAGATATATGCCTTAGCGTGAACACCAATATCTTGAGCAAAAACTAAATTAGGACAAGTAAGCACCAAAATAATTATTTGAAAGATTATTAGGATTTTCAAATTTTGTCCTCCTTAAAATAACGTTGCTAAATAGTAGAGTGCTCACTAGTAAGGTTTTTTAACTACTTTTTTTATGGTAATAATTTACTGAGAGTAACTAATTCATATCCTTTCTGCTGTAAGTCTTTAATAATATTATCCAGAGCTGTTAAAGTTCTGTCTGTGGGATGCATTAAAACAATTGCGCCATTTTGGATATTTTTAATAACTTTTTCATAAATGTCTTGTGGTTGTTTGTTTTTATCCCAATCGACTGTATCTACAGTCCACATTATAGTTTTATACCCTATTTCGGCAGCAGCTTCTACCACATGAGGTTTATGTTCTCCATAAGGAGGGGCAAAATAAATTGTTTCTACCCCTGAAGCTTCATAAATTGCTTTTGCAGTCTTTAATATTTCATCTTGATTTTCTTTCTTACTAATTTTATCAGGATGGGGATGAGAGTAACCATGGTTACCTATCTCATGACCTTCTTCGGCAATCAATTTTACTATGTCCGGAAATTTAGTGGCAAACCGACCTGTAATAAAGAATGTTGCTTTAGCTTTGTTTGCTTTTAGAATTTTTAACATGCCTGGAATATATTCTTCGCCCCAATCTACATTTATAGTAAGTCCTACTTTTTTATAATCTGTATTCCCCTGATAAATAGGTTGAGAAGCTAGTGTCATAACAGCCGTATCGTCTCTTAAAATATCATATCCCAGTACTGCTATAACTAATATGACAGACATGATTACAAGTGTTTTAGCGATCTGTTTTTTACTCCAGTAAAAAATTCGCATATTTAAACCTCCTTAAAATATATTTCCCTAGATTATACTCACTATTACATAGTATTTATGCTTGAAAGCAAAAAGGGCATAAAAAAAGCCATAACATAATGCTATGGCTGGAATTTTATTGCCCACTACGAACTCATAAATAAATTTAAATCTACCTACTAATGAATGATAAAAAAACACTAAAAAGAAGCATGCTGAGCTTGTTTCCTTTTAGTGCAGTATTATAAATATATGTTTAAGGCAGTAATCCTCTGTTAGTTGTGTCGCTTAGGTAGAAGAATGCGCATTAAGTTTATTCCTATAATAGTCAAATGTTTGTCGCGGAGGTACTGCTTTCTGCGGGCTGCCGCTCATTCGCTACTCACTTGCCAAAAAAGCTACGGGACAAAAACCCTGGGGCAAACTGCAAGTGAACCCTTGCCCTGCTTAACGCTTTTTTGACTGCGTTCGTTTAACGCTCATTCCGCTAAATGCCCGCTCCAAGCAGTACCTCCGCTGTTTACCCAGCAACTTAGTAAATAAATAGTCGAAGAATGGGCAGAAGGGGGCACCAAAGCCAGTCCCCAGCAAAAACATGCATAGAAGGAGGCGAATGTTTTGTGGAGCGGGACTTGCATCCCCAGCCGTCGTGAGCTTGGCTCACGTTAACGGCGTAGGAT
>DUOV01000052.1 GCA_012838615.1 Clostridia bacterium | reverse complement strand
CACAGATGGGGCATTTTTCAGGAACTGCTTTTTCAATGTTTCCACAGACTGGGCAAAGGTAATATGTAACTTCCTCTTCTTTATCAATATTTACTAAGGCTTCTTTATAAAGATTGGCGTGAACTTCTTCCGCCTTCATCGCTAAAGTGAAGATTCTCACCGCATCCTTGTAGCCTTCTTCTTCTGCTGCTTTAATAAAATCAGGATACATACTTTGATATTCATAACTTTCACCTTGGATAGCATCCTCTAAGTTATCAGCAGTAGAGCGGATTTTGCCTGCTACCTCCAATTCTCTTTTAGCATGAATCTTTTCGGCGTCAGAAGCAGCTCTAAATAGCTTAGCAATATTATGCTTACCTTCTTCTTCAGCTTTTTGAGCATAGATTTCATACTTTCTATTAGCTTGAGACTCTCCGGCAAAAGCGGCCATTAAATTTTCTAATGTTTTGCTTTTTTCCATTTTATACCCTCCTAAACATAATCATACTTTTATTGTTTTAATTGTTAGCTTTTTTATTCTACCATTGGCTATTAAAAACTGCCAGTTGGACTTACAGCATTCTGATTTATTCTTTATTAGCTTCAAACCAGGCTTCAATAGCGTCTTCCTCTGCCCGCATGGCCTGGATAGTTTTCTCTATCAGCTCTGTTAAATCCCAACCCAGCATTTCTGCCCCTTGTTTTATGATATCTCTGGAACAGCCGGCGGCAAATTTTTCTGTCTTAAACTTTTTCATTACCGATTTTACGCCCAGATCCTGGACGCTTTTAGAAGGTCTCATTAAAACTACCGCTCCAATTAAACCTGTCAATTCATCTGTAGCGTATAGAACTTTTTCCATTTCATGTTCCGGCTTTATATCAACGGTAATTCCATAGCCATGGCTGCAGGTTGCACGAATAATATCTTCAGAAATTCCTGCTTCCCTCATGATTTCCTGCTGCTTAATACAATGCTGCTTTGGGAATTGCTCAAAATCCAAGTCATGTAACAAGCCTACCCTACCCCAAAATTCTTCTTCATCCTCATAGCCTAGCTCTCGCGCAAAATATTTCATTACCGATTCCATAACCAAGGCATGTTTTAAATGAAAGGGCTCTTGGTTATATTTGGTTAGTAATTTCCAGGCATCTTCTCTTGAAATTAAATTGCTCATTTTGCTCTCCTCCTGTTTCATGAATTATTCACTATATTTCTTTAATATCCTACCCAATAAAAATAAATTATTAAACCGGGCCAAACTATAAAGTTTTTTTATTTTACTTATTAACTATTTTTATTTAAAATATAACTAAAGTGCAAATACGTCAATTACTTCTAGATACATTTACCTCCTAAGCTCTGTTAACTGCAGGGCTTTTTTTTTGTTACTAAAATTCAAGAACAGTACCTACATTACAGAAAAAGAATTTATCCCTATACTCTTTTGCCAATAAAAAGGAAACCTCCAGCCCAGTACAATGGGCTACACCAATTTTGGCAAATTCAAACTCTTTTAGAGCTTCAATGCTCTTTTCTTTTTGATCATCACCAACCAGCCCTAAATGGGTTCCGCCAATTACAGCAAAAATCCTGTCTTCTCCTGTCTTTTTAATTGCGTAATTAAGAATATTGATAAGCCCGGCATGGGAACAGCCAAGAACAATAAGTAAGCCTTGCTCAGTTTTGATAATAAGAGTTTGGTCATCTAAAAGAGTGTCTTGCGAATAACCCTCTCCTTCCAGGATAACCTGTTCCTCGTCACCTACTTCAAAATCAGTAAGACGAGGTACTTCACCTGTTAAGTACATGCCAGATTCTAATTCGATAAAATCAGTATTATAAATAAAATTGGCACCTAAACCCTCCAACATCACTTTGCAATGAGGTATGCCTATATATCTTTTCTCGGACGAACTAATCATGTAACTTTCCTTAAAAATATCCGAATGACAATAAACATTTTTAGAACCTGTCTCTTCTAAAGCAGCAGCCAGTCCTCCCGTATGGTCATCGTGATGATGACTGAGTATTATTCCCTTTATACTTTTTAGATCCTTGTTAAGGATCCTGGCGTTATTAATTAACCCTAGTCCCTGACCTGTATCAAACAAATAATTGCCTACTTCCGATTCAATGAATACTGACCAGCCATGCTCAGCTATTAACCCTGTCTGACCATAGACGCCGTTTTCGCAAAGAACTGTTAATTTCCCCCGCACCTAAACCACTCCCCCAACCTTTGCAATTTTTAGCCAAGAAATGGCATAATAATAGAAGTATGTACAAATTTCGCTTAGAATACCAAATTTACCTTTTTGAGAGAGGAAATATTATGAAGATATTATTAACATCCTTAAATTCAAAACACATTCACTCTAACTTAGCAATCCGCTATTTATATCGTTACTGTCAAGACTCTTTTCCTGAGCTAAAGGTGAGAGAATTTACCATAAACCAAGACCCTGACTATTACCTTGGGGAAATCTTCAAAGGCAACTACCAGGTGGTCTGTTTTTCTTGCTATATCTGGAATATAACTCAAACCCTGCAGCTTGTAGCTATCTTAAAAAAAGTCGACCCAAACTTAATAATTGTTCTGGGTGGCCCTGAAGTCAGCTTTGACCCTCAGGAAATAATGAGACTCCACCAAGCCATTGATTACATAGTGCTGGGAGAAGGTGAAGTAACTTTAAAAGAACTACTAGACTGCATCAAGACGGGTCAAGGAAACGTTGAAAATATTCGTGGTTTGGCCTATCGTCAAGGAGACTACATCAAGGTCACCGAAGCAAGGCCATTAATTACTGATTTGGAACAAATTCCTTTCCCTTATAAAGAAGAAGATTTACCAGAGTTAAAAAATAAGATTATTTACTACGAAAGTTCCAGAGGTTGTCCTTTTGGCTGCAGTTACTGCTTGTCCTCCACCTTAAAAGGAGTAAGGTTTTTCCCCTTGGAACGGGTAAAAAAAGATTTAAAATTTTTCTTGGATGCTAAGGTCGAGCAAGTAAAATTCGTCGACAGGACCTTTAATGTGAAAAAAAGCCATAGCCTGGAGATAATGCGTTTTCTCCAGGCCCATGACAACGGTCATACAAATTTTCATTTTGAAATAACGGCTGATCTTTTAGATGATGAGACCTTAAGTTTTCTTGAAAATGTCCGCCCTGGGCTGTTCCAATTTGAAATAGGCGTCCAAACTACCAACCCGGACGCTCTAAAAGCAATCAGAAGGTCGGGGGATTTTAATAAATTAAAAACCGTCGTTGAAAGGTTAGCAAGCTTTAAAAATATCCATCTCCACTTGGACTTGATTGCTGGCCTCCCCTATGAAGGTTTTGAGAGCTTTAAAAACTCTTTTAACGATGTTTACGCCCTAAAGCCCGACAATCTTCAACTTGGTTTCTTAAAGCTTCTGAAGGGTACACCTATCAGAGAGGAAGAACATTTACATGGCTATATATACCGTGATGAACCACCTTATGAGGTTTTAGCTAACAAATATATTAGTTTTAAAGAGCTACTACGCCTTAAAGCTATGGAAGAAATGCTGGAGCTTTACTATAATTCCCACCATTTCACCTTTAGTCTAGATTATTTAGTAAATAATTTTTACCCTGAACCGGCTGATCTCTTTGAAGATTTGAGCAAATACTGGGAAATGCAAGGACTACATCATACAGCTCATAACAAAGCAGAACAGTATAAAATCTTATTGGATTTTTACCAAAATAAAAACCTCCCTCAGAAGGAGATTTTTGGTGAAGTTTTAAAACTGGATTTCCTTTGCCATAGTAAAAGCCCTTTGCCGCCCTTTTTTACCCGGCTGGAGCCAGAAGACTTCAAAAACGCTTGTCATAAGTTTTTGCAGGAAGAGGAAAAGGTGGCTAAATACTTGCCTGAATACCAGGGTTTACCTGCCAAAACCATTATGAAACGTGTACACTTTGAAGTATTTTCTTACGATATCGTAGAAATAATAGCTCATCCTCTAACAGCGATAGTCAATAAAAAACCAACTGTAATTCTGTTTGATTACAAGCCTGACAATAAAGTGTTAAATAAGTTCCACTTTCGCAAAGTTGAGATGCAAATATGACAACCCTTCCTTATCATTATTGGTACAGAATGTAGGCAATAAGTAAAAGAAAAGGACTGCCCTTGCTTAATACAGGATGTTCAGTCCTTAAACACTAAATCTGTTGAAAAGTTCCTAAAAAGCCAGCTTATAGATAGCTAATACGTCATCTTTGTCAAGCTTCTTTAGTTTGCCGATAGTTGACTCCTTGCCTCTATTTCCGCCGGTAGCCATTTCAGCCATTAGCTCCAGATTGGTTTCATCAATGCCCAGTTCCGGCATTCTAATAGGTAAACCCATTTTAACAAAGAACTCTTCAAGTCGTTTAATTCCTTCTAGAGCAAGGTCTTCCGGTTCCCGTAGACTTCCTTCAACTCCCATGACATTGACTGCAAACTGGGCAAACATGGGCACGTTAGTCTTATAAACATATTTCATCCAAGCTGGTGTAACTACAGCAAGACCTGCCCCATGAGGCACATCGTATATAGCACTTAGCTCATGTTCCATAGCATGGCTCGCCCAGTCACCTTCTCTACCTACCCCTAAAAGACCATTATGGGCTATGTTACCTGCTAGAGAAACTTCAGCCCACGCATCGTAATTATTATAATTTTCTTTTAAAAGTAAAGCGTTTTTCATTATTGTTTTCAAAGTGCTTTCACACAAGCCGTCTATCAGATCAGTATGCAGGGTATTAGTAAAGTAACGCTCCATAATATGGCTCATCATGTCACAAACCCCGTAGGCTAGTTGTTCCTCCGGCAGAGTAACAAACAATTCCGGGTTGATAATACTAAAAGCAGGACGAATTTTGTCACTACCATAGCCCAGTTTTAGCTGAGTTTCTTCATTGGTTATAACTGAACTGTTGCTAGATTCACTACCTGCAGCAGGAATCGTTAAGATTGTAGCAACAGGAAGTACTTTTTCAACTTCTTTCCTCGTAACATACAAATCCCATACATCACCATCGAAAGGCACTCCCATGGCAATAGCTTTAGCCGAGTCGATAACGCTACCTCCACCTACAGCCAAGATAAAACCGATGTTTTCTTTTCTGCAAAGTTCGATGCCTTCATAGACTAAAGAAAGACGAGGATTAGGCACTACACCCCCTAGTTCTACAAACTCCACCTCATTCTCTTTTAAAGATGCAACCACATCATCATAAACTCCCGTTCTTTTGATACTTCCCGAGCCGTAATGTAGCAAGATTTTCTTAGCATAAGGTTTAACTAGGCTACCTATTTCTTTGTGTTTACTCTTACCAAATATTAAACGAGTAGGATTAAAAAACTCAAAATCTAACACGAGCCCACCCCCTGTATTATTTAACTACTGTTTAATGCATCCTTCTAACTCCAGCAAATATTTTTTAACATCCAAGCCTCCCCCATATCCTACCAATTTGCCATTGGCACCAATTACCCGGTGGCAAGGTACAACGATAGAAATGGGATTGCGATTGTTAGCCAAACCGACGGCCCGACAAGCCTTGGAGTTACCTATTTGTTCCGCTATTTGCTTATAGCTCCTTGTTTCCCCATAAGGAATTGTAGTCAGGGCCTGCCAGACTTTTAGCTGAAATGGAGTTCCATTCAGGGCAAGAGGTAAGTCGAAATCTTTGCGCTTTCTGGCAAAATAATCTGCCAACTGTCTTGCCGCTTCTTTGACTATGGGAGTTTCCTTTTCCGTAACATTTAATATTCCCAATTTATCCCCGAAAAAGATATGGGTAATTGCATCTTTTTCCTCTACAATGCCAATTTTTCCGATCGGGAAGTCGTAGTAAAATATGTTCTTCATTTTAAAATATCTCCTATTAACCTAAATGGCATATGTTCCTTTCCTACAGTCTTTATTGCCACATTGTACCATAACTTGATCAGTATATCTACTTAACATAACCCGCTGTTTGTGTCAAGCAATCGTGGGCAACTATGCTTTCCCTGTAATTCAAACAATAAATAAAAAATTTCT
>DUOV01000051.1 GCA_012838615.1 Clostridia bacterium | reverse complement strand
GAATGAGCGGCAGCCCGCAGAAAGCAATACCTCCGCAGCCACAAGCATTTGACTATTATAGGAATAAACTTAATGCGCATTCTTCTACTACAACGAATTAATTCTTTGCTTATTTAAGCAAAGATCAGCGGAATGTAGTATTCAAATGCGCACATTGTGGAAACTGATCTATTGTGCGCATTCTTCTACTTTTGCACAACAAAAAAATTTTACTTACTAAATTATTATCACATCGTTTAAATATAAGCAAAGGGACAAGCTTTAAAGGCTGTCCCTTTATTAGTTTAGATAATTCTCAGGAGGCTCCATTATAAAATATCCATTTTCTTTTAATAAAGCACTAATGATATACTCTTGTACCTGACTTTCGAATATTTCTAGGCTAAGCCCAGTACTATCTACCATGGCTTGGGACAAGCTTTTACCCCGCCCCAACTCTTGCAGCAGATTAACTAAGGCTTCAAACCCAAAGCTTTCCACATAGTAGTCGATAGCCGCTAAAGATTGATGGTAAGCCAAGCTTTGATCGGGCAGGTTATCAAAATTTGTTGTCATCTCCTGAAAAGAATAAATTTTATCTTGTTCAGCAACTTTTATACTGGCAAAAGCAAAGCCTGTGAGTTCCCGCTCCATATATTGGGCAACTCCTTCCGTAAGCCAACGGGTATAGTTACCCTTAGTCATAAAATCAACAACCAAGTGGGTATATTCATGGGCTATAGGCCCTTGTTCCCTGAATTCCCGAGCCAAAGTGGCTTCATCTTCAAGCCAGGCCAGAGGGGACAATATCCTGATAGCTCCTGCCCAGTATACGCCCATAGCATTTTCATCTGCATCCCAGCCAAAACTTTTGTTTAGGGAAGCCTTGTCCGGGTACATTACCATCAGCACCGGGCCCTCAGGAGTGTAACCTAGGGCTTCATTAACAGGTGTAAAAATTTCTTCTGCTGTTTCTAATACTAAATTTGCTACATCAGAATCTTGACTTTTGTATCTTAAAACAAAATTCTCACCTTTGATAGCATCCCAATCCCATGTTTTTAAATATATTTCCCACTTAACAACTCCCCTGAGCAAGCTGTAGGAGACAGCTTTCGCTCTGAATGGATACAGTATGACTAATGCTGTAAAAATAAGCAATACTGCTAACGCAGCATTTAATTGCAAACGCCGAACAGATAGCCATTTTTTCAATGACAAAAAAAGGGTCTCCACGGTAACTCCTCCTCTCCCATAGGTGTTGATACCGGTAGCCCTTAACATTATACTATTTTTTTGTCCTTAACTAATTGGTAATTGCTTAATATAAAACCAAGTATCAACCAATATTGCCATAATTATCCTTTTGTAAAACAAGTAAGGAATTTCATTAATAATTAACTCCAATGACTAAAGGTTTTTCTTCATTATTTTGGTTCACTACTTTGCTTAATGATATAATAATAAGCAAATATACTATTTACATAGAATAGTATGATTAAGGGAGATGAGTACATTAAAAAATTTTTTTGTTGTGAGATATTTAAAGACATATTAGAGGGATTAACTTTACCTGATGACTTAAAGACATCCTTTGTTCGAAAAGAATTACATCGTTCCCCGGAAAAACTACATGCTGAAATTCAACAATTACTAAATGAGACAAATGGTTATGAATTAATAATTCTTGGCTTTGGTTTATGTGGGAACGCTTTGAATGATATAAAAACAACAAATTGTCCAGTAATAATGCCAAGAATTCATGATTGTGTACCTGTATTTTTAGGCTCAAAAGCTAAGTATGAAACACTACACAAGGAAAACATGAGGACCTTTTATTATGTCAGCAGTATGGACATGGTTAGAGAAGACTATGAAAGAAGCCTTGCTAAGTATGGTTTGAATAAATCTAAACGTTTGTTTGCTGCTATGTTTAAGAATTACAATAGATTTTTATATATACACACTAATAATTCTCGGAATAATAAAGCATATGAAGAAGTACAAAATTTTGCTTCTATTGTAGAGTTGCCCTGTGATGAAATCAAAGGTTCTTTAGACTACCTAGAGAAACTAATTAATGGACCTTGGGATAAGGAACAATTTATAACTATTCCTCCCTTCAGCACAATCAAGATGGGGGAATTTATGTAAAGGTATTTAGATTATAGCCAGGCTAAGGCTGCTGCTTATAATTTTTTTAAGAGTGATATAGAACTTGCGGAAAAACGTTATTTTTTGGACTTCTTACATAATCCACCAAGAAGAAGGGGGATATAAAAATGGATGATCTTCAAAAACACATTCAGGAGCTACTTCAAGATCCGGAGTTTAAAAAAGCCTGGGAGGAATCTGAGTTAGAATATCAAATAGCAAGGACAGTAATAAAAAGAAGGAAGGAACTAGGATTATCCCAAGAAGAATTAGCAAAAATTCTAAATACCGGCCAATCTGCTATTTCACGTATTGAATCTTGTCAAAATATTACTTTAAATATGCTTCAAAAGCTTGCCGCAGCTTTACAACTGGATGTAGAAATTAGATTAGTGCCTAGAGCTTAATCTAAGGCCCTTATTTTATATTAGGCATTACAGAACACACCTTAAGAGGATTTTTTAGGGCCTTAAAAGGAAATTTAGAGCTTCGATTTAATTAAAAATATGATAAATTTTTTTCCACTATCTTAGCCCTTTATGGTTAAAAAATAACCATAAAGGGCTTTTCAATTCCTTATAGGTAGGCTAGTGGTCTAGTCATCAGTCATCAGTCACCAGTCCCCAGTTTTTTGAGTGAAAAGTTAAAAGTTAAAAGTTTTGAGTTTTAGTGCTAAGTTAATAAAGTTGAGT
>DUOV01000050.1 GCA_012838615.1 Clostridia bacterium | reverse complement strand
TGTGTTTCACTAGGCTGTTCTGCGGTTAAATACGATGTTGATGCCAAGAAAGCAAGTATTGATTCTATTACTTGTTGTGATTGTGGCTTATGCATTCAGGTTTGTCCTTCTAAAGCCATAAGTAAAGGAGGTAGCAAGTAATGACATACAACCTGATTATTGCCGGAGTTGGCGGCCAAGGAAGTATTCTGGCTTCGCGGGTAGTGGCTGATGCTGCTATAAAAGCTGGGGTGGAAACTGGAGAAAGCCTAAAGGTAAGGGTTGGCGAAACATTCGGTGCAGCTATGCGGGGTGGCTCTGTTGCTTCCCATGTTCGCATAGGTCCGGACGTTGGCGGGCCTCTCGTTCCCAAAAGAGGAGCCCAAGCAATTCTCGCCCTTGAGCCTCTAGAAGGTTTACGGGTAGGCGTTCCATACTTAGCTCCGGGTGGTGTAGCTATCCTTAACACTTCAGAAATAATGCCCATGGAAGTAAAGATAGGGGCTGCCAAATACCCTACAATTGAAGAAATAAAAGAAGCTTTAAGCCGTTTGGGTGGCAAGGTCTATCTAATTAATGCTACTGATTTGGCAATTCAAGCAGGTAATGCCAAAACTGTAAGTGCGGTTATGTTAGGTGCCCTTGCCAAATTATCGAAACTACCCTTTAATGTAGAGAAGATGAAAGAAGCTTTAAAAGGACGTGTTCCCCAAACAACAATTGAGGTGAATGAAAAAGCATTTCAATTAGGATTTGAGGCTGCTTTAGCCTAGAGTTAAACTTTAGAACAGACATCAAAAAAAAGAGCTTTTATTTCTGTATAAATAAATGCACCTACTGGGTTAGGTGCATTTATATTAATCATTTTTCCCCTTTAATGATTCCTTAATTTTAAGCAGATCAGCTTGTTCTTCCAAATATTTAATGCTTTCCTCGCTTAATGTAGCTATTTTTTCAATTAGTTTGTATGTAGTCGGACGCAATTCAATGTTTTCTTTACTCTCAGCAAAAAAATCTGCCAAACTTATGTCTAAAGCATCACAAATGCGGGAAATGATTTCTACTGTAGGCTGTTTTTTCCCCATTTCTACCTCGTAAAGGTAGGTAGAAGAAATACCGGAAGTTTTGGCAAGTTTATAGACACTTATTCCTTTACTTTCTCTTATCGTTTTAACCCGTTTAGCAATATCCATAAAAATTAACCTCTCATCTATTTATTTAGCTATAGTTTAATGATAGCATAGACGACTTATCCATATAATTCGCTATAGTTATTGAATATATGAAACTATAGCTGTATAATAAGTGAGGGGTGTTATTAATGCCAAATCAAAAGGGAGAGTATGAGGAACTTGAGAAAAAGCGTAAGGAACTTACTGAATTAGTCAAAAAATATGGGACAAGCCATCATAAAGTCCAGATATTAAATCAAGAAGTTGAACAGCTAATGTTAAAACTGCAAAGAAAGAAGTAAGCCTAATTAATTTCCTCAGAGGTACAAGTAACTGAGATTGTCAGTCTTGTACTTTTTTTATTTTGTGATCAATATCACAATAAAAGTTTGCAATTATCACAGCTTAGGTCAAGCCCTTCAACATATAATTAGCCTAAGTTAAAAAAAGACGTGCTATGAAAAGTCAACAAAAGATTAAATAGTTCTTTGACAACCACATAGAGATTCTGGTACTAATTGGA
>DUOV01000049.1 GCA_012838615.1 Clostridia bacterium | reverse complement strand
TGGAGGATGAATGTTACAGTCGTTATGAATTTGAGACCTTTGCCGAAGCCTATGAAGCCATTTCTACCTATTTGGACTATTACAACCATAGGCGCATACACGGCAGCATTGGCTATATGGCACCGGCAGTATTCTATCATAAACATCTTAGTGCTTCTAATAGCGACGATCATAGAGCAGCTTAAACCCTTTGCTCAATTCCATAAAAAATCAGTTGTTTTTCGAAGGGATGTCAAGGGTGCGAAGCAGGCGTTAGCCCTTGCCCTAGGCACCAGGAGAAAAACGACTATTCTTAGTGAGGATTGAACGAGGGAGTAAAAAGAAGGTTTTCTACGACAGGTCATGAAGTACAAGGATATTCTCCATAATTAGGGGTTCAAGCCGCTTATATGTTGTCTAATGTAAACGGATGAATAAAGGAGGTGCGGGATAAAACCTGGACATACGCAGTCATTGAACTGTGTATCTGAAAAGGATGTAAAACAACCATTGTAGATAATCTCGTAATCTGCAAATACAGCCTGTCTAAATGGAAAAAAACAAATATACCGCCAACAAATGAAACTGGATATACTTAATAAGATATTAGGAACCATAAAAAAGCAAGAACATCGGCACCTGAAGGCCAACGTACAAGGAAATAGCCAACTAGATTGTTCTCATGAAAAGAAATACTCGTTGAACAGACCGTTTAATATGATATGTATGCATAAAAAGCTGCTATTTCTACCAAGAAACAGCCCTGTCTAGGCTCACTAAAGGCAAATATGCATTATAAAGGGGATAATTTTTGCGATATTTCCTTAACAACCAGAATGTACCGGCTATTAAGAAAATATCGCAAAGCCCGATCTATCCACATTTCTAAGTAATATTCGGAATTAAGTTTCTTCTAAACATAACCTTATAACGCAGGTGTTCGGTTCGCACATAGTATTCATCATACTCCAATGGCTGCCCCTTTGGGTTAAAGGTCACCCTCTCCACATGGATAAGAGGAACAGCCTGCGTAAGTCCCAGCATCTGCCCTACTTCTTCATCGGGTAAAACGGCCTCGAGAGATTCTTTTACCAAATCCATCTGGAAATTGAATTTCTCAATCATCATTGCACGAAATGACTCAATTTCTTGCATATGCTTTATTGTTTCGTAAAGGTCTGTACGCGTAATGTAATGCTTCAAATAATATACCGGCTCATCTTCCAGGTACCTAATCCTTCGGGTGAGTAGCACTGAAGTACCGGGATCTACCTTCAGCATCCGGGCCACCGTATCCTCCGCGGTCACTATTGAAACATCAATTGTTTTCGCATATATTTGCGATTTAAAGTCCATAAGGTCCGATGTGAAACCACTCAACGTTGCATTGTAATCAATGGGCGACACTCGGATGACATAGGTCCCCCTGCCGGGTCTTTTCTCTACTAGCCCTTGCTCGGCAAGCTTTGAAACCGCATGACGTATAGGAGACTTGCTTACGTCATAAAACTCTTCCAATTCGTTTTCAGTCGGGAGCATATCTCCAATCTCGTAAAATCCGCCCGTTATTTTTTCGTATAAATCCCTGTATATCGCTTCATATAGTGTCATTTTGCATGAATCCCTTCCCTGTTGTTATTTTACATTTGCTAAATAGCATTACATAAACATTATAACATTATAAACCTCTTTTGCAACTGTATTTATTATCTTGTGTTTTTATTCTGTGATAATGTCGCCTCATTGTTTATAAATCTCTTGAAACCAAAAACTCCATATTTTCTATCATTACCTACCTCTACAATGACTTGAATCAAGGTTAAAAAGATGCGTCACCACAGCACAATCGGGCCCCGGAGAAAACAATCCCGATGGAAACAAGAAAGCAAACAAAACTGATGATAAAACCTTGATTTTGGCAGATATGGCCCAAAAGGCTATCAAACAGGTCCATGACCTTGTCTTAGATATCTTAAAGGACAGGATGCCACCGGAACAAGCAGAAAATCTTGCCAAAAGTCTAACCGAGGGACGCTGGACCCATGATTATCCGATAACCTGCGAAAAACTGCAGGAAATGGGCATCAAAGTATGCGGCGAGCTGCCGGAAGAGATATACCACCTGATGGACTTTTACCACCAGCCGATTCAGCGCAGACCCACGGTCCAGTACATCCCTGTACCTTACAGCCGCGATGAGGAGTAGGTCCGGGCATGCCCTAGGCTGTTTCCGTTTTACAAATATACTAATTGATTAAAATCATGGTTCGGCAACAACGATTAAATGCCTATTTTTTTCATCATAATTATTCATAATTATAATCCCCATAAACCTGTATGTTTGTAAATCCTGCTTGTGGAATTAATCTTTTATAGTCTTCATCATGAAGGATTCTATAAACTATATCGCGTAGTCCAAAAAAAACACGCCGTATCGACGTGTTCATTTATCAGCGACTAAGTCTATAAGCCGAGTTAATTCAGGGAAAAGATGGAAAGCCTTATTTACTGTTGTATCAATACATAGAAATCACCCCCCTGGGGTTATGTCCAGGATAAGCATACTTCTGTCGCATACAAAAATATTAATATTTATGCACAGAAGGTATTATCGTGGACTTACGCAAGGTTATGGAAGAGTATTACCTGTTTATGAGAGTGGAAAAAACGGCAAGTGTTAAAACAATCTACGCTTACCGATCAGACCTTAATCAGTTAGCAGAATTTCTGGAAAAGGAAGGTCTAAACCCGTTTAATGTAGATGCCATATCCCAACCCCTGATCCATAAATTCCTCCTCTACCTTGGAGAGAATTTCGACTATAAACCGGCTACACTGGCCAGAAGGGTCAACTGTCTGAGGAGTTTCTTCAATTTTTGTGTAGAACAGGATTATATTATGGTATCCCCGATGAAAAAAATTAAACCGCCAAGAATACCTAGACGGATACCAGTTTTCCTAAAGCCCGCCGAATTAAAAAGGCTCCTTGCCGTTCCGGAGTTTTATAAAGCTGATGACATGTGGCTTCAAGATAAAGCCATGCTGTACGTGCTTGCATACACAGGTGTGCGGAGAGCAGAGCTTCTCTCGCTAT
>DUOV01000048.1 GCA_012838615.1 Clostridia bacterium | reverse complement strand
TAGATCATATTCTCGAGCAACGTGCTGTTGTGGGAGCTAAAAGCAGGCGCATGGAAATGTCTCTAGATCGGGCGGAAGTAGTTAATCTAGGTCTTATTGAGCTTACCTCCAAGTTGGAAGATATCGACGTGGCAGAAACATCTATGTATTATGCAATGCAAAGAGCTACTTATGAAGCAGCTCTCATGACCGGCGCTCAGATTTTACAGCCAACCCTGCTAAACTTCCTGAGGTAATTGGTTTTTGGGGATATTGTTAAGCGAAAGAGGGATGACCACTTGCAAATTGAAACTAGCCGCTTCGGCACTATAGAGGTAACTGAAAAAGAAATCATCGCTTTTCCTGAGGGTTTACTTGGCTTTCCCAATCATAAAAAATATGCTTTGCTGCCAATGCCCGAGAACCCTTATTTTTATTGGCTTCAATCCTTGACAGACAAGGATTTGGCTTTTTTGCTGGTTGATCCTTTTGTCTTTTTTCCTAAATACGAGGTTCATCTGGAAGATAAAGTGTTAAAGTTTACCAAAGTAACCTCTCCAAACCAAGTTGCTATTCTCACCATTGTAACCATACCTCATACCGGTGTTAAAAAGGCTACCACTAACCTGGTGGGCCCCGTGGTAATCAATTTGCAGGAGCTTATTGGAAAGCAAGTGGTCCTTCAAGGAACTGAGTACACAACCAAACATTTACTTTTTGCTAAGGCCAATAAAAAGCAAAAAGCATTACACGAAAGCAGGTGAGTGTAATGCTGGTTTTGTCTCGCAAAAAAATGGAAGCACTACTTATCGGTGAAGAAATTAAAATAACGGTAATTGGTATCGAGGGAGATAAAGTTAAGCTTGGCATAGAGGCACCAGAAAATTTAACTATTTACCGAGAAGAAATTTATGAAGCTATAAAGGCAGAAAACAAAGAGGCTGCAGTTGTAGATCCGGATGCCCTGCAAGAGCTATTAAATCTTCCCCAAAAATAAAAAGAATAAACAACTACCTCCTGGCAGGTAGTTTTTCGATATTATTGCCAAAATTTTACTTAGACTCCTTTAGGAGGTGTTATTTTGCCTAAGATTAGTAAAATACTTTCCGCAATAATACTTGTTTTATATTTATTTACCCTTTCGCCTATTAATACTCCATTGGCAATTGCTGCTGAAGATGAATCACAACCTAAACCGGAAATTACTCTTATCGACCCTAAAGTAGGTAGCGTTAACGGTGGCGATAGGGTTAGAATTTATGGACATAACCTTAATCTTGTCTCAAATGTTTTTTTTGGTGCAATACAGCCTGAAACAAAGGCTGAAATATTAGTAAAAACTCCTGAGCAAATCGTAATTAAAACCCCTAAACGTGAGGATGGCAGTCCTGGTGTGGTAGATCTTATATTAGAATATGGAAGTGGTATTCATGAAGTTTACCCTAATGGATTTGATTATAAAACTGATGTAGGAATTATTGCAGTAACACCTAACAGGGGCTCAGTTGAAGGAGGAGTTAGGGTTACCATTAACGGCTATAATTTTCCAATCGATGAAGAAGGAAACTTAAAAGCTGGGTATGGCATTAAAATATTTTTTGGAAGTAAAGAAGTTGAAGAAGATAAAATGGAGTTTATTAACTCCCGAACCATTCTTGTTTTGACCCCCCAGAATTTCGTAGCTACGGTAGATGTAAGTGTAGAAATCGAAAAAGATGGTCTAATTGAGAAAGCAGTTCTAAATAATGGTTACCAATACGTTGAGCCTGAAAGCAATCCTAGGATTATTAAGATATTTAATGAAGCGGTAAATAAACCGATAGCTCCAATTTCAGGAAATGTAAATATTAAAGCATATGTTTATGACTTTCAAACAGGAGATACTGAACCAGATTCTTTTAACAACGGAATATTCTTTGGGCCTCCGTTACTTGGATTAAAACTAAGAGTTGATGCTAATCATGGCGTTAGAGAATTAACTAATGGTGAAAAAGATGAAATAGAAAACGAATTTGATTTAGAAGAAATTTTTAAAGATCTAGAAGAAAAGGAAGGAATAAAAGTAACAATTGATGATATCAAGGCCGTAACAGGCGAATTAAATATTACTGAATTCATAGATCCGGGCTTTTACGATGTAACTTTAATTAATCCTGATGGAGCTATTCACCAGCTCCCCTATTATTTCCAATTCAAAAACACTCAAATGATAATTGAAGGAGCTAATCCCTTAGTAATCCAAAAAGAAGGAACAGAAATCAGATTTACAGTAAGTAATTTGACTCAAGATGAATTTGATAATGAAATTCTAGCATTTTTTATCAATGAAAAGGGCGAGATTGAAGGAATAGCCATTGTAAATAAAGAAAAATCCAAACTTCGTGAAGATGGACTTCATGATATCTATGTTGAAACGCCAAAATTAAGTTCGGGCATAAAATATGTTTATCTAAGGAGCGTCTTTGGCGACAGTAACCAATTTGCTATAAGAGTTGTGGAGCCTGACAACAAACCAATTATTCATAAAATCTACGGGGAAGAAGATTCTGTTAGTATTAAAGAACCTCTAACTCTTGATAAACCAGCCCGTGGTCCTATAACCGGTGGAACTGATCTTGTTATTTTAGGTGAAAACTTCTCCGACAGCTTAGAAAACCCCCTTAGAGTTTTCATTGATAACGTTGAAGCTACAGTTATTATAGTAGATACTACTGTTGAAGAAGTGCAGAATCCTGATAATCCTGAAGAGACAATCGAGGTTCCTTACGATCGTATTATTGCTAAAACAGGGCCATTAGTTGGTGAACTTCCAGGGCTTAAGGATGTTACTGTTATTAACCCTGGTGGAGGGGAAAGCCGGACCGGAGTTTTCCCCAAGTCTTTCTACTATTACTCATCTCCCCAAATTACTAGTGTAATACCTAACAAAGGACATATAAACGGAGGCAATATAATCACCATTGAAGGGGAGCAGTTTTACCCGGGTTTACAGATCTATTTTGAGAGAGACGGTATAGAAATCGAAAACCCACCTTCCACTACTGAATACAAGCTTATAGACAATGATAAATTAATTGTTCGTATACCTAACTTAAATGAAATATTTCCCGATGGTGCTGATTTAAATGAACCAGTAACTATAAGAATAGAGAATATTGATGGAGGCACAGCAACCTGGGATAAATTTAGAGTACATGCCCCCGATGGTGAGGTGCGAATTGATAAGCTAATACCAGATAAGGGCCCTTACTATGGCGGGACCAGAGTGATCATTGAAGGAAGCGGTTTTACCTATCCTAAGGGAACAGTCTATTTTGGTTTGGAAGAAGCTCAAATCGAAAAATGGAGTGAAAATGAGATTATAGTAATCACTCCGGCTCAGCCGGAGGCCGGTGAGTTTGATGTAGACGTAACAGTAATAAACGAAGATACGTCGTTAGCAATT
>DUOV01000047.1 GCA_012838615.1 Clostridia bacterium | reverse complement strand
CGGGACTCTTTCAGGGAATCCGGTGGCTATGGCGGCTGGAATTAAAACCCTAGAAATACTAAGGGATAATCCTTCTATATATGAGCAGATTGACAAGAATGCCGAGCTTCTTGAAGAGGCGTTTGTATCCTCTACTAAAAAATACGGTCTACCTTGTTGGGTGAACCGAATAGGATCTTTACTTAGTGTATTTTTTACAAGGGAGAAGGTGGTGGATTTCAAGAGCGCTTTGAAATCGGATACTGCCATGTTTGCTAAATACTTTGCAGGGATGCTGGAACAAGGTATTTATACTGCTCCATCCCAATTTGAGGCCATGTTTGTCTCTGCGGCCCATAGTGCTGAGGAGATAGAAGCTACTGTTAAGGCCATAGATAAAGTCTTGAAGAGTCTCGCGACCAAAACATTTAGGCAGAGATTAATAATTTCTTCAGAGCAAAGATAAGAGGAAGACAGAAAGAATAGGAAAGAAGGGAATAAACATATGAATGGTGTATTGATTCTGGCCCATGGAAGCAAGCGCCAGGAAACTGAGAAAACCCTTAGTTCACTAGTGGACAAAGTGAAACAAAAAACAGGTGAAGATTTGGTTGTACCGGCTTACCTGCAATTTTCAGAGCAGAACATGGAAGCGGGCATAAAGCAGCTTATAGCTAAGGGCGCTAAAAATATCAAGGTAGTGCCGATGTTTTTATTTGACGGTGTACACGTAACCCAAGATATCCCGGAGGAATTAAATGAAATAAGGGCAAAGTACCCGGAGATAAAGATCAGGATGAGTGAGCACCTTGGCGACGATGACAGAATTGCGGAAGTAATTGCCGACAGAATAAGGTCGCTGGATTAGTGAGTGTGACAGTAAAGGCAGGTTCTATTAACAATGGTACCAAGGATAATTATAGCAGCTACAAACAGCGGCTGCGGCAAAACTACCATTACAACAGGGCTTCTTGCAGCTCTCGTTAAAAGAGGAATGAAAGTTCAGCCTTTTAAGGTTGGGCCTGACTATATTGATCCCATGTTCCATACCTTTATAACAGGAAATGTTTCCAGAAACCTAGATAGTTGGCTCCTTGACGAGAATATACTTTCCTACTTATTCCGGAAAAATTCTGTAGGGATGGATATTGCAGTAATTGAAGGAGTTATGGGTCTTTATGACGGTTACGGAGGATGTACTGAAATAGGTAGTACATCACATATTTCGAGAATAGTAAATGCTCCGATTATACTTGTAGTAAACGGGGAAGGGATGTCGCTAAGTATTGGGGCCCTGGTAAATGGGTTTGTTAACTTTAATAAAGGCGTAAACATAAAGGGCGTAATCATAAACAACATAAAAAATTCAGGACACTATCATTTACTAAAAGAAATTATCGAAGAGCATTCCGGTTTGAATGTACTGGGCTATCTTCCAAGACTGGAGGGATATAGTCTTAAAAGCAGGCATTTGGGACTGGTACCTAGCGATGAGGTGGAAGATCTAAGGTATAAGGTGAATCTACTGGCGGAGCAAATGGAAAAAACAATTGATATTGACCTGTTACTTAGAATTGCCCAAGAGGCTGGAAACAGCCCTAAGCTAAATCTACTTCCTCATTCTGTTGCTTTTGAACAGCTGGAAAAAGTGAGAATCGGAGTGGCTAAAGATAAAGCCTTCAACTTTTATTATCAAGACAATTTGGATCTACTGGAGGCTTTAGGGGCTCAGCTTTTATATTTTAGCCCTCTTGAAGACAACAGGCTTCCAGAGGGCGTAAACGGCCTTTATATAGGTGGGGGTTATCCTGAAATATTTGCCAAAGAACTGCAGGACAATATAGCTATGAAAAACGATATTAAAAAGCAAATCAGCAAAGGATTGCCTGCTTATGCAGAATGTGGGGGTCTTATGTACATGTCGGAATCGTTGAGTGACGGGGACGGAGAAACATATGAAATGGTAGGCCTCATTCCTGGCAAGAGTGAGATGACTTCGTCCCTGCAAAGATTTGGATATGTGGAACTGGAAACAATCCGTGAAAATACTATGGCCAAGCCTGGACAAAGAATCAGAGGACACGAATTTCATTACTCTACAATAAAGATGCGCGGAGATATACCTGCCTGCTACAAGATAATAAAACGAAGAAAAAGCGGGGTATCAGCATGGAAATGCGGATATAAAGTAGGCAATCTTGTGGCAGGATACCCTCATCTTCACTTTTGGGGGAATATTGAATTTGCAAAAAATTTCATTAACAAATGTATTGAGTATAAAAATAGGGGAGAAATACTATGAAAGCAAAATGCCTTATGATCCAGGGTACAGCATCATCAGTCGGAAAGAGCCTAATAAGTGCGGGTTTATGCCGGGTGTTCAAGCAGGACGGATATAGCGCTGCACCCTTCAAGTCGCAGAATATGGCCCTTAACTCTTTTATTACCAGAGAGGGTAAGGAAATGGGCAGAGCCCAGGTTGTGCAGGCGGAGGCCGCAGGTTTGGAACCAAGGGTTGAGATGAATCCTATTCTTCTAAAACCGACAACCGACAAAAAGTCTCAGGTAATTATTAACGGGGAAGTTTATAAGAATATGTCTGCCGTTGAGTATCATAATTTCAAACCGCAGCTGGCAGAGATAGTGAAAGAAACTTATAACAAACTGGCTGAAAAACATGACATAGTTGTAATAGAAGGAGCCGGAAGCCCTGCTGAAATAAATCTGCGGGAAAACGACATTGTAAATATGGGAATGGCTGAAATAGCAGATGCTCCTGTAATACTTGTAGGAGATATTGATAAAGGAGGAGTTTTTGCTTCTCTTGCCGGGACATTGCTGCTTCTAACCGAAGAAGAAAGGGCCAGGGTAAAGGGCGTAATAATTAATAAATTTAGGGGAGACGTGGAAATTCTCAAGCCAGGCCTTCAAATGCTGGAAGATATAATAAAGGTCCCTGTTCTAGGCGTAGTACCATATACGAGGCTCAGCATTGAGGATGAGGACAGCCTTGCTGAAAGATTTTCCAATTCTGGACAGGATGATGAAGTGGAAATAGATATCGTTGTAATAAAATTGCCCCATATATCTAACTTTACTGATTTTATTCCCCTGGAAAACATGCCTGGGGTAAGAGTCCGATATGTTGAGAGACGCTTGGACTTGGGTAGGCCAGATATGATAATTCTTCCGGGCACAAAAAACACCATAGAAGATTTGATGTTTGTAAGAAATTCAGGACTGGAAGAAGACATAATAAGACTTAACCGTAAAGGGGTTGTTGTGTTTGGCATCTGTGGGGGATATCAAATGCTGGGCGTTGAGATAGAAGACCCACACCAAGCTGAGTCAAATTTGCTAAAGGTTAACGGTATGGGACTACTTAATATTAAAACAGTTTTCCAAGCAAAAAAGGTGACTACACAAGTGGAAGCTTTTGTTTCGGACAATTCAGGCCTAATTGAAGGTCTG
The DNA here is from genome assembly GCA_012838615.1 of Clostridia bacterium. Lineage (GTDB taxonomy): Bacteria > Bacillota > DUOV01 > DUOV01 > Zhaonellaceae > DUOV01. Next base: position 23,868 of record DUOV01000047.1, on the reverse strand, counting down.
GAGGGGAAAAGACTGAAGGGCTATGAAATTCATATGGGCTCAACTGAGTATATGAAAGGATGCGTACCATACCTTAAGATAGATAAGGTGCTTGATTCGTATGCTCTGAAAGTTGATGGTGTAAGAAATGAAAATGCCAGCGTCTTAGGAACTTATATCCACGGAATATTTGATAATATGGAATTTACTTCCGGATTAATCAATAACCTGAGAAAGAAAAAAGGGTTGGAAGAAGTAACCGGCGAAAAGTTAAGCTTTAAAGAGTTTAAGGAAATCCAATATAATAAACTTGCGGACATTTTGCGGGACAACCTAGACATGGAAAAAATCTATAAGATAATGAATGGAGAAGCTTAAATGGAGGCTGTTTTTATTCTGGATGTAATAATTGCTTATGTTTTAGATTTGTTCTTTGGGGATCCCTACTGGTTTCCCCATCCGGTAAGATTTATAGGATGGCTGATTAGCAGAACAGAAAAGGTGTTGAGAAAGATCATCGCCGATGGGAAAAAGCTGAATCCTGAGATAAAGACACGCAAGGAGAGAATTGCAGGAATTGTACTAGCTTTATTTGTTATTTCTGTAGTGTTCTCTGTGGTGTATATAGTATTACAAGCTGCTAAAGCCATCAATCCCTTGCTGTTTCGTATTATTAATATCTATTTCATTTATTCGGCGCTGGCGACAAAGTGCTTGGCTGATGAAGCACTAAAAGTTTATAATGTTCTCCAAAAAGGTGATTTGATTGAAGCACGTAAAAGGCTTTCCATGCTAGTAGGAAGGCAGACTAAAAACCTTTTTGAGGATGAAGTCATACGGGGGGTTATAGAAACAACAGCAGAAAACACGGTAGACGGAGTTATCTCACCTTTGATCTATGCTTTTATAGGGTCATTATTTGGAATCGGAGGACCTCTGGTATATGCTTTTAAAGCTATTAGCACCCTTGATTCAATGGTAGGTTATTTGAATGAGAAATATGTAAATTTTGGGCGTGCTTCTGCCAAGATTGATGATCTGGCCAATTTCATACCTGCCAGACTTGCGGGGCTTATTATACCGTTTGGTGCTTTCTTTAGCGGCAAAAGTTTTACACGGAGCCTTATTATAATGATGAGAGACAGAAGAAACCATAAAAGCCCCAATAGTGCTTATCCCGAAGCTGCTGTAGCCGGAGCTCTGGGTGTGATGATAGGCGGTAACAATGTATATTTTGGCAAGATTATTGAAAAGCCAACTATAGGAGATCCAATTAAAGAATTAGAGGCTGTTGATATACATGATACAATCAGAATCGTGTACGCCTCATCTCTAGTAACCCTGTTTATTCTTGGAATAATTACGGTAGTCTTAAAGATACTTTACTAAAGATAAAAGATGAAGGTAGGACGGATAAAATAAAACAGATTTACAAAATTGTTAATGGAGGCCCATATTCATGATTCGCCAAGGACTTATACATGTCTACTATGGTTACGGAAAAGGAAAAACAACTGCAGCCCTAGGCCTCGCTTTGCGAGCAAGTGGTAATGGACTAAAAGTGGTAATAGTTCAGTTTCTAAAAGAAAGAGCTAGCGGTGAACTGGCCCAGCTTTCCTTACTGCCGAATATTACGATACTGCGCGGAAAAAGTGGGAAAGGTTTTTATCGAAATATGGACGCCAAGCAGAGAGCTGCTACAAGAGAAATACATGACAATAATCTCAGGCAGGCTATTGAACTGGTAAACAGGGGAGAATGCGATTTGCTCATTTTGGATGAGGGAATAGACGCCTACCAGTTAGGACTCGTAGAAGAGGAGCTTTTTGGTGATATCATAAATAATAAGCCTACTCATTTAGAACTTGTCATCACAGGTCATAAGCCTCTTGAGTGGATCATCCAGCGAGCCGATTATATTACTGAAATGGTAAAAGTCAGACATCCTTACAACTCTGGAATAAAAGCAAGAAAGGGAATCGAATTTTAGCCATGAAACGTTTTAAAAAATTAATAGGTGCTTCAGTAGTTGTGGCACTAGCATCACAAATAAATATTGGTATCTTGAATACAGATTTTAGAATCTCAGCGGGGATAGTGTTTTTGGCGATTTATTTATATTATAACAAGGATTTAAAACCAATTGAGACAGGTCTGATATCAGGAATTGCAGTTTATGTTTTTAGGGTTCTGCTCCATATTCTTGGAAAGGGAAATTTAGGGGATGTAGTTTTTTCATATCAGTTAGAAATACTTTTTTACACATTTTATGGAGTTATCTATTCGTTGTTACTAAAAAGCGGTACAAGAGAAAATGTAAATCAGTTGTTTCTTATTTTAGTTGCTAGCGATTTTGGAGCTAACTTGATTGAGGCATCTTTTAGGGCTTTACATGAAGCTTTACAATTTAATTATGATCTAATAACAACATTATTACTGGTAGCTGTAGTGCGTTCTAGTGTGGTGTGGGTTGTAATAACTGGGCTCAAGTAATATAAAATCCTTCTTTTAAAGGAAGAACATGAACTTAGATATGCAAGACTTTTATGGCTGACAGCACAGTTAAAATCTGAAATATATTGGATGGCCAAAAATATGGAAAACATAGAAAGAGTTATGTCCAATTCCTATGAATTATTTGAAAAGATAAATTTTAAAAAAGATGAAGCTAGTTGGGGAGAAAGAGCACTATCTATTGCCAAAGATGTTTATGAGATAAAAAAAGAATATGCTTTAGTTGTTCGGGGAATAAAAGAACTTATAGAAGATAAGTTTCAGGATAATGGAATGGATTTTAAGGATATTATTACTATCTTAGATGAGGCCATGAAGCGAGAAATAAAGCATGGGGATAAAGATATTGTGCTGTTGTTTGAAACAGGAGAAAACTTTTATACTACAAAGCACTATTTTCTTATGTCCATATTCCGAAATCTGATTATGAATGGGATAGATGCTATACTTGATTCAGGGAAACAGGCTATCATTCGTTTTACGCACAAGATTGAAGGAGAAAAACATGTTTTTATAATATCTGATACTGGCTCTGGTATAGATGAAACAGATTTATACAATATTTTTTCTCCGGGATTTTCGACAAAAATAAATTACAAAACTGGTCAAATTAACAGAGGTCTTGGTTTAAGTGTGGTTCAGGATATAGTTGAAAGAGAATTAAAAGGGCGAATTACAGTAAGTTCCCAAGAGGGTGAAGGAACAACATTTTACATAGAAATACCAGAAACTTCCTTGAGGTGACCTAAATGAAAATACTTATTATTGAGGATGATAATAACGTTATTAGATTATTGGAAAGAATAATAGAAGATAGGGAACTTGGTCAACTAATAGGGTATGCAAATGATGGGACGTCAGGCTTAAATGAGATAAGTAGACTAAAGCCAGACATTGTACTTGTAGATTTACTAATGCCGGGGAAGGATGGTATTAGCTTAGTTAAAGAGGCAAAGGGAATGTATCCTGACGTTTTTTTTATTATGATTTCTCAAGTATCATCTAAAGACATGATTGGAAAATCTTATCAAAGTGGGATAGAATACTACATTTCAAAACCTATCAACGCCATAGAGGTTGAAAGTGTTATTCGTAAAGTAAAAGATAAAATAAATATGGATCGAAAACTGAGCCAAATCCAAAGTTTATTTTTTACCGACAATGATAGCCGGAAAGAGCAAGAAAACAACAACAAAGCTGATAAAATAAAAGTTACAATGCAAAAAATTGGAATAACCGGAGAAGCAGGAAGTCAGGATATTTATAATATAGTAAAATATTTGGTCGATAATAAGAAAAGCATGTCTGATTATACCGTAAGGGAGCTTTGTAGTAAGTTCACCGAACAGCCTAAGACAATGGAACAAAGAATTAGAAGAACAGCTACGGTCGGAATGATAAATCTTGCCAATATAGGAATTGAAGATTACATGAACGAGACTTTTACGGAATATTCTACAGGGTTATATAACTTTGAACAGATAAAAACAGAGATGGACTACATTAGGGGGAAAAGCAAGAAAAGAGGAAAAGTAAATCTTAAGAAATTTCTTGACGGAATGGTTTTTTATTGTAGTAATACAGATTAAAAAGATTGGATAAGAGGAAAGTTCTTATCCAATCTTTTTTTCTATGGAGCTGCTTTTTTGTAAAGTCGGCTTAAAATCGGGCGAATGTTTTGTTAAGCGGGACCAATTTCCACAACCGTTGTGAGCTTGGTTCAAGGCAACGGCGCAGGGGCTTGTCTGTTAATAAAACATGAAAAAAATTAAGGATTTTTTGTAACTATTTGAAGCTTTTTGAAGGTTGCTCTGTATAATCCAATTACTAAAGTGGCGTACTTAAAAATAGATTTGATTTTAATTTGCCCTTTGTTCGTTTAATTGCAAGTCACTTAAAGGTTATACCTAGATTAGATAGGGAGTGGAATGCAAATGAGAAGCATTGTAATGATTGTTGATGTAGTTAACACTTTTTTATGGGATTATGTGTTAATATTTGCTTTATTGGGAATAGGAATTTTTATGACCGTAAGGCTTAATTTTCCCCAGTTCACTAGATTGTTTCCCGCTTTAAAAAAGATGCTTTTAGGAATAGGCAATAAGGAGCCAGTAGAGGAAGGGAAAATGACGCCGGTTCAGGCTTTAGCTACTGCAGTAGCGGCTCAAGTTGGTACAGGTAATATTGTAGGAGCTGCTACCGCCATAGCAGCAGGTGGACCTGGAGCAGCATTTTGGATGCTTGTATCTGCATTTTTCGGCATGGCGACTATATTTAGCGAAGCAGTACTTGCCCAAAAATACAGGGAAACTAAAGATGGAGAGCTAGTTGGGGGACCTGCTTATTATATAAAAAATGGTTTGCGTGCAAAAAGATTATCCATGTTTTTTGCTATATCAGCTATAGTGGCGTTAGGTATAGTTGGTATTATGGTACAATCTAACTCCATAGCTTTGTCAGCTAAAGAAGCCTTTGGAATACCCACTATTGTTATTACCATAGGATTAGCAATAGTTATTGGACTTATTCTAATGGGTGGTATGGGAAGAATAGCATCCTTTGCTGAAACAGTAGTACCGATTATGGCGCTTGCTTATATATTTGGAAGCTTAGTAATAATTGTTTTGAATATAGGAAATCTCGTTCCAGCACTTAAAGCCATACTTTTAGGGGCTTTTACTCCGGGGGCAATTGGTGGCGGTGTACTTGGCATAACTGTTCAACAAACTATAAGGTTTGGTCTGGCAAGAGGTCTTTTTTCCAATGAAGCAGGTATGGGTTCAACCCCTCATTCTCATGCTGTAGCAGATGCCAAACATCCTGCTGAGCAAGGTTTTACTGCCATGATAGGTGTATTTATTTCAACCTTCTTAATTTGTTTATCAACAGTTATGGTAAACTTGACTGCAGGTTCATATAATGCAAATATTTCCGCTGCAGAAATGACTGAAAAAGCTACAATTATGACGCAAAACGGGTTTGCTACAGGATTTGGCGCATTTGGCGGAATGTTTTTATCAATTTGTTTAGCTTTTTTCTCATTAACTACAATAGTTGGATGGTATTTCTTTGCCGAATCAAATGTAAAGCTGGTGTTTAATTCCAAAAGTGGAACACTAAATTTGTTTAAAATCATAGTTATCTCAGGGTTAGTAGTAGGTACTTTAATAGATGCTACATTTGTCTGGAAATTAGCAGATATGTTTATGGGGATTATGGCTATACCAAATATAGTAGCGTTATTTATGCTATCTAAAGAGGCAGTAGCCATACTCAAAGATTACGATACAAGTTTTGCACTTAACGAAGGTAAAGAAAAAGTTAGAACTAAGCAATCTATATTAAAAGAAAGCATGGTTTAAGGAATAGTTCAAAGGTTAATATCAGATTATTACAAAGAACCCCGGCCGGAACGTGTCCCTACCGGGGTTCTTTGTGGTTTCTAAAGAAATTAAGTTTGCGGTTTTTTCGTCCAGAGCGGAACAATCATTCACCCTAGCGATCCTCGCGGAAGTACGGTAATCCCAGGCTGCCAGGAGGTTGACTTTCGCGTCTGCGGCGCAGGGCGACGAGTATCAAAACGATGATGGTCACCAAATAAGGCAGCATCTTGAACAGCTCTATGGAGCGTCGGGTCAAATTGGGAATGTAGAAAAAGAGCCAGTAAAGTAATCCAAACAAATATGCTCCCAAAATGCCCCTTTTAGAATTCCAGCTGGAGAAAATTACCAGAGCAACAGCTATCCAGCCCAGGCGCTCAATACCGCCGTCGGCATCCCAAGTGCCTTTGGTATAGTCCATCACATAAAAGAGACCTCCCAGGCCGGATATACCCGCACCAATACAGGTTGCCAGGTATTTATATAAGGTAACTTTGATTCCCGCTGCATCGGCGGTGCCAGGGTTTTCGCCCACAGCCCGCAGGTTCAGCCCTATACTGGTGCGGTTAATAAACCAGTTGACAAGTAGCGCTACCCCGATAGCCAGGTATACCATAAAGCCAAAACCAAAGAGCATGCTCAAAAGTGGTGGCAAATCTTGGGCAAAAGGTAGACTGGCCCGAAAGGCCGCGCTGGTGGTAGAAACAGAAATCTGGCCTACGCCACCGGCCAATCTGTTTAGAGTGCCGCCAAAGAAATTGGCAAAGCCTCCGGCAAAAATGGTCAGGGTCAAACCGGTTACATTTTGATTGGTTCTCAGGGTAACAGTCAGCACGCTGTAAATGAGCCCGCCTAGCATGGCGGCCACAAAGGCCGAGACCATAGCAATGAGTATGCAGACGAACTTATTGGGCTCCGGGTTGTTCATTTCATAGAAGAAGACGCCTATCAGTCCCACGATGCCGCCCAGATACATGATGCCGGGGACACCAAGGTTAAGATTGCCGGATTTCTCGGTTAGTGTCTCGCCCGTAGAGCCATAGAGAATTACGGTGCCGAACATAATGCCGGCTTGTAAAAGTGAAATAAGTTGTGTCATGCCTGTACCTCCTTATGCTTGCCATCCTGGAATTCGACTTGATGCTTACTGCCTCGGAATTTAACTTGATAATTAATGAAGAATTCGCTGCCCAAAATGAAAAAGAGGATGATACCTATTAACATATTGGACACATGATTGTTTAGATTATAGCGCGAAGCGATTTCAATTGCTCCCTTATCCAGGAATACCAGCAGGGCAGAAATGGGTATCATGACAAAAGAATTGAATTGGGCAAGCCAGGCCACGATAATGGCGGTAAAGCCCCGACCTCCAGCGGTATTGGTGGAGATAGTATGGCTGGCACCGGATACAGCCAGGAATCCGGCAATACCGCATATAGCACCAGAGATAAACGTGGTACGCATGATGACCTTGGGCACGTCGATGGCAGCATAGCGAGCGGTGTTCTCGCTTTCACCTACCACAGCCACCTCATAACCCTGTTTAGTGTAGCGAAGGTAGAGGTACATGAACACTACCAGTACCAGCACCAGGATCACGTTTAAAGTATAGGGCTGGCCAAATAATTCTGGAAACCAGCCAATCTTAGTTCTAGGGTTAATCACGCCTACGGTATTGGAACCGATGGGATTTTCCCAGAGGGCCACAAAATAGGCTGTGATTTGGATAGCAATATAATTCATCATTAAGGTGAACAGGGTTTCATTGGTGCCCCATTTGGCCTTAAATATACCCGGGATAAAACCCCAAATGCCTCCTGCCAGAATGCTCAGCACCAGCATGAGCAGCATCATTGGCAGGGTGGTCATATGCTTGCTCAGATAAATCATACAGGCAGCAGAAACAATGCCGCCCATCAGGATCTGACCTTCAGCGCCAATATTCCAGAAACGCATCTTGAAGGCTGGCGCGAGGCCGACGGCGATACATAACAGCATCATAGCATCGCGGATAGTCACCCACATGCGTTTATTGGTGCTAAAGGCTCCTTCAAACATAGCGATATATACTTTCAACGGATTCAGCTTTACTATGGAGAAAATGATAATAGCACAGATAATTAAAGCAGCTAGTAAGGCCAGAGCACGGATGCCCATTGCCTTCCAAATGGGGATAGGTACTCCACGCTTGGAAATGCGCACAAAGGGCTCGGTGTATTTATTGTCGTTTTTCATGCCGTCGCCTCCTCACCCAGATGTGTCATTAAAAGACCTACTTCTTCTTTTTTTGCGGTTCGAGCGTCTACAATACCGCTGACTTTACCCCCACAGAGCACCAGTATCCTGTCGGATAGCTCTAGCAGCACATCCAAATCCTCACCTACATATATGACAGCCACACCACGTTGCTTTTGCTCGTTTAGTAGATCGAATATGGTATGGGTGGTCTTGATATCCAAGCCTCGCACAGCGTAAGCGGTCATCAGCAGGGAAGGATTACCGGCAATTTCCCGGCCAACTAGCATCTTTTGCACATTGCCGCCGGAAAGACGTCGAATGGGTGTTTTGAGGCTAGGAGTGACGACCTCTAGCTGCTGCACGATTTTTTCTGCCAGTTCCTTAGGTGCCTTACGGTCGGCAAAAACAGATTTTCCTTGCTTATAGCTTCGCAGCATCACATTATCAATTAGATCCATGCTGGCGACCAGTCCCATGCCGAAACGATCCTCTGGCACAAAGGCCAAGCCCACACCCAGCTTATAGATTTCCAGTGGGTTTTTGCCGCAAAGTTCCTCTTCCCTTCCGTCAGGTAAGATTAAGCGTATGGAGCCATCGCTCTCAACAGGTTGCAAGCCGCCTATGGCTTCCAGCAGCTCTCGCTGACCGCTGCCGGTGATACCCGCTATGCCTAGGATCTCGCCGCCATAAGCGGTAAAGGAGACATTGTCCAACCGCTTTACACCGTCTGAGTCCAAAACCGTCAAGTTCTTTACCACCAGGCGTTCTACTTGGTTTTTGGGCTCCGGCCTCTCTATATTCAGAGAAACGGCGCGGCCCACCATCATTTCGGTAAGCTTCTGAGGATTGGTGTCCTTAGTAGCTACGTCACCGATAAAGCAGCCCTTGCGCAAAACTGCTACACGGTCGGAGATTTCCATCACCTCATGGAGCTTATGGGAAATGAACACAATAGACTTGCCATCAGACTTCATATTACGCATAACGACAAAGAGTTTTTCTGTTTCTTGGGGGGTAAGCACAGCCGTGGGCTCATCTAAGATCAGAATATCTGCGCCCCGGTATAGCAACTTAACGATTTCCAGGGTTTGCTTTTCCGAAACAGACATATCATAAACCTTTTTATCTGGCTCTACAACGAATCCGTAGCGGTCACATATCTCTTTTACTTTGGCGCGCACATTTTTCAGGTCAAGAAGCCTGTGTTCATTTAAGCCTAGTACAATGTTTTCTGCGGCGGTCAGCACATCTACCAGCTTAAAATGCTGGTGAACCATGCCGATACCTAGCTGATAAGCTTCCCTGGGGGAGCGGATGAGTACAGCACTTCCATTAACGCGAATATGACCATCATCCGGCAGATAAATACCAGAGAGTACATTCATGAGAGTAGATTTTCCGCTACCGTTCTCGCCCAGAAGGGCTAAAATCTCGCCGTGATATATATCTAAGTTTATCTTGTTATTGGCTATTACCTCGCCAAATGTTTTGGTAATGTTTACCATTTGAATAGCCTTTTGAACTGTTTTTTGGGTTTCCACAGTCATTATCCTTTCTATTTGGTATAGTCGATGGGTTGATATGGTCAATGTGCGTACAGCTAGGTCAACATTGAGAACTCCCGACTGTGAGAAAGGTAAAGCCAGTCGCGAGCAAAGGGTTATTTCATGTTAAATATGTTAAAAGGGGAGAGAAACGCTGTTCTCTCCCTAAAGAGGCGAAACTAGTTGAGTTCCGTAATGCCGTCGATGCGCAAGCTGAAATAAGGCGCACTACGGAGGGTGGATTCGTAGAAAATACCATCGATAATGGCTTCACCTACATCACCTACAAAATCGCCGTCAAGATCAATGGCTAGGAAAGAAGTAACGGTTTTGCCGTCTACAGTATAGTGAGCAGTATCAAAGACATGGAGAGAACCGTCCTTCAAAGCGGCTTCAACTTCAGCTACCTTTTCAGCAGTACCGGGAGCGCAGCTCTCGCCCAAGGGGGAGATCATAACTCCGTCATTATCATAACCGACAGCAAAGTCGGAGGGCATGGCCTCGCCGGTGATCATCCGTTCGATAGTAGGTGTATACAAGGCGGTCCAGTTATTTTGAGCCGAGGTCAAGGCTGCCTTGGGTGCTACAGAACGCATATCAATATTGTAACCTACACAGTAAGCGGTTTTACCGCTATCCAGAGCGGCCTGTACGGCGGAAGGTGCACCGGTAGAGTCAGCATGCTGGCCGATAATGACAGCGCCTCTACTGATTAGGGCATTGGCAGCTTCAGCTTCGGCAACCGGATCATACCAGGAATTGGTGTACTGTACATCCATATGAGCTTCCGGCACGATGCTGCGTATCCCCAGGAAGAAACCGGTATAACCGGAAACCACCTCTGCGTAGGGGTAAGCGCCAACATATCCCACATACGGATCGGTCACTTTACCTTCGTCCATCAGCTGTTTAAGCTTCATGCCGGCCACAACACCGGATACATAGCGGCTTTGGAAAGTGTATGGGAAAAGATTGGCCACATTATCCAAATCTTCTAAAGCGGCGGTATCACCGGTAGAAGCCACAAATATGATATCCGGATATTCGGCAGCGGCAGCCATCATATGGGACTGGTGGCCGTAGCTGTTTGAGATGATGATGTGGCAACCCTGTTCAGCCAGGTCAACGGCGGTGTCATAGCAAGTTTCATCTTCAGGAATATTATACTTAAAAATCACTTGTTCATCAGATAGTCCCAGGTTTTTCATGGCACCTCTAATGCCTTCAATGTGTGCCATGTCGTAGCCGGAGTTTTCATCATGGATCAGAATAACACCGACTTTTAGTTCGCCGACAGGAATGGGGTCACGGTCGGACCGAACAGGAAGTTCCCAAGATGTTTCAGCTGGAGTATTAGGCGTTTCGCCCTGTGATTCTTCTTGTTGTCCGCCACCACAACCAACCAACAAACTGCTGGCTAAGAAAATAACTAACATAATTAGTGATACTTTTTTTAATAGTGATTTCATTTTTCCCTCTCCCTTCTTGATTAAAAGTTAATAATCATTCGATTAGTAAGGTTCTTAAATATCACCCCTTCGAAAAAAAATCAAACCACAACCTTTAATAAAAGATTGGGGCTTGTTTGTGATTGATTGGCAGTATAAGCCCTAATATAAAAATTTCATCAAATCTATAATTCTACAAAAACTAAATATTTCCTGCACAGAAGATTGAATTTTTAGATTATATCAGCAATAATTCAAAAAATTCGGGATAAAGAAGCGAAAGTTCTTGACACCAACGAATATAAATTCTAATTTGCTAAAGAGTATTCTTTTAATTATAATAGGTAAAGAATATAAAAATATATTGTTTTGGAATTCACATATTAGATTTTTACATAAAATTTAATTATCTAAAAGCTATGAAAGGAAGAAGTAGGATCAGTTTTACATTACTCAGAGAGCAGCCGGCTGGTGCGAGGTTGCTAATGTGCTGGTTTGAAATACATCCCGGAGCTGCTACCTGAACTTGCAGTAGGGTTTGACGGGTTCGCCCGATACAGCGTAGGAGTGCATTTTGCACTTACTGAGGGAAATTCTGTGAGGAATTTCCGAGCCAGAGGTGGTACCGCAGTTTCTGCCCTCTGCTCCAATTGGAGCAGAGGGTTTTTCAGTTTCTACTTAGGAAAGGAGTTTGTGATAATGAAAATTTATGAAGAATTAGTAGCCCGTGGCTTAATTGCTCAGGTTACTGACGAAGAAGAAATTAAAGAACTTCTTAATAATGGTAAAGCAACATTTTATATTGGATTTGATCCAACTGCTGATTCTCTGCATGTTGGTCATTTTATGGCCCTATGTTTAATGAAACGTTTGCAGATGGCCGGAAACAAACCTATCGTCCTGATAGGAGGGGGTACTGCTTTTGTAGGTGACCCATCTGGCCGTACCGACATGCGCTCCATGATGACAGCTGAAACAATTGAGCATAACAGTAATTGTTTTAAGAAGCAGATGGAAAGGTTTATTGAATTTGGCGATGATAAGGCTATCATGGTTAATAATGCAGATTGGCTTTTGAAGCTAAATTACATTGAATTTCTTCGTGAGGTAGGGCCTCACTTTTCCGTAAATAATATGTTACGAGCAGAATGCTATAAGCAGAGAATGGAAAAGGGTCTGTCCTTTTTAGAATTCAACTATATGATTATGCAGTCCTATGATTTTTACTATCTATTTAAGAATTACGGCTGTAATATGCAGTTTGGTGGCGATGACCAATGGTCCAATATGTTAGGTGGAACAGAACTGATTCGCCGTAAATTAGGTAAAAATGCTTATGCTATGACGATTACATTACTGATGAATTCCGAAGGTAAAAAGATGGGGAAAACAGCAAAGGGTGCTGTCTGGCTTGACCCAAACAAAACTCCACCTTTTGAATTCTTTCAGTATTGGCGTAATGTTTCTGACGACGATGTTCTCAAGTGTATTCGTATGCTTACCTTCTTACCACTAGAGCAGATTGAGGAAATGGATAAGTGGGAAGGAAGTCAGCTCAATAAAGCTAAGGAAATTTTGGCCTATGAATTGACTAAGCTGGTTCACGGTGAAGAGGAAGCCCAAAAGGCCAAGAATACGTCTCATGCTCTCTTCTTAGGTGGTAAGGAAGACCCTAACATGCCAACTACTGAGATTGGGGTTGAGGAGCTGAATGATGGCGTTATGGGTATAATAGATTTAATGGCTGTATGTGGCTTAGTTTCTTCTAAGAGTGAAGCAAGACGCCTGATTCAGCAAGGTGGCGTATACATTAACGATGCTAAAGTTGAATCTATTGACTTTTGGATTACTCTAGAACAACTGAAAAATGGAGTCAAAATACGTAAAGGAAAGAAAACCTATCATAGGGCTTTGCTGAGGTAAAGAATAGGGGTGAAAGGAATGATATTATATAGAAACGCAACTTTAAAAGATATTCCTGGGGTTTCGGAATTACAACAAAAATATCATGTATCAACAATAAGCGACGAGGACAGGCCCGATGGGTTCGTTACAACCTTGTTTACTGAAGAACAGTTTAAGGAGTTAATCGAAAAAGAAAATGGACTTGCTATTGCTTGTGATGATGATAAAATTGTAGCTTATGCAATGGCCGCTTCCTGGAAATATTGGTCGGCATGGCCTTTATTTCAATATATGATAGAAGATTTGCCAAATACTAGGTACTTGGGTCAGGTTCTTTCTACAGAAAATTCCTATCAGTATGGCCCCATTTGTATTCATAGAGATTACCGTGGAACTGAGGTTCTTCCAAATATTTTTGAGTTTTCCAGGTTTCAAATGAAAAAGAGATATCCTATCTTAATCACATTTATTAATCAAATTAACAAAAGATCCATGACAGCTCATACTAAAAAATTGGGACTTGATATAATTAAAGCTTTTGAATTTAACAATAATCAATATTATGAGTTAGGATATGATACCTCAAAAAAGACTCCAGGTTCTAATATTGAATCTACGAATTATATGGAGTAAGTTAGTTACTAGAGAAAAATATATTTGCTTGCTTGAGAGGATAGCATGACCTGCTATCCCTTTTTAAATTAATTAGAATCCTTTTTTTGGAATTACCCAACGATTATAATAATTGTGAGTTTCTTAGAATTGGGAGTATAGCAATCTACTTTAAAAAAGTACTTTGCTATGCTCTTTTTTTCTTATATTTTGGCTATTCACCCTTTCTCGTCCCCTTAAGTATACTGTAACAGGTAACTAAAAGGGGGGAAAGCATTGAAGGTTATTGTTGAGCTACAAAACATAGGAATGAAATATCAGTCTTTAAACGGAGAAATTCCTGCCCTAGAAAACATTAATTTAGAGGTTTATGAGGGGGAGTTTGTAAGTATTGTAGGTCCAAGCGGTTGTGGAAAATCAACCCTTCTGTCAATAATATCGGGACTTTTAGCTCCTACTTCCGGCAATGTTCTGATAGAGGGTGAGCAAGTTACTGGTCCCTCTAAAAAAGTAGGGTATATGCTCCAAAAAGATCATTTATTTGACTGGAGAACAATAATGCAAAATGTTCTGCTAGGGTTAGAAATTCAGAAGTCGGTGACTCCAAGTGCCAAACAATATGCGGAACATTTGCTTAGAACTTATGGCTTGATTGAATTTGCTCATAAATACCCTAGTCAGCTTTCAGGTGGGATGAGACAACGGGCTGCTCTCATACGAACATTGGTAACAAATCCACAAATATTGTTACTAGACGAAGCGTTTTCAGCCTTGGATTATCAAACCCGACTAGCCGTTAATGACGATATTTATGACATTATTAAAAAAGAACATAAGACAGCTATTATGGTTACCCATGATATTGCCGAAAGTATAAGCATGTCGGATCGAGTAATTGTTTTAACCCGTAGACCAGGTACTGTTAAAAGTGTGCATGAAATTAACTTTCAACTAGATAATCGCACGCCGCTAAAATCACGAAAAGTACCAAAGTTCCAGAATGTTTTCGAGTGTATATGGAAGGAGCTGGACGTACATGTTTAGTTTGAGACAAAAAGATAACAGCGATTTAGTACCAGAAACAATTTCCCTGGAACATAAAAAGTACTTAAAGAGTGTTCAACGTCAAAAACTCTTAGTTAGATTTACACAAATTATGATTTTAGTTTTAGCTTTTGGATTATGGGAGCTGTTGGCCTCCTTAAAGATAGTAGACCCGTTTATCACCAGCCAGCCTTCACGGATTATCAAAACTATCAATACACTCTACCAAGAAGGCGCTTTGTTACATCATATCTATATAACCTGTTTGGAAACTATTATTGGTTTTGTTTTGGGAACAGTACTCGGAACAGTAATAGCTATTATTCTTTGGTGGTCTGACTTTATATCCAAAGTTGCAGAACCATACCTAGTCATTTTGAATAGCCTTCCCAAAATTGCTTTAGGGCCTATTTTTATTGTCTGGATAGGGGCCGGGCCGGCAGCTATTATCGCCATGACTTTGGCAATATCTCTTATTGTTACGATTTTAGAAGTGTTAAATGGTTTTTTAGTCATAGATAAGGAAAAGATTAAGCTGGTGCAAACCTTTGGAGGAACAAAGCTTCAGGTTATGACTAAGGTTATTCTTCCCGCATCTCTACCTACTATTATTAACGCCTTAAAAATAAATGTAGGACTATCTTGGGTGGGGGTTATTGTTGGAGAATTCCTGGTATCAAAAGCAGGGTTAGGCTATTTAATCGTTTATGGTGGTCAAGTTTTTAAGCTGGATCTAGTTATGACCAGCGTTTTAATTCTTTGCATAGCTGCAGCATTAATGTATCAGGGGGTGGTTTATCTAGAAAAATTGTTGATAACACGTCATAGAGAATAAATTACTTACTAAACGGGAGGGATACTTATGAAACTTAAAAATGCTTATATACTTATTCTGATTATCTTGGGGCTAACCTTAGTATTAAATGGATGCGGCAGCAACAATGCCCAACAGCAGTTAACAAAAATTCATTTATCTGAAGTGACCCACTCCATTTTTTACGCCCCTCAGTATGTAGCTTTAAGCTTAGGCTTCTTTGAAGAAGAAGGCTTAGAAATCGAGCTTAGCAACGGCCAGGGAGCGGATAAAGTTATGACTGCAGTATTGACCGGTCAAGCTGACATAGGATTTGCCGGACCAGAAGCCAGTATTTATGTCTATAACGAAGGGAGGGAGGATTACAGCATTGTTTTTGCCCAACTGACTAATGGAGATGGAACATTTTTAATGGGAAGAGAACCGGATCCGGATTTTAAGTGGAGCGATGTTAAAGGCAAAACCATTATCGGTGGGCGTAAAGGTGGCATGCCTGAAATAATATTGCAGTATGTATTGCGTAATAATGGACTGGAGCCAGGCCGAGATGTGCTGATCGATACAACTATGCAATTTGCTGCAATGCCGGGTGCCTTTATGGGAGGACAAGGGGATTATGTGATTATCTTTGAGCCTACGGCATCTGAAATGGAGAAAGAAGGAAAAGCTTATATTTTGGCTTCTTTAGGTGAGTCTAGCGGAGAGGTACCTTACACAGCTTATTTTGCCAGCAAAAGTTATATAGAAAAGAATCCAGAAATAATACAAAAGTTTACAAATGCTATTTATAAAGGTCAACTATGGGTAGAATCCCATACACCCGAGGAAATAGCTCAAGCCATAAAACCTCATTTTCCTGATTCTGATGAGGAAATTTTAGTTACTGTCGTCAAAAGATATAAAGAGCAAAATTCGTGGAAGAAGGACCCAATTCTCTTGGAAAAGGACTTCTATACCCTACAAAAAGCTCTTCAAGATGCGGGAGAACTTGACCAAACAGCTCCCTATTCGGAAGTTGTAACTACTAAGTTTGCTGACGCCGCAATTGCTAATATTAAATAACAGAACATATTACAAAAGCCTTCCAATTAAGGAAGGCTAATTTTTATTGCTAAGCAATTTATTGCCATTGCCGTTTTGCTAAAAGTCAATTTCAAGTCCTATAGGGCAATGATCGCTTCCCATCACTTCAGCATAAATAGTTGCATTTTTGATCCGGCTCTTTATCCTTTCAGATACCAAAAAGTAGTCAATTCGCCAACCAATATTTTTTTCTCTTGCCTTGAACATATAGGACCACCAAGTATAGGCTTCCCTAAGGTCAGGATACAAGTAGCGAAAAGTATCAACAAATCCCGAATCCAAAAGCTCTGACATTTTTTTTCTTTCTTCAGGAGTAAAACCTGCATTTTTTTCATTCTTCTTAGGGTTTTTAATATCTATTTCTTTATGAGCAACATTAAAATCTCCACATATGATTACTGGCTTTTTTTCATCTAAACTTTTCAGGTAGTTACAAAAATCATCTTGCCACTTCAGACGGTAGTCTAGACGGGCCAGCCCCCGCTGAGAATTAGGGGCGTAGACATTAACAAGGTAAAAATTCTCATAATTAAGTGTGATAATACGGCCTTCCTGATCATGCTCTTCTTGCCCAAGATTGAAAAAGACTGAGTTAGGTTTAATCTTGGTAAAAACAGCAGTACCAGAATAACCTTTTTTAAAGGCACTATTCCAATATATTTCATAACTATCTAAATTGAGTTCTATTTGACCTGGATGTAGCTTCGTTTCTTGAAGACAGCAAATATCAGGCTGTTGCTCGTTAAAAAAGTCCATAAATCCTTTATTTAAACAAGCTCTTAAACCGTTAACATTCCACGATATAAATTTCATATATTTTCCCCCTAATAGGTTTAATAATAGCATAAAAAGGGTTTATATTTAACTATATATTGTTTCGTTCTTTGTTATAAAGATTTATTTGCCTGATGTATAATAAAAAAATAAATCTCAATTAACTTCTATAAATTAGGGAAAGATAGACAAAAATGTCAGCTTTCAGAGGAGGCACTTATGTACAGTTTTAAAAACGACTATAGCGAAGGGGCTCACCCTAGGATTTTACAGCGCCTTTTTGAAACGAATTTGAAGCAATTTGAAGGATACGGGAAGGATATTTATACCCAACAAGCTGTAGAATTGATTAAAAAAAAGATCGGTCGTGACGATGTTGATGTTCATTTCTTAACTGGTGGTACACAAACAAACTTAACTGTCATCTCTGCTTTTTTACGTTCCTATGAAGCAGCCGTTGCAGTAGCTTCTGGTCATATCTTGGTGCATGAAACAGGCGCCATCGAAGCAACAGGTCATAAAATCATTTCCATAGAAGGAAGGGATGGAAAGCTTACTTCTGAGGAAATTGAAGCGGTCCTTAAAGTCCATATTGATGAGCATATGGTAAAACCTAAGTTAGTCTATATCTCTAACTCAACTGAAATAGGAACATTATATAAAAAGAATGAGCTAGTAAAAATAAGTAAATTTTGTAGAAATAATAACTTAATCTTGTATTTAGATGGTGCTAGGCTAGGCTCTGCTTTGTGTTCTAGCGAGAACGATCTTACTCTCAACCAGTTAGCAAACTTAGTTGACGCTTTTTACATAGGCGGGACAAAAAATGGGGCACTTTTTGGGGAAGCTTTGGTTATCTGTAACAATTCCTTAAAAGAAGATTTCCGTTATCATATGAAACAAAGGGGAGCTTTACTTGCCAAAGGATGGCTTCTTGGCATTCAATTTAAAGAACTTTTTCAGGATAATTTATTTTTTGATTTAGCCGCCCATGCCAACAAAATGGCTGTTTTACTTCGAGAAAAATTAAAAGACCTAGGATTTAGTTTTCTAATCTATTCGCCGACTAATCAAATATTTCCCATCATGCCTAAACGGTTAATTGATGAATTACAGCAAAAATATTTGTTCTATTTATGGGAGAAAATTGATGATAACTACTCAGCTATTCGCTTGGTAACTTCTTGGGCAACTAAGATGGAAGCGGTGGAAGCTTTTGTAAGAGATATTAAAGCTCTATTGTAAGGTTTAAATTAGCTCCTGCATTTACCATTTTAAAACTATAAGGGACATGATAATATATCAGGAAATGCTTTACTAAGGAGTTTTTAAATATGCCAAAATGGGAAATGTTTAAGGAGAGTTTAAAGAAAAGAGCTAGTAATGATGCAGACTATAAAGATTGCATAAAGGATCTGCTTACAAACCAGGAAGTACGTGGACTGCACAATTTTGTCCAACATGGTAATGTTTCCCGGTTAGAGCATAGCCTTTTTGTATCATATAAAAGTTTTTTATTATGTAAAAAATTAGGCCTAGATTACTGTTCTGCTGCCCGAGGAGGCTTACTTCATGACTTTTTTCTTTATAACCGAAAAGTAGAAAAACCATACAAAGGAATCCACGGGTTTGCTCATCCTAAAATTGCCTTAGACAACGCATCAAAGTACTTTAATTTAAATGAGATTGAAAAAGATATTATAAAAAAGCACATGTGGCCCCTAACTATAGTGCCGCCTAAATATATGGAAACATTAGTTGTATCTTGTGTTGACAAGTATTGTGCTACCTTGGAATTTGCTAATATGGGCGGCAAGAAGAATTTAATTTATTTAAAAAAATTAGCCCAAATATAATGCTTAACAGGGCTAATTCTTTGTTATTATACTTTATTTTTTGATTTGCTAGACATTTTTTTAAAAAACTTTGATTTAAGAAAACCTGGCCTATCTTTAATAAGATATACTTTTACTCCAAATAGAATTGCAAGGGTAATAACACCAACTAAAAGATCTAAGGCCGTAGTGTTGTAAATTAGCATTTTTCGCGCAATTGCGTAAATCATAACTTCTACTACGTTGTTAGGCGTATGTTCTATTAGCATATAAGCTAATTCTAGAGCAATAATAAGTAATAGAAGGTAAGAAAGTAACTGTTGGAAATCACTAAAGCCAGCTATTTGGCTATAGTTTTGGATTAGGGTTCCAAATACAAATATGGAGCTAGCCAATACTAATAAAACTAGTAGACCTGCTAAAAGTATTTCAATTCCCCTAATAGTCCAGTATACCGTTTGGGATATTTTTTCATAAAATACCGATTTCTTACCATGCATCTGTTTTTCCCTTTCATGTAGACTGTTTAAAATTATCTTAATTATAGCAAAAAAATAAATCGATTTGAACTGAGAATCTGAAAGCTTGGTCTTTGCATATAAAAGGGCCTGCCTTGGTAAGCTAACAAGGAGGTCTTTTTTTGCTATAAATAATTATGGAGGGGTACTTATGGAAGAACATAAACATATTGGTAAAGTTGAAAAATCCGACAAATCTTTATTCGAACTTAATGGTAATCCTAGTTTTAGCATAGCTTTTCCCCAAGCTTTGCAACATGTATTAGCCATGCTGGTGGGTAATATAACACCTCCTATTTTGGTTGCTCAGCTTTTAGGATTACCGGAAAGCGATAAAGTTTTCTTGATGCAAGCCGCTATGTTAATTGGAGGTATAACTACTTTAATTCAGTTATATCCGATCCTTGGATTTGGGATGGGGCTGCCAAATGTTATGGGGGTCGCTTTTGCTTATATGCCTATTCTTTCGGCCATTGGTCTTGCTTATGGCATACGAGCTATATTTGGTTCTCAATTAGTAGCTGCTTTTGCTTCTATTTTTATAGGCATGGCTATGGGCAGAATAAGGAAGTATTTTCCACCAATTGTTAGTGGTACTGTAGTTTTGAGTATTGGTTTATCGCTTTACACAACAGCCATTAACTATATGGCTGGCGGTAGTGCGACTGCTAGTGATTTTGGTTCTCCGAAATATTGGATTATCGCTTTAATTGTACTAGGAGTAACTCTTGCTTGTAATTTCTTTGGCAAAGGCTATGTGCGAGTATCAGGTATGTTAATAGGAATTGGTGTAGGTTATATTATCTCTCTTCTTTGGGGAGGCATGATCAATTACGATACTGTCAGAAATGCGCCATGGATTTCTTTTCCCCAATTTTTCAGATGGAGTTTTGAGTTTCACCCACCTGCAATAATATCCATGATTTTGATGTACATAGTGCAAGCTGTTCAAACTATCGGAGATGTTTCTTCTACTGCTATTGGTGGATTCAACCGTGAAGCTACGGATTTGGAACTTGCAGGGGCAATTAAGGGGCAGGGAATATGTGGGATGCTCGGAGCCTGCATAGGAGGTTTGCCAACTGACCCTTACAGTCAAAATGTTGGTTTAATAGTAACAACAAAAGTTGTCGCTAAAAAAGTATTTCTTATAGTGGGTGTTATAATGATTATCGCTGGTCTGTTCCCTGTTTTTGGCGCTATAATGACAACAATTCCCTATCCTGTATTGGGCGGTGCTACAGTTACAGTTTTTGCAGCTATTACGATGTCAGGTATTCAGCTAATCACCCAACAACCGTTAAATTATCGAAACAAATTAATTGTTGGTATTGCTTTAGCCCTTGGTGTTGGTGTTAGTTCAGTTGCAAATTCTTTACAATTTTTTTCGACTGACGTTCAAAACATATTTGGTAAATCACCAATAGTCCTTGCTTTTTTAATAGCCTTTATTTTAAATATCATTGTTCCAGAGGATAATAGTATAGAAGAAGACTAATCCCAGTTATTTTCTGGGATTTTTTATTGTTAAGAAATTTGTATTTTTATTAGTCCTGCTTCACAAAATATTCGCCTGCTTTTTTGATGGTGCAACAAATAGACAAGTTTTAACGTCTTTATATTTAATAAAAAAATTTTTGAAGCAGGAAGACGTGATAGGTCCATGAAATACCTTTATTTTTTTTGTGCTGTTGTTACACTAGCCATGTCGTTTTCTATAGGTTTTGTCCTGGCTGATGGTAGTATCCAATTTTTTAGCGAATCGGCAGAATTAATTAATGAAGCTGAGAATTTAGAAAATGATTATGAAGAGGAAACTTTTACTGATGAGATAGCTGAAACGGTTGCCTCCATGAGTTTAGCTGAAAAAATTGGTCAACTTGTCATGGTAGGGGTAGATGGGTATGAGCATGACGAAAACTCCAAGCATTTAATAAAAAACTATCATGTAGGTGGTTTTGTCTTGCTCAAGCAAAACATTAAGAATCTAGAACAAATGTTAGATCTAATCAATTCTTTAAAGAAAGCCAATTCAGTAAACAAAATACCTTTATTTTTAGCTATTGATGAGGAAGGGGGAAGAATTAGCCGCCTGCCTCAGGAATTTGCCAAAATTCCTTCCAGTAAAGCTATCGGGGAAATTAACAATGGCGAAATATCTTATCAAGTGGGAAGTATTATCGGAGAAGAACTTAAAATGCTAGGTCTTAACATGAATTTTGCTCCGGTCTTAGATATTAACAGTAATGCAGAAAATCCTGTGATCGGAGACCGGGCTTTTGGTGATAAACCGGGTATTGTTAGTAAATTAGGAATCCAAACGATGAAAGGTTTACAGGAGCAAAATATTGTTTCCGTTGTAAAACATTTTCCCGGTCATGGGGATACTTCAGTTGACTCCCATTATGGCTTACCTATAGTAAATAATGACTTAGACCGTTTGGAAAGCTTTGAACTACTTCCTTTTTATGAAGCTGTAAAAAATGGTGCAGATGCTGTAATGATTGCCCACATTATGCTACCAAAAATTGATGCTAATTCTCCGGCAACT
Organism: Clostridia bacterium; assembly: GCA_012838615.1. GTDB lineage: Bacteria > Bacillota > DUOV01 > DUOV01 > Zhaonellaceae > DUOV01. Next base: position 1,626 of record DUOV01000047.1, on the reverse strand, counting down.
TTTTCGAAAACTATTATTAACGATATTTTGCGTAATAAAATGGATTTTGAGGGTGTAGTCATTACGGATGATATGACAATGGGTGCGATAAATGATAATTTTGATCTAGGTAAAGCTGCAGTAGAATCTATTAAAGCCGGTAGTGATATAATCCTCGTTTGTCATGATTTTGCCAAAGAAGAGGCTGTGCTAAAAGCCCTTTATGAGGCTGCTGAAAACAAGGATATTCCTATAACAAGGATTGACCAAAGTGTTTATCGAATCTTAAAAATGAAACAGAAGTATGGAGTAAACGATAAAGCAGTAAAAGACGTTAACCCTAAAATAATCAACAGCAAAATACAAAAACTTTTTCACTAGTACAAAAAATGATATATTATTTTACTTTAACAGTTGAGTTTCCTCTCATGTCAACTGCAATTATTTTCTCTATATTTTCCCCGCGACAACCAATCAGATTGCTTGTGAGATTGGCTGAAGAACAAGCGTGATTCGGGATAATTTCAATCTTATCCCCGACTTTTAGGGACGTTGAACCATTTATATGTAAGATACCTACTTCTTCGGACAGACTGGAAACTGTTATTTCCGGATGTTTTTTAACGTGGCCAAATCCTTTTAAAGAAGCATTTCCGTGGGCACCCTGATCTAACCCTAAACATTTTGCACCTGCATCACAAATAAAGCGATCAGGTAGAGGATGGGATATTATTGTTGTATAGATCGATAATGCACATTCAGATTCTTTTGCTATGCCTGTTGACATTTGGATGGCATCGTTAAATACGTAGTTTCCGGGATGGAATATATTAATATTTTTATCAGAAATTGAACCAAAGAAGGTAGGGGTTGCACCACTTGTAATTAATTCCAAAGTAAAACCGGCAGCAGTTAAGGCATTTACTGCTGTTTTAATTGCTCCTTTTTCGTCCTCAACATATTTTGGGATATCTTCGTGTTTAGAAGCAGCATATACATGGCCGGGGTGGGTTGAGATGCCCTTAAACATCAAAGATTTGAACTGCTTTAAGGAGTTTGCGAAATCAACTACCCTTTCGGGTTGAACACCAAACCGGTTTAATCCGCAGTTTATGATAACTGTGTAGTTAATCTTTATTCCTTGAGATTCAGCTGCAGTATTGAGTAATTTTGCGCTATCTAGGTTATCAAGGCGGATAAAGAAATTACATTTTTTACACAAAGCAATAACTCTTTGGATACTAGCCTCGCTGGCTACAGGATAGGCATACATTATGTTTTTTATACCTGCTTGGCAGATGCCTTCGCATTCGTCAAGGGTACCGCATAAGAATCCTGTTGCGCCGGCTTTTTGCTGCATTTTGACAATTTCGATGCTTTTGTGGGTTTTAACCATAGGCCAAAGTTGTTTGTTATGTTTTTTACACAAGTCTTGATATCTTTTGATATTATATTCTAAAATGTCCAGGTCAACTAAAATGGCAGGTGTTTGCAGTTCTGATTTCTTCACGGTAAATTCCCCCTTTGTTAAATTATATACTTTTTATTTTCTTACAGCTACATTAGTAACTTGGCTTAGTAGTACTAACTTTTGCAAAGAAGTTTAAAAATAGGAGGATTGTTTTGAAGTATCAGTTAGGCTCCTTT